>JBAZEK010000002.1:305440-610881 GCA_041653995.1 Dehalococcoidia bacterium
ATATGTTCCGGCTCATGGGTAACCATGACGATGGTCTGTTGCCTCTCGTCACACAGCTGGCGCAGCAGGTTCATGACGATGCCGGAATTCTTGGTATCCAGGTTGGCGCAGGGCTCGTCCGCGAAGAGTATTTTCGATTTATTGACCAGCGCCCTGGCTATAGCAACGCGCTGCTGTTCGCCGCCGGACATCTGGCTGATGAGGTGCTTGGCTCGTTTGCCCAGTCCCACCGTCTCCATCATCTCCAGCGCGGCCCTGCGGTATTCCCTGGCCGAAGCGCCCAGCATCATAAGCGGCAGGCAGACATTCTCCAGCGCATTCAGCTCGGGCAGCAGGGCATATTCCTGGAAAACATATCCCAGCTTATTCAGGCGGAAATTAGTCTTCTGCATGGATGATAATTTCTCAACTTCGGTACCGTCCATTATGATTTTGCCGGCTGTGGGATCGTCCAGCAGCGCCAGCATGTGTAACAGGGTGGATTTCCCCGAGCCGCTGGGGCCCATGATACCAACGAATTCACCCCGGTTTATCTGCAGGTCTATGTCCTTGAGCGCTTCAACAGGTACTTCGCCGCCGAATATTTTTTTAAGCCCTTTCGCTTCTATGATTACCATGTTCTCATCCCCAGATAGCCTTGATGATATTCTGCCGGGTCACCATCCACGACGGTATGAAGCCGGCCACCACGCTGACCAGCAGCATGCTCAGCATGGCCACCGCCATATCCTGCCTTACCAGCGCCAGGCTGACCAGCCCGATGGGCATGGGGAGGGGATGCCGGATGAAGTAGGGCACCAGGCCGGCGTGGATCACGATCAGCCCGGCGATGATTCCCAGGAAGGCATAAAATATGGCCTGAAATATATAGGAAAGGATGATTATGCGCTCCTTCATGCCGATGGCCTTGAGTATGCCTATCTGGCGGCGGCGGTTAACGGTGGCGATGAAAATGACGATAAATATAGTCACGCCCGCCACCAGCAGACCGATAAAGGTCACGATGGTTTTGACTATATCGAAGGTCTGCGTCAGCCCGCTGATGTACCCGATAAAATCCATCCAGACATTGAGCTGCTCCTCTTCAATGCCCATCATCCTCAACCGGTCGATATAAACCCGTTCAGGCACCGAGCCGTCCGTCTTGATCAGCACCTCGGAGGCCCTGTTGTGCAGGCCCAGCACCGATTCCATCTCCTTCTCTGTCACGAAGACGTTAAGGTCCGCCAGCGGAAAATACGTATTATAGATTCCCTTGATCCTGTAGTCGCGCTTAATCCCGTTGCCGTAGCTTATGGTCACCTCATCCCCGACCTGCGCGCCCTTGAGCGAGGAAATCTGGAAGCTGGCCCCGTAACCTCCCGATATCTCCCTGCCCATGATGATCTGGTTGCGGTCGCCTTCCTCCAGGTATCTCCCGGCGATCATGTAGTTCTGCAGGTTGGTTACCCTGACCTCCTCGTCCGGATTGATGGATTTAATATTCCAGGCTTTCTCGCGCACATCCAGGTTGTCATTCTCGGGATCGTACCTGATCAATCCTGACTGGGAGTAGCGCGAACTGGTGCTGACCACGCCGGGCAAGGTGTCGATCTTGGTCTTCAATTGATGTACCTGGTTGATGTATTTATCATCAACGGCAGGCAGTATCACGATATTGGAAACATAGTTCTCCTGCGCCTGCTGGTAGGCCTTGCTGATGGCCCCGTTCATGATGGCTGAGGTGAAAATGATATTGATGAAGGCCAGGGTGGTGACCAGTATAGTCAGCACCAGGGTATATTTGTTGCCCCTTGTAATAGCTTTGAAAACCAGGAAAAAGGCGACTCTCAGGTCATTGCTTATTTCAGGCAGATTAAACCTGTCTCCGAAAGGAATTTTCAATTCATTCAGCTCCGTTCCGGGTAATGATAGTGTGCCCTTTGTAACAAGTCAATTATGCCGGATAACTGCCGGCGCCTGTGAGGCGAAGGGCAGCGCTGGACATGGCTACGGCCATTTACTACAATGGGCCAGGCAGTTCATTCGCAATATTCGCCGGCGTAAGCACAGGAGAAATATCATGAACAGCTCACCTTCAGAGGAACAGCCCGTAATCTACACCCGCCCGGACGAGATCCTCAAGTACCTGATCCGCCATAACACGGTCAATCCGCCGGGTAACGAAGCTGCCTGCATCAACTATATCAAGGGTCTGCTGGACTGGGCGGGCGTTCAAAATACCATCGTGGCCAGCGATTCGTCCCGCCCCAACCTGATTGCCCGCATCCAGGGCAGGGGCTCCGCGCCGCCGCTGTTGATGTACGGCCATATAGACGTTGTCACCACCGCCAACCAGAAATGGAGGCTTAATCCCTTTGTAGGGGAGGAGCTGGACGGATATATATGGGGCCGAGGTGCGCTGGACATGAAAGGCGGCATCGCCATGATGCTGGCAGTCATGATGCGCGCTAAGGCCGACGGCCTCGTACCGGCGGGCGATGTGCTGCTGGCTGTGCTCAGCGACGAGGAGAGCCGCAGCACCTATGGCGCCGAATACCTGGTCGCCAGCCAGGCGCAGCTTTTCCAGGGCGTTAAATACGCCATCGGCGAATTCGGCGGCTACACGTCACACATACTGAGGCACCGCTTCTACCCCATCATGGTATCGGAAAAGCAGGGCTGCGGCCTGATAGCCAACATCTACGGCAAGGGCGGTCACGGCGCGTGGCCCGAGCGGGGCGGCATTATGGCGCGGGTATCGCGTTTTCTGCACAGCCTGGAACACCGCCTCCCGGTGCATATAACAGCCGTTGCCAAGGAGCAGGTCCGCTGCACGGCCGAGGGGCTGCCCAGCCCGCTCAAGCAGACCTTCATGCAGATGCTCATCCCGGCGCTGACCAATTCAGTCCTCGATACCTTCGGCCAGCAGGTGCGCATGTTCGATCCCATACTGCACAACACAGTCTCAGCCACCACCATTCGCGGCGGGGAAAGTTTCAACCAGATACCCTGCCAGGTTTCACTGGGCCTCGACTGCCGCCTGCTGCCGGGCTTTACGCCGGACGATATAATCACAGAGCTCAAAGGCCTGGCCGGCAGCGATGTAGAATACGAGTTGTCCTATTTCGGCGGCGGCATGCCGCAGCCCGACATGGGGCTTTACGATACGCTGGCTGATATACTCAGGGAAGCCGACCCGGGCAGCACACCCACACCGATGCTCTTCCCTGCTGTGACGGATGCCCGCCTTTTCGCCAAACTGGGCATACAGACCTACGGGTTCACTCCCCTCAAGCTGCCGCCGGACATCAACTTCGAGCAGCTCTTTCACGCGGCGGACGAGCGCGTGCCTGTCAAGGCGCTGGCCTTCGGAAGCGATGCCATTTATCAATTGCTTCAACATTACGGCGAATAAGCGTATTTAACCTGCTCCCGGCCCCGCTGCGTCACCCTGTGTGACATTAATCATACCCGCCGGCCCGGACCGAATTTAAAATGGCATCTATGAATATGCCCTTGAGATGCCCGGGTCCTTCCGGCGGCGGCACACCCGCGCTTCTAATCAGGCCGTGCCCGCAGTGCGGCGAGGAAGTCGAGATCTTCTCCACGGATGTCAGGGTTGAATGTCCTGCCTGCGGAGAAGTCGTCTTGAACAAATCCAATCTATGCGCGGAGTACTGCAAATATGCAGAGCAGTGCCGGGGCAAGGGGCATTTACAGCGGGCTCAAATACAAGACTGAAGCGACTGCGGAGGCGCGAAATGGAGAAAGCAGGGGCCAGGATCAAACGAAAGATAGTCAAAATCGACGAGGATAAATGCGACGGCTGCGGACTGTGCATCATGTCCTGCGCCGAGGGTGCGCTGCAGATTATAGACGGCAAGGCCAGGCTGGTCTCGGACAAATACTGCGACAGCCTGGGCGCCTGCCTGGGCAAATGCCCGCAGGACGCTATTTCCATTATTGAAAGAGAGGGGGAACCCTTCGATGAGGAAGCTGTGAAAAAGCACCTTTCCGGGCTTGCAGCGGCAGTACCGGAACCTGCCTGCGGTTGTCCTTCCGCTGACGTGCTTCCATTTGAAAAGAAGGACACTTTGCCCTGCGGCTGCCCGTCCTCCAGCGTTGCGCAGTTCAAGCCGGCCGCAAGAGAGGGGTCCGGCGTCAAATCCGAAGATGAACCCTCGCAGTTGTCCCACTGGCCGGTGCAGCTCACCCTCGTCCCAGCCAAAGCGCCTTTTTTACAGGGCGCCGATGTCCTGCTGGCAGCCGACTGCACGGCCTTCGCCTGCGGCGGATTCCACCGGAATTTCCTTAAAAACCATACCCTGCTGGTGGCCTGCCCCAAGCTGGATAACTACGAAGCACACCTTGCTAAACTCAGCGAGATATTGCGCCAGTCGGACATCGGAAGCCTGACCGTCCTGCGTATGGAAGTGCCCTGCTGCTCCGGTTTGACCCGTATGGCCATGCAGGCTATTCTATCGAGTAACAAGGATATCCCTTTCAAGGAATTCATTGTCAGCACACGGGGCGAATTAATAAACTCAGCGGAGGTTGCCATGGAAGAGGACCGAATCTCGTATCACAGCTCGGTGCGCACCGTCTACGACCGTATCAAAAAGGACGGAATGACCAATATCTGGGACCGTTACGAGGCGCAGGGCCTGGGCAGCAGTCCCGACCAGCGCTGTCCCTTCTGCCAGGAGGGCAGGCGCTGCGACCTCTGCTCCAACGGGCCCTGTCGGGCCGATGCCTCCAAGGATAAACGCGGAGTATGCGGCATCACGGCCGACGGCATGGCCATGCGCATGATGCTGCTGCGCAACGTGATGGGCGCATCGACCTACCACTACCATACGGAGCAGACGATCAAGACGATGCAGGCCACGGCCAGAGGGCAAACACCATTCCGTATCACAGAGGGAGATAAGCTCAAGGTCTTCGCCAGACGCTTCGGCCTCAGCACCGCCGGCTCCCATAAACGCATAGCCCTGCGCCTGTGTAAGTATGCGGACGAGGACTTCAACCGCAAACATGACCAGCCCAGCCGTATCGTTGAGGCGCTGGCGCCCGCCGAGCGCAAGGAGGCCTGGCGCAGGCTGGGCATCTTCCCCGGCGGCATCCACGGAGAGATGCTGTTCTCCACCAGCTCCTGCCTGACCAACGTGGACGGCTATTACCAGAGCCTGGCGCTCAAAGCTATGAGGCTGGGGATCGCCATGGCCTACCAGAGCCAGATAATCAACGAATACTGTCAGGACATCCTCTTCGGCATACCAAGACCACACAAAATGCGCGTGGACCTGGGCGTACTGGATCCGGATTACGTCAACGCGCTGCCCAACGGACATGAGCCCTTCCTGGGCTTCGCCATGGTACAGCTGGCGCGCACCAAAGAGTGGCAGGATAAGGCTAAAGCTGTCGGCGCCAGGGGGCTGCGCGTCATCGCCAATATAGAGACAGGCCAGGAGATGATACAGCGCTGGGAGATGGACGATGCATTGTGGGGCTTTACCGGCAACTGGATCTCGCAGGAGGCCGTGCTGGCCTCAGGATGTGTGGACCTGTTTGCCTGCGATATGAACTGCTCGATGCCGGTCGATCCGGCCTATGCTGAAAAATATAAGTTCAAGCTGCTGCCCGTAAGCGACCTGGTGTCCTTTGAGGGAGTTACTGAGCGCATCGACTACCTGCCCGAAAAGGCTGCTAAGCAGGCGGCCGAACTGCTGGATATGGCCATCGCCAATTATAAAGAGCGCAGGAAAACGGTGGAAGCCGTGGCCGGCCTGCCCGTGACCGAGGCGGTGGTCGGCTTCTCCACCGAAAGCATACTGGAAGCTCTGGGCGGCAAGCTGACGCCGCTGCTGGACGCCATTAAAAAAGGGACAATCCGGGGCGTGGCGGGGCTGGTATCATGCACCACCCTGCGCGACCACGGCAACGACGCGCACAGCGTGGCGGTGGCCAGAGAGCTCATCAAGCGCGATATACTGGTGCTTTCCATGGGCTGCGGCAATGCGGCCATGCAGGTTGCCGGATTGTGCTCCACCCAGGCCTCCGACCTGGCCGGCCCGGGTTTGAAGGGGCTCTGCCGGTCGCTGGGTATACCGCCCGTGCTGAGTTACGGCACCTGCACCGACACAGGACGGCTGGCCGACCTGCTGGCGGCCATATCCAAAGAGCTGGGCAATGTGCCCGTCACCGACCTGCCTGTGGCGGCTGTGGCCCCCGAATACATGGAGCAGAAGGCCACCATCGACGCCGTGTTTGCGCTGGCCTTCGGCCTGTATACCTACGTCAATCCGGTGCCCACCGTCACCGGCGGACCCAGCCTGGTTAAGCTACTGACGCAGGACCTGCCGGGCGTCACCGGCGGCCTGCTGGGAGTGGAAAAAGACGCAGTTAAGGCCGTGGACGGCATAGCCGCGGCCATCGAGGAGCGGCGGAAACGGCTGGGTATTTGACACACGGTGTAAAATAGACAGTCGTGAGAGACCATGATCAGGTGGTACTGAACCTGTCGGGCTGGGATAATTACAGCGAGACGCTGATAGAATCGGCAGGCACCAGGATCGCTCTTTCCCTCTACCACGCCGGCGATGGCCGTCCCTGCGTCGTTTTCATTCCCGGCACGATGACGCACCCTCTTTTTTACGATGAATTCCTGACACTGCTGGCCGGCGCGGGATTCAACGTCGCGGGCGTCCATTTGCTGTCCCACGGCAAGAGCCCGCGGGAGAAGAGGTTTTTCACCTTCGCAGATATGCTGCAGAACATCACGGACAGCATCGGTTACTGCCTGGACAATATCAGCAGCGACGTGATCCTGCTGGGATCCTCACAGGGCGGAATTCTCAGCCTGGCAGCGGCCGGGCTGGACAGCCGTATTAAAGCGGTATTCCCCAATAACGTGCTGATCCCTTCGCTGAGCAGCTCGATAGAAATAACGAGGTTCCCGCATTTCCTTAAACCCTTTGTCCGTCCCATCACTTCAACGATGAAGCTCGCCGCCCGCATCGCCCCAGGTCTGGAATTGCCGCCGGAGTCATATCTCGACTTCGACAGGGTCAGCAAATCCAAGGAGCTGCGGGACCTGTTTTTCAGCGACCCCCTCAACCGTTCTAACTACCCGCTTTGCTTCATGGCATCGCTGTTCACGGCGGACTTGAGCAGCATCTCTGACGGCAGCATCAAATGCCCGGTGGTGGTGATCGCCTCCACCGGCGATACGCTCTTCCCCTACAGCTACTGCCTTGAGGTTTACCAAAAAATCTCCGCCCCGCGCAAGGAGATGCTGGTGTTCCATGAACCCTGTCACCTGATATTCAACGAGGCGACGGAACGCGTGATAGGTCCTGTAGTGGAAAAGTTGAACGAGTATAAATAGATTGAATAGAGATCTTGAGATAGATCGCTAAGGAGATAAGTAAAATGACAGAAAAGAAAGATCCTTCCGAATGCTGTCCTCCCTTTGATCCGGAACCGTGGGACTATAAAAGTTTTGATTGGAAAGATAAGCTGTTCATACAGGATTCGGTCAATCAGTTTTTTCATATTCCACTGAACATGGGCCGGGTGGTTACACGGATGTGGAACAGCATCGAGCAGGCCGGCGCAAGGCCAGCCGATAAGGACTTCATCATGCTGGCATACGATCCTTCGCCCTGGAAGTCCGAGATCTATATGACCGTAATAAAAGAAGTCCCGGACGCGCTGAACGTGAGGTTATCGGGCAATTTCCTGAGCAGGGTATTTGACGGTCCATACAACGCAGTGCCGAAGTGGTTCAAGGAGATGGAACGTTACGCCCGGGCAAGCGGCAAGAAGGCTGTAAAACAGTATTTCTACTTCACCACCTGCCCTAAATGCGCAAAAAAGTACGGGCATAACTACGTTGTGGCGTTTGCACAGGTGGAGTGAGAGGTCTACTCCTCTGCTATGGACTTACGCAAGGACAGTATCATCTCGGGGACATCGATCTTCATGGGGCAGCGCACCTTGCACCTGCCGCAGGTCAGGCAGGTATATGCCATGGACGAAGCCTTCTCCATGTTGCGGGTAACCTCCGCAGCCCACACTGCTCCGATGCCTGCGAAATACTTATCGCCGAAATAGCCCGCCGTGAGCCCGAAGACCGGGCATTCATAAAGACAGCCGCCGCAGCGCAGGCAGTAGAGCGCCTGCCGCAGCACAGGGTCCTTCGCCAGCTGCGTCCTGCCGTCATCCAGGAAGATGACGTGGAACTCTTTAGGGCCGTGAACACCGTAAGTGGTCACTTTCTCGATGTCGCCCGTCTTGCTGGGTCCTGAAACCAGGCTGACATAGGACGGCACGGTATAGTTAGCGTAACGCCAGGTGACCTCGGCTACCTTGAAGGCCTGCTCCAGCGTCGGCACCAGTTTTTCCAGGCCGACCAGCGCGATGTGCACGGGCGGGGCGCCTGTGGCCAGGCGGATATTGCCCTCGTTCTCGATCATGAACAGCGTGCCGGTATCGGCGGAAACCACATTGGCGCTGCTGATGCCGATATCCGCCTTGAAAAATTTCTCCCTCAGTAACTCCCGCGCCGTCGCCACCAGCTTGTCTATATCGGGTTGCTGCTTACGGCCGGTTATCTGCGTAAACAGCTCGGCGACATCCTCCCTGGGCACATGTATGGCGGGGGAGAGGATATGCATGGGGCGCTGCCCCAGTTTCTGTATTATGAATTCGCCCAGGTCGGTCTCGTATACCTCGTTTCCTGCCTTCTCCAGATGCTCGCGCAGCTGTATCTCCTCGGCCGTCATGCTCTTGGCCTTGACCACCAGCTTCTTGTTCCCCACTATCTCCCCGATAATCCTGAGCGCATCCCCGGCCGTCCTGGCGATGTGGGATTTACCCCTGTTCTCCTCGATGCTGCGGCCCGCCTTCCTGGCCAGCTCCGCCATCTGCTGGACGGACGCCTCTTTTATCAGCCTGACTTCCTCAGCCATTTTTACCGTGTGCGGGAACCTCTTAAGAGCATTATCCGTGTTCACACGGTAGCTTTTAATGGCACGGGAAAGCGCCAGCCGGATACGCCCGCTGCCGGCTGCGTCCCTGAGCTCCTTCCTATAATCCTTCGATATAGACATTTGTTCAAATTCGCGTCATTGCGAGCGTGGGCGAAGCAATCCATCAGATCGCCACGTCGCTACGCTCCTCGCGATGACATTTAAAATTATAACCCTGATTATATACGTTCCTATTTTGTGTTCACAGACCTGGCCAGCAGGGTAGCGAGGTCGACGACTTCGATTTTGTCCTTTTTCAATGCCTTCAGCCCGCTTTTAAGCTGCATCAGGCAGCCGGGGCACTGGGTGGTTATAATATCGGCGCCGGTATCGGCCAGCTCCCTTACCCTGCCCTCGGCCAGCGTCTGGCTCATATCGGGAAATACGACCTCGAAGCCGCCGCCGCCGCCGCAACAGGTCGACCATTCACCCGATGTCCACTCCGGCTCGGCCAGCTCGAGGTTTTCAATTGCTTGCAAAACCAGGCGTGGCTGATCGATGAGGCCCATGTGCCTGCCCAGCTGGCAGGGATCGTGATAGGCCACTTTCACACTATGTGGATAGCGGAATTGACCGGGCCTGACCCTGTCGGCAACCTCTTCGATGAAGTGGCGTACCCCGATATCGTAGCCGGGCACCGCTGCGGCAAAAAGCGTGCGCAGGGCATGTGTGCAGGATGGGACTATACTTACTATCTTCCTCACACCGTATGCCCTGAAGCGGGCAACGGCCTTCCCGGCGTTCGCGGCGAATTCCCTGCGCAGCCCCATGTGATAAAGGGGTGCGCCGCAACAGGGCTCGTTCACATCCAGATAGCCCACTTCAATGCCCAGATATTTAAGCACGCGCACGGCGTCCCGAAGCACTCCGCTGTCGCCGCCATCGCCGCGGGCCAGCACCTTCGTGTAAATACCGGCCACGTCCACTCCCATTTTTTTAGGTATCCCGGCAAGCACCACCGGAAGGTCGGGATCGATGGACATGCGGTCGGCGGTCCTGACCAGCGTCACCAGCGGCTCGAGCATGGAGGAGTACTGGTAGCCGCAGCCGGCGAAAAAGACGGTCGACCGGTCATCGGAGAACTCCAGCCCTTCGGCCCATTTGGCCCTGGCCTCGACCGGCAGGCCGAGTATATTGTCACGGCTGCCGATATTGTCCGCTATGTAAGACAGTCCGGGGGGGACAAGGTTACGCTGATTCTTTTTCATTCTATTATTTTCCGTAGAGCACCCGGCCCTGCTTATTGTAGCAGGAATGCACAATCCGGCTTCAACGGTAGATTATTTGCTGTACAACCAGCAGCAGCCCTGCAACGAAGAGCAGCGTATAGATCAGCACCTTGTAAACCAGCGCCCTGAAGGTCATGCGGCTGCCGAATACGATACCCAGGATCAGCCCGGGCAACACGATGCCCGTTGTCGCCAGTGTGGTGATATTTATCTGGCCGATGGAATAGAGGTTGACGACCAGTATGATGGACAGAATGAGCCATAACATGGATATGGTGGCGCGAAATTCGGCGGGCTCCTTAAACTGGCGGCTGGAATAATAGATGATGAGAGGACTTCCGCTGGCGAAGATGCCGTGAAAGATGCCCCCCACGATCAATATCGGCCATCCCAGATACCAGGGCAGGCTTCCGCCGGCCGCCCTCGTTTTATATATGAGAACTATCTCCATCACCGAAACAGCCATGATAAAGATACCCAGCAATATCAGCAGCTGAGTATAATTGCCCACCAGCGTCCGGTAGGAGATGCCGATGGCCATGCCTATGATGGCCGCAGGCAGGATACTCAGAAACAACACCCTCCATCTGATGTGCTTGAACCAGCGCGCCACCAGCCACAGGCTCTGTAATAAACCGAGGATCACCAGGACGGGCAGTAAGGTTTCCAGCGGAAAGATGAAAATGCCCAAGGCCAGCGCGATAATATTCGCGCCGAAGCCCAGCACGGTTTCCACCGTGTGGGCAAATATGAGCACGAGCACCAGCAGAAAGATGCGTATTAACAGGGGATCCATATCGCTCCCGGATGGACAGCCGCCTGATCAGCGGCGGCTGTCAGGGCTCAAGGATTTTAGCACGCCGGGCCTGCGCTGTCATGCGCAGCGTCGCGACGAAACGGTGCGGGATGAGCTTCTATTTTTGCGCAGGGCCCAGGCCTTTGCGTTCCAACCAGGCGTCCTCGGCATGCAAATAGCCTAAAATAGCCCGCTCGCCCACGAACCTGATAGGCTCGGGCGGCCATTTGAAGACCTTGCGGTTGACGGGGAAGCACTCCGTCCATTCGGACTTGCGCTCCAGCAGCAGGTCCGCCATGACCTCGCCGTTGAGGTGGGTCAGCGAAACACCGTGCCCCATACAGCCCAGGCTGTAAACCGCATCCTTGCCGCCCAGGTATCCCAGCGCCGGCGTCATATCCATGGGAACGGAGACCGGCCCGCCCCAGCGGTGTGTTATCTTGATTCCCTTTAAACAGGGATAGAAATCGACGATGTCCTTCTCAAGCTGGGCGAATATCTTCGGATTCAAGTCTTTCTCCATGTTGGCGCCGTAGGTCAACGCGATATCCCGACCCCCCATTAGCAGGCGGTTATCCGCCGTCAGCCGGTAATAATGTACCATGTTGCGATAGTCCTCGATGCCCTCACGGCCCTGCCAGCCCATCTCATCCAACTGGGACTTGCTCAGCGGCTCCGTAAGTACGATATAGGTCCAGACCGGCTGCTGCATGGCATTCAACTCCGGTATGGCCAGCGAGTAGGCGTTGGTCGCCAGCACCAGCTTGCCCGCGCTGACGGTAGCCTTCGGCGTTTTAATAGTAAAGCCCGCCGTGGAGCGTTTAATCTCCATCACCGGCGTGCGCTCATAGACTTCGGCGCCGAACTTCACCGCCACGCGCTTCATCTCGCGCGCCAGTTTGGCGGGATTGACCAGGGCGCAGCGCGGCTCCCACCAGGCGCCCATGTAAAGCGGCGACTTTACGCGTTTCTGCACCTCGGCCGCCTCAATCCAGTCCACTCCCGTCAGGCCCAGCTGTTTAACCAGGTGTACTTCTTCGCTGATGCGCTTGACATAGGCCGGGGTAGTCGCGATGCGCAGGAAGCCCGGCCTCTCGTAGTCGCAATCAAGCTTGTGCTCCGCCACGAGCTCTCCCACGATATCGACCGCCCTTTCCATATAGCGATGCGATTGCCTGGTCCTCTCCTCTCCGAACAGCATTTTGGTGATGGACATCTGCAGTCCGAAGGTCGTCATGGCGAAGCCGGCGTTGCGTCCGGAGGCGCCCCACCCGATGACCCATCCCTCCAGCACAACGACCCTGAGCGAAGGCTGCGCTTTTTTCAGGTAATAGGCTGTGGCGATCCCGGCAAATCCGCCTCCAACCACCGCCACGTCACATTTGATGTCGTTTGTCAGCGGCGGACTTTCCTGATAGGCCCCGGAGTTGCCCAGCCAGAAACTCTTCTCCGCATAATCTTCAGCCATCTCGCCTCCTTAAAGCAGCACTGCCTGCGGGCATATCTGCAAACCGCTAATTAATATACACCAATAACCTTCGACTATCAACGCAGGGACGCATATCGGCAGAGGTGAAAGATGTAGAAGAACAAGGCAACAGGCGAAATCTGCGCCGTAAGATCCGGGTAGTGCCGGTCTACACCCGCCTAACTGCCAGCGCCAGCTGCGCCGGTGTCAGATATTGTCTGAACCATGCCACGGAATCGAAGATCGATTCATGCGCCGAGCGTGGTTTATAGCCCAACTCCATCCGGGCTTTTTCCGAAGTGACCACTGAATTGCTGCGCAGCACATCCACCGAATAGTCCGTGAAAAGCGGCTTGCTACGGGCGATCCGGTAATAGATGGGCGCCAATTTGCCGACAGAGTGGGCCAGCCACGCCGGCACTTTGAACTTAGGCGCTTTTACGCCACTGATTTCCTCCAGCAACTCCATAATCCGTTTGATGCTGACTCTTTCACCCGAAAGGATGTAGCTCTCGCCCCGGCGGCCTTTGCTGCAGGCCAGGGTCATTCCATGTGCCACATCACGAACATCGGCGAAGTCGTAAGCACCGTCCAGGTAGGCTTTTAACTTTCCCCTTATGAAATCGAGCATGAGTTGTCCCATCTCCGATATCCTGAAGTCGAAGGGACCGATCACACCGGTGGGATGTACGATGACCGCATTTAATCCGTGCGCCATCCCCTTTTTAACCTCCAGGGTCGCCATTGCCTTGCTCCTGGCATAGGGTCCAAGCACATTATCAGGATCGACAGGGAAGGTTTCATTGATGACGATTCCCTGGGGAGGCTCCTGGATAGCGTGGATAGAGCTGGTATAAACGAGCCGCCCGACGCCGGATTCCAGGCAGGCATCGACTACATTGCGCGTACCCTGGACATTGACCTTCTGCAGCAGCGCTTCTCTGCCGGGCGTGATGGCTATGATCCCGGCGAGATGGTATACAGCATCCGCGCCCTCGAAGGCAGTGCTTAAAGAGGCCGCATCGCACACATCCGCAGCAACGATCTCTACGTCGAGCCCGCGGATTGGCAGGTCGTTCTCAAAGGGGGGAACCAGCGCTCTGACGCTATGTCCCTGGGCCAGCAATTCACGTACCAGCACATTGCCGATATGACCGGTGGCACCGGTGACAACTATGTTCATTTTATCTCCTTAACCATGCTCCCATCGGGGAGGGAGGCCAGCGCCTCATCAAGTTTATTTAATCGATCTTCAGTCAGCCCCTGCAGGAATTCCCGTGCCCGCTCGCGGGCTGAGCTGTAGAGCCGGTCCGTAAGTCCATGCCCCCTGGCTGATAAACGGCAGACCACAACCCTGCGGTCCTCTCTACTGTTTTCTCTCGTTATAATGTCTCTGCCCACCAGGCGGTCCACGATGCCCGTAGCCGTGGCAAGGGTAACGCCCAGGGCAGAGGCCAATTCGCTCATCCTGGCAGCCCCGTTCAGGTAAAGTAACAGCACGACCTTCAATTGCGGTGTGGTCAGGTCAAGATCCAGCAATTCCTGGTGCGCCAGAGGAAGAAGCTGCCGGAAAGCGCTCTCAACCCTGCCTAAAATCCGGTCGACCGTCTCATTCTTTTCTATCATTCTCTCACGCCGCCGAAGTAATAGCTCGATGATTAGTATAATATAAATAGTTTGTGTAATGCAAATTATTGTATCTGGATTAACTGTGTTGGGGCGGAGGACAAGCGGTTATAACCCGAGGAGGCTGTCGACCGCCCGGGGGACGTCTGCCAACAGGCCGCTGAAATCTGCCGGCGGTATACCTTCAAGGTTATTGCCGATGACCTTTTTGCTTACCTCGAGAGGTTGCTTCGAGTGCGCGCGGCTGTCCGTTGTCTGATATGTCTTCATACCTGTCAAGGCAGCCACCATATCGTTGGCCGGGTCATCGCCGACCATCAGGCACTCCTCAGGCTGAACATCAATCAAACGGCAAATCTGCCTGAAATATCCGAGCTGGGGTTTGCAGTAGCGCATATTGTCGATATGCGTGATAAGGTCAACCTCTGCACCGCTCAATCCGGCCCAGACTATTCTTTTCTGCTGCACGGAGAGCGGCCAGATGGGGTTGGTGGCCACCACTAACTTTAACTTACGCTCCTTGACATACCTGAAGACGTTGCCGACCCCGGGAGTGGCCACAACGGTATCCCGGAAAACGTCGAAGTCCAGGCTGAAGAATTGCTCGAACCGGGCCCAAACCTCTTTCCTGTTTACATCAAGCCCGTCGCATAACGCGGTGATGAAAAGTTCGCGGTTAATTTTGCTGCCGTCGTTGTTACGCAGTTCGACAGTGGCTTTCATCAGCCTTTCGGCAAATTGCCCGTCGGGGAAAACTCCCTCAAACCTGGCTGCCAGCCTGGGATAGTAGCCGTTAACGAATTTAACCTCTTCGAATAGGATGAGAGTGTTATCCAGATCGAATAATACAGCTTTGAGCATATTTGAAAACCGCCTGTCAATTTTACGTTTTTCACCTCTCCCGGACAAATTGCCGGGCGCGCCGGTCCTGTACCGCAGAGTCATAGTTCAGTCCCCATACGTCATCGCTATGTGACTTGTCGGCCGGGGCCTGCAAGCGCATAATATGGGCAAAAATGGGGGAGACTGCTATGAATCAGAAAGAGGGCCATTTTAAGGGTACCGACAATCACAATCTTTACTGGAGGTGCTGGCTGCCCGATGGCCAGGTCAAGGCAGTGATACTGGTAGCACACGGCCTGGGCGAGCATATATCCCGCTATAATAACCTCGTTAACAAAGTTGTCCCCCTGGGTTACGCAGTGTACGGCCTCGATCACCAGGGCCATGGCAAGTCCGAGGGCCAGAGAGTGTACGTTAAACGCTTTCAGACCTACCTGAACGACCTCCATACGCTTTACAAAATGGCGAACGCTGATAATCCCGACAAAAAGGTTTTCCTCTACGGCCATAGCATGGGCGGCCTGATCGCCACCGTCTATGCGCTCCAGCACCAGCACGACCTGGTCGGACTGGTCATATCCGCCCCCGCGCTCAAGCCGGGCGAGAGTATTTCCCCGGCCATCATCGGCATGGCAAGGTTCCTCTCTGCCGTCACACCCAGGATGGGCGTGCAGGCGCTGGACTCAACTTACATCAGCCAGGACAAGGAGGTGGTCGAAGCCTATGATAAGGACCCTCTCGTTTACCGCGGAAAGGTTACCGCCCGGCTCGGCTCGGAGCTTTTTACAACCATGAAAGCCGTCGATTCAAAGCTCCAGTCCATCGTAATACCGCTGCTCATCCTGCAGGGTTCGGAGGACAAGATGGTCAATCAGGAAGGCGCCAAGGGTCTTTACGCAAAGGCCGGCTCAAAGGATAAGACCCTTAAGATATACGAGGGTTTCTACCACGAAGTCCACAATGAGCCGGGCAAGGACAGGGTCTTTACCGACATGGGGATGTGGCTGGCCGACCATACCTAGAGCAGAATTTTTTTTCTGAATATTCTATAATCTAGGCTGGATTTCATCCTCTGCAAAGCTCTGTTAGCTAAAATTTACCAGTTCACCTGTTAGTGTTAATAAGGAGGTTGGTACTGCATATAGATGGTGATCGTATCCATTTATCATGGAGGCACTTGGTTTTATGGCGATACAGAACGTTTTTTACAGGGAACTGCTGGACAACCTTTACGACGGTGTATTTTTCGTAGATTCCAACAAGGTCATAACCTACTGGAACAGGGCCGCTGAGAATATCACAGGCTATGCCTGGGAGGACGTGGTGGGGAAGGGCTGCTCCGATAATATCCTGGTTCACATTGATGAAAAAGGGAACCCCTTGTGCGAGTCGGGCTGCCCGCTGCAGGCCGCTATAAAGGACGGCAAAAGCAGGGAACTCAACGCCTTCCTCAAGCACCGGGACGGACACATGCTGCCCGTTCTGGTCAAGGTCAACGCCATACATGATGCGAATGGCGAAATAATAGGCGGAATTCAGAGTTTTAACGATAATTCGTCTCTATTATACGTAAAAAAACATGCTGCGGAGCTGGAGAAACTTTCGACCTGTGACGGGCTGACGGGTGTAGGAAACCGGCGCTATGCCGATCTCACCTTGCAGAAAAAGCTGGCCGAGCTCAAACGCTACGGGTCGACCTTTGGAGTGCTCTTCGCCGACATAGACAACTTAAAATCGGTCAACGATACCTACGGGCACGAGGCAGGCGATGAGGTTTTGAAACTGGCGGCCCAGACTATGCTGTCGAATATAAGACCCTTTGATTTCATCTTCCGCTGGGGAGGGGACGAGTTCATGCTGATCCTGGTCAATGTGGACCAGCGCAGGTTGCTTGCCACCGCCGAGAGAGTGCGGGCTGCGGTTCAGAACGCCGGTCTGCGACTCGGTCCAAATATCATCCATGTGACCGTGTCAGTCGGAGGGACAGTTGCCCAACCTGATGACATGGATAAAAGTATCCTGGCCAGGACGGACAATTTCATGTACCGCTGCAAGGAAGAGGGCAAGAACAGGTGCCTGGTGGACGATCTATCCATCCCCCAGACGGCACAATCGACCACATATGCCTCAGTCGCCGATCCCGCCCCGCATCAAACCGCTGCCGGTAAAGCTGTTGCGCCACAAATAGTACATATCCCCGCCTTATTCGGCAGGGTGGATATACACGCTCCGGTCAGCATAGCTGTAGTTTACCGGCATAGCACCAATGGCGCCCCACAGGGGTCGGCAGATGCCGGCACGTCCGGATACAGCAATAGAAATTCCCCTGTCTTTGATCTGATCATCTATCCCTCACAGTACACTCCACCCCATTTATTAAATCCACGTCAGGAGAAAAGAAACAACTCAAACCACGCAGATAAAACCGACTAAAATATATAACGCACCTCCTCACTCGGGAATAAAGTAACCAGTACCCTCCCGTCAGATTGCAGGCCATATCGCAATCAGTAACCCATTCGTCCGCATAAATGATGCTATAATTAAGCAGCCGCATGAATGTCCCTTTTCAGCACTGGTTTCATGGCGATTATCCTCGTAAACGGGAGGTACTTTAAGATGAAGCATTTTAATGTTATTGCGATCGCCCTTATTGCTACGGTTCTTGCCCTGCTGCCCGCATCTCTTTCCTGTAGCAGCTCAAGCGGTGCGGATATTTATCTTGAAGGCGTCAGCATCGGTTCCCTCTCATCCGGGGGAAAACCGATCAGCGGTTTGCCTGTGCAGGGAGTCAATATAGTGATTAAGGCCAAGACCACCAAGGTTCTGGTCAGTCAGTCAGGCGGCATGACGACGATCAGATTGCAGCCCTCAAACGCCGTCATCACCAGCAGTTCTGACGGCATCTCTTTTACCGGATTAGAGCCTGATCAGATCGAGATCAAATGGGATCCGGCTACCACTAAATAATTCTATGGACATACTGGCAGGGTTGAATGAGGCCCAGCGTGAGGCCGTTCAGTACATTAAAGGGCCTTTACTGATACTGGCGGGCCCGGGCAGCGGCAAGACGCGGGTTATCACCCACCGCATAGCCTATCTGGTTAAAACCACGGGAGTCAGCCCCCGCCATATTATGGCCGTCACCTTCACCAACAAGGCTGCCCGCGAGATGCAGGAGCGCCTGCAACGGCTGCTCGGCAACCTGGCAGAACAGGTATGGGCAGGAACATTTCATGCCATTTGCGCCCGCATCCTGCGCAAGGACGGCAAGTCCCTGGGGCTCGACACCAACTTCGTTATTTACGATGAGGAAGATCAGCAGAGCCTGGTCAAACAATGCCTGCTCGATCTCGACCTGGACCCCAGGCAGTATAATCCGCAGAAAATCCGCAACGCCATCAGTCAGGCCAAGAGCCAGCAGATTACGTATGCCGGCCTGGCTGCCAGGGCCAGAAGTCCCTGGGACGATATTGTCTGTCGTGTCTATGAGCGCTACCAGGAGCAGCTCGGACAGAGCAACGCCGCCGATTTCGACGACCTCCTGATGAAGGTGGTCCAGCTGTTTGATAAACACCCGGCGGTCCTGGAGCAATATCGTTCCCGCTACCTTCACCTGCTGGTTGATGAATTCCAGGATACCAACCTGATTCAATATAAGCTGATACGCCAGCTGGGCGGTAAACATCGCAATGTCTGCGTCGTCGGAGATCCCGACCAGTCCATTTACTCCTGGAGATTCGCCGATATACGTAACATACTCAGCTTTGAGAAGGACTTCCCGGACGCCAGGGTCATCGTCCTGGAGCAAAATTACAGGTCCACTAAAAATATACTGGGGGCAGCCTCGGCCATCATATCCGCCAACAAGAAGCGTAAAGAAAAAGAGCTCTGGACGGATAATACAAAGGGCACACCCGTTTTTCTGGTTAAAACCTACAACGAGCAGGAAGAGGCGCAATTCGTAGCAAACGAGATCCTGAAGTTAAGCGGCAGCGACGGCATCAAGCCCGGCGATTGCGTGGTGATGTACCGCACCAACGCGCAGTCGCGCGCCGTGGAAGAGGCCTTCATGCGCTACGGGCTCAAGTACAAGCTGGTGGGCGGTACACGTTTCTACCAGCGCCGTGAGATAAAAGACACCGTGGCCTACCTGCGCGTCATTCAAAATCCCTTCGATAATATCAGCCTGTCGCGCATCATAAGGATACCCGGCCGGGGCATAGGGGCGAAAACCCTGTCCGACCTCACCAACTGGGCGCGGGAAAACAACCTCTCTCTGTTTGCCGCCGTCAAAGCGGTCAACGAGGGCGGGGGACCGGGATTCGGCGCCAGGATAAACACCGCCCTGACAGGCTTCTACCGCATGCTCAACGACCTGATTATGGAGGGGCAGCAGCTCAGCCTGATCAAACTGATGGACACCATACTGGAGAGGTCGGGATACCGTGAGACGATCAGAGGCGAGGAGGATGGTGAGGAGCGCTGGGAAAATATACAGGAGCTGCGCACCGTTGCAGCCGATTATGATGATCTCCCGCCCGGTGAGGGGCTGGCGCCGTTCCTGGAGAAGGTCAGCCTGGTGGCGGACACTGACGAGATCGAAAGCAGGGAGGACACCGTCACGCTGATAACCCTGCACCAGGCCAAGGGCCTGGAGTTCCCCATTGTTTTCATCGTGGGACTGGAGGAGGGGCTGCTGCCGCACAGGCGCTCCATGGAAGAGGGCGGGGACGAGCTCGAGGAGGAGCGCCGCCTCTGCTATGTCGGAGTTACGCGCGCGGAGCGCAACGTCTACCTGATGCACACCGCCCGGCGAGCTATCTTCGGCATGAGCTCGGAAAGCACCCCCTCCCGGTTCCTGGACGATCTGCCGGAACACCTGGTTGAACGCAAAGGTATGGTCCCGGGTGAGGAGCAACCGAGCGGGAGCGTGAGAGTGCGCACACAGCGCTGGCGAGACGAGGATGAAGGCATTAATATCGCAGACCTCCTGGCAAAAAAGAGCGGCCTCCGGCAACCTGCTGCGGGACTGGCGGAGTTAAATCCCGGTGACCGCGTGCGCCATGCCAAATTCGGAGACGGCCAGGTTATAGGCGTCAGGGTGACCGGGCAGGATCGCGAGGTTATCGTGGCTTTCGAAGAAAGCGGCGTTAAAAAGCTGCTGCTCAGTATGGCGCTGCTCGAGAAAATCTGATTAATACACTCGAATCAATTTATCTTGACTATCGGAATGGATCCCTTAGAAGGCCTCAACCCCGCTCAGAAAAGGGCCGTACAGACAGTGGAAGGCCCGTTGCTGGTGTATGCCGGCCCGGGCAGCGGTAAAACGCGGGTTATCGTTCACCGCATCGCCTATATGGTTTCCTGCGCCGGCATCAACCCGCGACACATACTGGCCGTGACATTCTCCCGCCGGGCCGCTGCAGAGATGCAGAAGCGCCTTGCAGAAATGTTCGACAAACCGCCTGTTGTAACGGTCAGCACCATCCATGCAGCCTGCCTGCGCATACTTGGCAGGGAGGGTGTGCCCGGCATGGGCACCGGCTTCACCGTGTATGACGACGAAGAGGGCAACAAGCTTATCCGGCAATGTATAGTGAAAGCCGGTTTGAACTTAGAAGAAACCAATCTCCGCCGCACAAAGGGATTAATCAGCCAGTTTAAGGTCAGCGGGGTCAATCCTGAAGCCGCTTCTGTTGGGGCGGAGCGCCTTGATGAGGCATCCGCTGCCATATATCGCCTTTATCAGTCCGCCCTTAAGAAAAACCGCGCCCTGGATTATGACGATATGCTGGTCTTCACCAGCCGCCTGTTACAGGACAACCCTGACGTTTTACGGCGCTATCAGCAGATGTTCAAATATATCCTGGTCGACGAATTCCAGGATACAAGCAGCCTCCAGTACCGCATAATCCGCATGCTGGGGTCCGGGCATGGCAATGTATGCGTCGTTGGAGATCCCGATCAGACCATCTATTCCTGGAGACAGGCCGAGGTTCGCAACGCGGACATATTCCGCAGGGATTTCCCCGGCGCCGGAATCATTGACCTCGAGGAGAACTATCGCTCGACGTTGACCATTGTACAGGCGGCTAATGCTCTGATCGCTCGCAACAGCATGCGCAGAAGCAGGCGGCTATCAACATCACGCGAGGCCGGCAGCCCCATGTCCGTAATACGGCTCAAGGACGGCAAGGACGAAGCCCATTTCATCGCCACACGTATCAAAGCCCTGGCGGCCGAATCCGGTATGAAATTGAGCGATTTCGCCGTACTCTATCGCGTCAACGCGCAGTCACGGGAGCTGGAGGATGCCTTCAATCTCGAGAAGCTATCCTACAGGCTGGCCACCGGCACGCCCTTTTACAAACGCCGGGAGGTAATGGACCTGGCCGCCTGGCTCAGAGTGATACGTAATCCCGCCGATGACGCTGCGTTCCTGCGCGTGATAAAACTGGCCGGCAAAGGCATCGGCCCCCAGACTCTGGCCCGGGTGCAGGAGCTGGCTGCCGGAACAAAGATTCATCTTCATCAGGCGCTGGAGCAGGCAGCTACCGGCGGGCTGCCCTCGCTCGGCCAGCCCGCCCGCAATTCGGCCGGCCATTTCAACGCGCTCCTGCAGGAATTGCACACTCGTAGCAGGCACATCAGTTTAACATCGCTGCTCAACCTGATTGTGGAGAGGACGGCCTACCTGGAGCACCTCAAAGGCGAGGACAATTCTGATGAACGACTGGAAAACGTATTGGAGCTCATTTCGCTGGCTGCGGCCTATGAACATCTCAATCCCCCGACCGCTGTCAGTTCACTGCTCGGCAGGATCAGCCAGGCTTCCCAGGCTGCTGAGGCGCAGCATCCGCAGGACGCGGTCGTTTTCAATACCTTGCACGGGTCCAAGGGCTCTGAATTCCACGTGGTCTTTATCGCCGGCGTTGAGGAGGGATTGCTGCCGCACAGCAGGTCGTCGGACGAGCAATCAAAGCTGGAGGAAGAGCGCAGGTTGTGCTATGTGGGCATATCCAGGGCCATGGACGATGTTTATCTGACATATGTTGAGAAACGGCTGGCCCACGGCGAACTCAGTTATCGAACGCCGTCCCGATTCTTGCGGGAACTGCCCGGCTCACTGGTCGTCAGCCGAAATCTGGCCGGCCCCGTGCCGGCACAGCCGCTCTCCGCACAGCATCCCGTCCCGACTGAAACGCCCGGGCAAAATCCGGCCGTGTCGTTCAGGCCGGGAGACATTGTCCGGCATCGCAGCTTCGGAGAAGGAAGGGTAACGCGTGTGATCAAGCAGGCCAAAGATTTTCATGTTATAGTAGTTTTCGATAACTTCGGAGTGAAAACATTCCTCGGCAGCCTAGCTGCCCTTGAGAAAATAACTTGAGCTCACACCCATCTTCTCAGGAACTGAGGTTCCCCGCAGATTTCATGTGGGGCGTAGGCACATCCGCCTACCAGATGGAAGGCGGCAGCATTAACACTCAATGGTATGAGTTCGAGAAGGCTGACGGCATCAGGACCGGGGATGCGAGCGGAAAGTCGTGCAACTGGTGGCATAACGCAGAGAAGGATTTCGATATCGCGCAGTCCATGGGGCTGAATTCACTGCGGCTGTCGGTAAGCTGGGCCAGGATCGAGCCCGAGCGGGGCTTGTTCAACCCACACGCGATCGAACGTTACCGCCAGATGCTGACCGCGCTGGTCGAACGGGGAATTCGTCCCATAGTTTGTCTTCATCACTTTGCCCATCCTGTGTGGTTCGAGAGGAAAGGCGCCTTTCTCTCCAGGGATTGTGTGGAGGATTTCTCACGTTTTGTTAAATTCACGGTATATGAGCTCAGCGACTATTGCAGCGACTGGTTGACCTTCAATGAACCGAACATCTATGGCATCGAGGGGTATGTGGACGGGAACCACCCTCCGGCATTGCATGACCACCTGGTCCAGTATTTCAAAGTGCTTGGCAATATGGGGCTTTGCCACGGCTCGGCCTATCACATCATCCATAACCTGCAACAGCAGGCCAGCGTCAGCTTTGCCAACCATTTTCTGATATTCACCGCCGCCAAGACACAGATTTTCGACAGGCTGGCTGTGCGCGCGGCCAGAGACTCCTTTAACAACATCTTCATCAACATGGTGACGGGCCGGCGTGCACCGCTATTCAGCGGTATCGACAAACGGCTTGACGAGATAAAAGATACCTGGGACTACGTCGGCGTGAATATCTACGGCGGCGTGGACGTTGCCTTCGATATAACCAAACCTAAAACCGGCTTTGTGAGGCGCATCGACCCGCCCAGCGGACGTACGGGGGACCTCCCGCCGGACGGCGTACCCATGTTCGACGAGATCTACCCCCAGGGAATAAGGATCGTAGTGGAGAGGCTGGCAAAATACGGCAAGCCCTTTTTTATACTTGAAAACGGCGTGCCGGACCGGGACGATAAGCTGCGCCCCTGGGTGATCGCCACAGCGGTCAGGACCATGTACGACCTGATCAAGGAGGGGCATAAGATACTCGGCTATCACCACTGGTCGCTGGTGGATAACTTCGAATGGGCCCTGGGTTACTCTATGAAATTCGGCCTGGTGGCCGTAGATCCTGTAACTCAGGAGAGGAAACCGCGACCATCGGCTGCATTTTACGGTGAGATAGCCAGGGCCAATGCACTGACAGCCGAAATGGTAAAGAAATACGCACCTGAAGCGCTGGATGAGATTTTCCCTGCTGCGGATTAATGTAGTGAAATAAAAGAGGCGGCGGGTAAACCCGCCGCCTCTTTGCATCGGGATATCATACTAAGGCATTGCTATTTTGATTGGCTGTTCTTCTGGAAGGGCGGCCCTCCCGCGGGCTTCTCGGGTCCGGGTAATTCGACCGCCGGTTTCTGCGCAATCCACGCCTTATAAGCGTCGTACTGTGACTGCGTTATTTTGCCGTCTTTGAGAAGCTTGTCCAGCACGTTAGTGTTAGCTCCGCCGAAGAACGGGCAGCCGGGCATATCGGCCGGTTTTGCACTGAGCCAGGCTTTGTAGGCATCCGCCTGCTCCTGTGTCAGCTTGCCATCCTTGACCCACGCGGCAAACATTTCATCGGTGCGGGCCTGCTGTTCCTCCAGCATCACCTGTTTGAAGGCGTCTTGCAGAGCAGCTTTATCGATATTGAGCTTGGCTGCAACCTTCGCAAGTATATCGCTGTTGAAGGCAGCGTTCGGACCTTTCCCGTGCGGGGCGCCCTGCGGCATTCCGGCAGGCGCCTTTGCGGCAGCACCCGTGTTATCCGCATTAACGGCGGTCATTACGCCGGTTATCAGCAATACTACCGCAAGCATCCCGGCAGCCAGACCTAAGACTTTTTTCCACATATGAATCCTCCTTTTGAGTGGAATTGCTGAGGCATTTTTCCTCATTTACATACAGAATACAGGCAAATTATTAGTAAATTATTTGGGCGAGTATCCCCGCACAACATGTATCCTCTGCGACGGGGGTATGGTAAAATGAGGGGATGGGTTGGGCAAGAATCCTCTTTTATACGGGGGGCCGGATTATGGCAGGGTTAGTAGCTGCCTTTGGCTTCGCATTCGACTTCACGGGTTATAGCCTACTTTCTGTGCAGCCCAATAATTGGGGGCAAATAGGGTTTATCGCTGTTATAGTTTTTATAGTGATTACATTTATCAGAGAAATAGATTTAGCTTTCCAACAAAGACCTCAAATAAAGATCAAAAGTCCTACTCGCAATGGACGTGCAACATTAGAGATATATAATAGTGGGGGCACTGGAACACTCAAGGGCAATTTTAGAACACTAATGAGATATGAAAATCAATTTCAGCCCTCAGAACCATATAGAATGTGTTGGGAGGGAGGAGAAGAAAAAGTTGTTCTTAATAAAGGTGACACGGGGGTAATTAATATAGCAGCTCAAAGATTTTATTCTGAGTCCTCCACTCGTTTAATTCTATTCAACGTTAGCTCGAATTTGGAATTTTCTGATTGGCCCAGTGTTGTCCATTTACAGGTTACAATTACTGCTGACCCTCCCCTCAAAAAAGAGAAAAAAGATATGGTTTACAAGCTATCCCAAGATCATGCAACAAAAGAAATAGTACTTGTCCTCGAAAAAAAGCTTAATTTTGCACTTGAAACTAACTGATATGCCAAAACGAATGATAACTAAACGAGACATCACAGAAGCGCAATTCTTTAAGATATTACGAAAGGCTGCGCAGCCTGTTAATGCGACGGAATCTGATTCAGCACCGTTAGAAACATCGGACATTCTTCCAGACGATGATTATATCGGAACTGATACTCATTTAAATAAGACTGAAGATACTTCGGGCTGACTGCGTGATAAACACCATCAATTCCCCTCTTAACTAAGCTCCAGAAGCCCTCAATGGTGTTTGTGTGGGCTTTCCCTATTACATAGGACTGTTTATTGTGATTCACCGTCTCATGCTTGTATCCCAACCTATCGAGAATCTTATAAGCGTGGTATTCGTCAGTATAGATTATGGCTTTAGGTGATACGTTCTTAGTTATCAAGGGCATCACAGTATATTTGCTTGTATCAGTGGTGACAGTAGATTTGACCTTGCCTTGTCGTTCAGCGATACCAACTACTGCTGTTTTATTCTCGCCACCACGTCCACGTATTCCCTTGCGCTTACCGCCCATATAAGTCTCGTCAATCTCAACCTCATCGGTAAATATATCTATATTCTCATCAAGAAGCTGTCTGATCTGTTTGAACATACGCCATGCCGTCTTATAAGTCATGCCGTGTTTGCGCTGTAGTGCTTTCGCAGAGAAGCCGGAGCGAGTAGTAGCCATCTCGTGAATAGCATCAAACCATATTTTAAGAGGCGTTGTGGTCTTATGAAAGATGGTCCCGGCAAGCGGGCTAACCTGATGCCCGCATCGGTCACACTCATAGACTGGTCGATTCTTTAGTTTGTGATGCTTAGTGATCTTTTTACAGGTAAAACATAGTATGCCATTGGGATAACGCAACCTGGTTATCCACTCCAGGCACGCCTTATCATCAGAAAATAGCCTTTCAAAGTCTCTGGAAGTAAACGGTGTCTGTTTGATTTTTTCTTTCATCATAACCACCTCTTAATTAAATACAGTATAACAGGTCTGTTACATGATGTCATGGGATAATTATCATTGTTTGAAAAGTTCGCTTCTGTAATACCACATACAATCTCAATTATTTAGCTTGACAAACTATCCCATATTAGCTAATATAGCTATATTAGCTAATATAGGAACTAAGATGGCGACGAAATCAATTACTTCAACTGAAGTACAGAACAACTTTGGCCAAGTGCTCGCTGACATCACACACAATCACATGCGTTATATCGTTAAACGTAATGGGATGCCTCATGTCGTTATGCTAAGCGTCGATGATTTTGCAGGAATCCTGCAAGATAGTTCAGAAAGAGGCAAAGCACTCCATCTAATCAAAGAAGTGCGACCAAAATACCGATTAGGTCAATCCCTCGACTGACTTAGAACTGAGCAGAAGGTGAATCCAATGGTATATACTCCCAGAGTAGGTGAGCAACTGGAGCTTAATCTCCTAGAATACGATGGCAACGCCTCAGTAAGAAACGGCTCCGGTTTTAGCGATCCCGCTTTCGCCAACAATAAGTTGTTACCAATCCATCGCTGGGTTCCTTGGATCGCAGGATTTTCAAGCAATTTCGTCAGAGATGCCATAAATAGGCATCTGGACGGAGAGGGGGTTGTTCTGGATCCGTTCAGCGGAGTTGGAACTACGCTTGTTGAAGCCACAAAACTGGGGTATGAGTCAGTGGGCTTCGAAATTAATCCTTTTGCGGCGTTAGCATGTCGGGTTAAGGCGGGCGCAGGCATAGTAGTAGTTGAAAACTTGAAGGCTGAAATTGAGAAATTCCAAGCTTTCTATATTGAGAATTCCACAAACGGCTATAGACCAAAGAGGAAGCCTCCAACTGGCTTTAAGACAAGAGCTCAGTTTTACAGCACGGCAATTCTTAACAAAGTTCTGTTATCTTGGGACTTCATCGACAGTATTACTAATGGGATATTGATGGACATGTTCAGGCTCGCGTTTGCCTCAACTATGATAACCTATTCAAATTATTCGTATGAGCCTAGTCTAGGCCGACGCACGAGCGCCGGTAAGAGCGAAATTGAAGATTATCCTGTTGGTGAAAAACTCCTGAGCAAATTACGTGAAATGCTTGAAGACGTTGTGTGGTTGCAAGAAAATGCAGCTAGGAAGAATGTTTCTTCTAAGATAGTGAATGATTCCTTTTTCAATTATCAGAAGTATTTAGATTCCTCATCAATTGATCTTATAGTAACTTCACCGCCCTACCTGAATAACTATCATTATAACCGGAATACAAGGCCGCAGCTTTACTGGTTGAGTTATGCAGAGAACCCCCAGGATATGAAGCCGCTGGAGGATTCAAATTTTGGTAAGTATTGGCAAACGGTTAGAGAACAGCAACTTGTGCCTCTTAAATTCACGCTACCCAATACTGACATAGTTGAAAAACTGGAGGCTCTGAGAAAGATTAATTGCGATAAAGGGATTTACGGAGGCAACGGGTGGGCCAACTACGCTGCAACGTACTTCAATGATTGCCAACGATTCTCACAGGCAATTAGGTGTCTTCTTAAGCCAGGTGGCACAGCTCTGGTAGTTATTGGTAACAGCATTCTTCAGGGTCTCGAAATTCCAACAGATGAATATTTCGGTAAGATTGCAGAACGCAATGGCCTTGAGTTGGTCGAGATCCACATGCCACGAGCAACTCGTATAGGAAATAGTATTATTCAATCTGGCGTACGTGTAACCAAGGCAGGGGAGCAGTCACGATTATACGAGGCAGTGGTGGAATTAAGGAAGCAGTAGCTATATCAAAGCTTTCTTGATGTTGTCGATTACCTTATCTGAGACCGGCGATTTTCCCGTTAACCTACTGGCCCAAACCCTGCCAGGGTGTATGATGTCCCATTCCGAACGAGCTTGGTTATATCTACCTGCACCAGGATCGTGATTTCCAAAGCCATCAACCACCGTGTTCCATAGTGGGCGATATTTCCTAATCATAGCCGCCTCCACAGGGACTACGAGGTCACTCTCTTCTTTCGTAAGAAACATGAAACGACAACGGAAATCATTCGGAGCCAAGTTTGAAACTTGTTGGATATTCCTTGCGTGCTCTTGTAGTCGATTGCACAAGTCCGGTGTGGCCGACTCCCTAGACCGAGCGGTTCGCCACCCGGGCGGGACTGCCTTTCCCACATATATAGGCTGTGTGCAATTCCTTTTATTAAGTTTGGAGATTTGCAAGTAGTATTTGCAATTTCCAACATAATACAAGGCATACACTCCTCCACCAAAGAAGCTACCTTGGGGGGGAAGCTGGTGAACGGGAGTGCCGCTAAAAAAGTCCAGCGCCTCGTTTACTACACTACGGAATGCTGAGGATCGGAAAACGTGGGAACTAAAATCAGATTCCGTAACCAAAAACAGCCCTTACCAATCCTAAAAATGAATGACTTTACTGCCCTATAGTATCTTTGCAAGATAACAAAAGTCAAGGTAAAGTATGGCCCAGAGAATACAGGGTGCTTTACGCAATAAAATCCCCAGTTAGAAACACGTGTTAGCGATAATAGCCTACTCACATCCTCTTAACATGACGCATACTTAAAGATAGCAACTGTGCAGCTTCTGCTACGCTTTTCTCTCTCCGTTCCATTTTGTTCAACACCATTAGCCGTCTCTGTTCTTTCTTGTTCAATACCAACTCTTCTCTCATAAGGTGACATTTTCACTGAACAGTTAAGGGGTGACAAAATCATAGAACATTAACAGTTCTCCCAATTTCCATTGACTACCCATTCAATCGGTGATACATTATGCAGGGTCTTTTTCCCGCGCCAATATTGATTAATAGAGGGGGTGCCGTATGCTTTCGTTCAGCCCGTCTGAAGAACAGCAAATGATCGTCAACACGGTCAAACAATTCGCCAATGACGTCATGCGCAAGAAATTCCGTGAGTGCGATGAGGAAGGGCAGATACCTGACGAGATAATCAATACTGCCTGGGACCTGGGACTGGTCGTCAGCTGCATTCCCGAGGACTACGGCGGCGCGGGCTGGGAGCATTCGGCCCTCACTGGCACGTTGCTGGCCGAGGAACTGGCCTGGGGCGACCTTTCCATGGCGATGCACATCCTGAGCCCCTGGCTGGGCGTCTTACCGATCGTGGAAATGGGCACCGAGGAGCAGAAGAAAAAATACCTGCCTATGGTCTGCGGGGGCAAGTTCAGCGCTGCTTCGGCGGCTTTCGTCGAGCCTAAATATGATTTCGATTGCAACGACTTTGATACCGTAGCTAAAAAGAGCGGCGGCTATACCCTCAGCGGTGAAAAGTGCTATGTTCCGCTGGCCCCCGATGCCGCCTTCACGCTGGTTTACACCAAGGAAGGCAATTCCTCACAGGCCTTTATCGTAGACAGGGGGACCAAAGGCTTCGACATCGGAGAGCGCGAGAAGAACATGGGTATCAAGGCATTGGCCACCTATGAGGTTTCATTGAAGGATTGCAAACTACCTGCCGACAAAAAGCTGGGCGGTGACCGCGGCTGCGATTTCAAACGCCTGGCCAACCTCTCTCGCGTTGCACTGGCTGCCCTGGCGGTAGGACTGGCCCGCGGCGCTTTTGAATTCTCCCGGGACTATGCTAAAGACCGCCATGCCTTCGGTGATCCCATCGCCTCACGCCAGGCCATTGCCTTCATGCTGGCCGACATGGCAATCGAGATAGATGCGGCCCGCCTGCTCAACTGGGAGGCGGCCTGGCTGCTGGATAAGAAAGAGGAGGCCACCCGCGAATGCTGTCTGGCCAAGACATATGCCGATAATATGGTGATGCAATGCACGGACTATGGCGTGCAGGTTATGGGCGGCCACGGCTATATACGTGACAATCCCGTCGAGTTGTGGTTCCGCAACGGCCGCGGTTTCGTGACCTTCACCGGCCTGGCCATAGTTTAATAAGGAGGCGTAGCGATGATCGATTTTGAATTGACCGCTGAAGAGAAGGCCAAAATACAGGAAGCGCAAGAAGTGGCGGAGAAAAAATTCCGCCCCGTCAGCCGTTACTACGACGAGCATGAGCATGAGGAGCCGCAGGAGATCATCGATTTCATGTGGGACAACCGGGGCAAGGGCTTCGTGACCGGGCTGGGCGTTGTGGGCGCACTGATGGTTGAGGAGCTTTGCTGGGGCGACGCGGGACTCTATTTGGCCAGCCCCGGACCCGGGCTGGGCGGCGCCGCCGTCTTCGCCGCCGGCACAAAAGAGCAGTGGGGCAAGTTCCTGGCGCGATTTAATGAAGGCAAGCCCAAGTGGGGCGCCATGGCCATGACCGAGCCGGGCTGCGGCTCGGACACGTCGGCCATCCAGGCCACCGCCACGCGCGACGGTGACTACTGGGTGCTGAATGGCGAGAAGATTTTCGTTACCATGGGGCACCGCGCGCTCGACCTTTCGGAGGGCATTATCGTGGTGTGGGCCTCCGTGGACAAATCGGCGGGCAGGGCCGGCATGAAATCTTTCGTGGTCGAGGCCGGCACACCGGGCATGAAGGTGGAGAAAAAGGAGAAAAAGCTGGGTATCAAGGCGTCCGATACTGTTACCGTGACCTTCGATAATTGCCGCATACCCTTCAGCAACATACTGGGCAAGGCCGAGGTCAAGAGCAAGACCGAAGGCTTCAAGGGCGCCATGGCCACCTTCGATGTTACGCGTCCCATGGTTGCGGCGCAGGCGCTGGGCGTCACCCGCGCCGCACTGGACATGCTGCGCGACGAGATCGATAAGCGGGGCATCAAAATACGCTACGAGCTGCCGCGCAGCAAACAGACCGCGCTGGAACGTGATTTCATCGAGATGGAGGCGAACTGGAGAGCGGCCCACCTGCTTATGATACGCGCCATGTGGCAACTAGGCAGCGGCCAGTCCAATGCTCTGGAGGCATCCATGTCCAAGGCCAAAGCCGGACGCGCCGCCACGCTGATTACACAGAGAGCTGTGGAGCTGATGGGGCCGCTGGGCTACTCTCGCAAATACCTTTTCGAGAAGTTCATGCGGGATGCCAAAATCAATGACATCTTCGAAGGCACCGGGCAGATAAATACGCTGGTGGTTGCCCGACGCCTGCTGGACTACACGCGAGATCAGCTTAAATAAACGGGTCAGGGCTTGACGAAAAACTTGCGCCAGACCTGCCCGCCGGTAAACGGGCCGCCGTGCGCGGCATAGAATATCTTGGGCCTTCGATCAAGAATAGCCTGGATGCTTTGGGTGGCCGTTTCGATATCCTCGCAAATATAGGGGAAGCCCGGAGTGTTCTTTCTCAACAGACCGCCGAAAATCATGTCCCCCACCAGCGCGCAGCCACCGGCCAGCAGCACCGATACGGATCCCGGTGTATGTCCGGGCGTGGGTATTATCTTACCCTCGATCCCGTAATCGCTTAGATCAAACTCACTTTCCAGCAGAACCTGTGGCTCCATTCCCTGCACTTTGGGCTTAACAATATCGGACATTATCATCATAAACCTTCCCCGACCATCAACCGGGTGGAGCCTGGGATTCACCCCCGTCCTGAGCGCTTCGGCATCCGCTTTATGTATGGCCACGGGAGCGCCGGTCTTCTCTCTCAGGTAAGCTGCGCTGCCGGTGTGATCATGGTGCCCGTGCGTGATGACGATTAGAGAGATATCACCGGGCTTGATATCGTGGCGACTCATGGTTTTCAATATTTTCTCACCCAGCCCGGGAAAGCCGGTGTCGACGATAATCGAACGCTGGCCCCTCACAATAAAGGCGTTCGCCACTGTGGACGTGACTGCAAAGACTTCCTGTTTAACTCCTGCCATATCTGCCCCCTATGCTGTTAAGTTAGTCCGGGTATTGTGCAGGACGAAGCCACGACAAACCGTAATTATATCGGGTACGCCCTGCGTTTCCTTCCGCCTCCGGTATCGTATCATATAACATCAAATTTATGCACCTGTTCCCGTCAGCAGATCAAAACCGCTGGCTTCATCCGGCAGCCGTGCCATGTTTATTCCCAGAATCTCACACAGTATAACTTCGCCTACCAGCCAGGTTTTAACTCCTTCTCTCAGGCATCCGGTAGTGGTTGCGCCTGCCCTGCCCAGTGCAGCATGGATATGCAGGGAAGGCCTGCCGTCCTTACCCGGCGCCAGCACTCCCAGTCCCACCACTTCATGAACGCCGTCAATGGGAACCAGCATTGGATCGATCGGTCGTTCCTTATTGCGGCGAGGGCCTGCGACTATCTCCCCACTGCCGATCCCACCCACCAGCACGGCTTGTCCCGTCGAGATATTTTTTTCGCGGGCAAATCTCTCGACGCAGCCGGGAAGCTCGTCTCCATCTTCAAGCCTGATCACAAAAACGCGGCCGATTTTTCCTTCGCTATATTTCATTTTCTTTCCTCGTTTAAACTCGCACTATCCGGCAAATCCGCGTCCATCTTATTGTAAATGCGGCGGCAAGGCAATATCACATCCTTGTTATCACCGGGCATTTAGCTTAAAATACAGCCTGATTAAGGGCATCGGATGGGAATGGACGCACTGATAAATATCCTCGAATACATCTCGATCGGCATCGGCTTAGTCGGCATATTCATCGTGTTATGGGGTGTGATCGTCGGACTGGTGGAATTCATACACGCTCAAATCATCCACCTTGGCAAGCACAAGAAATCGCTGCCGCTGGAAAAGATACGCATCGACCTGGGCCGCTACCTGCTGCTGGGGTTGGAGTTTCTCATCGCAGCGGATATAATCCGCACCATCGTAAAGCCGAGCCTGGAGGAGGTGGCCGTACTGGTGGCTATCGTCGCCATCAGGACGGTGATCAGCTACTTCCTCAACAAAGAGATCGAGCGGCTCGGGCATACCAAATAAAGTAATAAACACTGAAGAGGAGGACCGTAAATGAAAATCGCTGAGATCGAACTGTTTCACCTTAATATCCCCCTGAAAGAGACATTCTGGCCGACATGGATACCCGGCTACCCTCAGACGCATAACCGGTTTACTCTGATCAGGATACGCACTGACGACGGTATCGAGGGCTACTCAGCCGGCACGGCCATGGGCACCGAGCGGCAGGGTTTGGGAGACCTGCTGGGTGGCTATTTATTGGGCTCCGACCCAACAGACATCGACCGCATTCAGAGCCTGTTAAAGCAGGCGGGTATCCTGGGCTGGCTGAACTTCTGGATTGAGCCTGCCTGCTGGGACATCATAGGCAAGGCCAAAGGTAAGCCGGTCTACGAACTTCTGGGCGGCACCGCCAGGCCTATCGAGGTTTACAACTCCTTCGGCGAGCTGCACGAGCCCGGCCCGCGCATACAGGAGCTGCTGGCTTTGAAAGAGCAGGGCTTTAAAACCTTTAAGCTGCGTGCCAAGGCCATGGAGTTCAAAGACGACGTTCGGCTGATCGAAGAGGTGCGCAAGGGCGTAGGGCCCGACCCTGTCATCGGCGTGGACGCCAACCAGGGCTGGCTGGTCTCCATCGTCGACCGCATACCGGCCTGGGACCTGAAGCGCGCCACCGACTTCGCCAAAGCCTGCGCGGATAATAAAATCGAGTGGCTGGAGGAGCCGCTGGACTGGCACGACTATGACGGTCTGGCCGCCCTCAAAAAAGCATCGCCGGTCAAGATAGCGGGCGGGGAGCTCAACCACGGGTGGGATGAGATTAAAATAATGTTCGAGAAGGACTGCTTTCACATTTATCAGCCCGATGCCACGTTTGCCGGGGGCATACAGCAGGTTATGAAAGTTATCGATGCCTGCCACAAGCACAACCGCATCTTTTCACCGCATACCTGGACCAGCGGCATCGGCTTCTACATCGGCTGGAACCTGGTACTGGCCGATACGGGCAATACCCATCCGCTGGAATACCCCAACGAGCCGCCCTCCTGGATACCTCAGTTCCGCGAGGGTATCATCGAGCCCATCATCCCCGATAAGAACGCCATGCTGCAGCCCTTCACACGCCCGGGACTGGGCTTCGAGATCGATAAAAAGCTGCTTAAAAAGTACGGCACGCGCTTCTACCACCAGACGGAGAAGGGGTTGGCCTTCAAGGTAATCCGCGAGAAGGGGCTGAAGACGGCGCTGGAGCTAAAGAAGCGGAAAGCAGGATAGTAAATACACTGCAACCAGATTATTGAGAAGAAGGGCGGGACTTCGGCCCCGCCCTTCTTCTATGCTGAAAGCTATTTAAAGCTTGCCTATCTTGCCGATGGCTTCCTTGATCTCGTCAACAGAGGCCTCTTCCTCGATAGTGGAGAGGTCGCCCAGGTCTTTGCCCATCAGCAATGCCTTGATGACGCGGCGCATGATCTTGCCGCTGCGCGTCTTGGGCAGCATCTTTATGAAGCCGATGTCCTTCATCACCACGATGGCGCCCATCTCCTTCCTGACATGGTCGATCAGCTCCTTCTTGAGGGCGTCGCTGGGCTCATAGCCGGCCCGCAGCACTACGAAGGCGCTGGCAATCTCGCCGCGCAGTTCATCCGGAACACCCGTCACAGCGGCTTCAACCACGGCGGGGTGCGATACAAGCGCATTCTCAACCTCGACGGTGCCGATGCGGTGAGCGGCTATCTTGATGACCTCGTCAGCGCGGCCGGCGAACCAGATATAGCCGTCCTCATCCTTCGAGGCGGCATCGCCGGCATAGTACATGCCCTTGGTGCCGGGCCGGGCTTCCCAGTAGTCGGTCTTGTAGCGTTCAGGATCGCCCCACAGGGTGGGTGTAAGGCCGGGGAAGGGTTTCTTGATGACCATGATGCCCTTTTCACCGACGCCCATGGAATGTCCGTCCTTCTCGTCCACAATATCCGTTATCACACCGGGGGTGGGGAATGTGGCCGAGCCAGGTTTGATGGGCGCCATGCCCAGGCCGTAGGGATTGCCGATAATGGCGCCCGAGGTCTCAGTCTGCCACATGTGGTCGATGACAGGAATGCTGCCCCTGAAGACATCTTCCTGGAACCATTTCCAGGCAGCCGGATTGAGCACCTCCCCTGCGCAGACAACTCTCTTAAGTGACGTCAGGTCATGTTTATGCGCCGGCTCTACGCCGAACCTGGCCAGGGCCCTGATGCCCGTGGGGGATGTGAACATGCCGGTCACCCGGTTGCGTTCGATAATGTCGAACCACATCTCGTTATTGGGATAATCGGGCGTTCCTTCATATAAAATCGAGGTGCAGCCGTGCAGCAGCGGGCCGTATACATTGTAGCTGTGGCCCACGATCCAGCCTATATCCGAGGTGGAGAACCAGATATCGCTGGCTTTAAGGTCGTAGATCCATTTGCCCATGGAGTACACATAGACCTGGTAGCCGCCGTGGCACTGAACGCTGACCTTGGGTTTGGCCGTGGTGCCCGATGTCGGCAGCAGGAAGAGCGTCTCGTTGGCCTCCATCTCGACGTAGTCGCCGCTCTGACCGGCTCCCTTGGCCAAAAAGTCTTTCCAGAAGATATCACGCCCGGCGGTCATGGGAATGTTTTTATCATGCGGCTCATCCAGTACAACCGTATGCTTAAAGCCGATCTCTTTAGGGAGTCGGGTGATAGCGTCATCGACCATCTCCTTGAGATCAACGGGCTTGCCGCGGCGCGTGCCGCGCGCCTTGCAGATCAAATATTTAGCGCCGCTCAGCTCAACGCGGTCGGCAATAGCCCTGGGGGAGAAGCCTGCGAAGATGACCACGTGCACCGCCCCTATCCTGGCGCAGGCCAGCATGGTCCCCACCGCCTCCACGCCCATCGGCATATAGACCGCCACGCGGTCTCCCTTCTTTATGCCGATTCCCCGTAGAGCGGCAGCATATTTTTTCACGAGGTTCAGAAGCTGGATATAGGTGACGGTCCGCACCTCGCCGGTGTCGCCGTTCTCATAGATGAGGGCCGCCTTGGCGCCCTTGCCCATCTTGACCTTGAAATCCACTGCGCTGTAGCAGATATTGGTCTTGCCGCCCACATACCATTTGAAGGTGGGGTAATTGTGTTCGAAGACCTTGTCCCACATCTTAAACCAATGAAGGTCATGCCTGGCACTCAGCGCCGCCTCTTCCCAAAAGCCATCCAGGTCTGCCTCGGCCTTCCTGTAAAACTCCTTTACATGCGGGGGCAGCATACCGGCTACTTTTCGCTCTTCAACCTGTTCCACTACTTTCTCTGCCATTCTGTTGTCAGCCTCCTGTGATTTCTTTTTTACGCGCCGCGAAATTTGCGCAAATTACTCCCCATTCTATAGATTGACAGCCTGCCGCGCAAGTGCAAACAATACCCCCGACCCGCTATGCCTTGCCTTTTGGACATACTTGATGATATATTTCAGTCTCAGCAACCAGAGGCGGCTGCAATTGACAGGAAAGGACAGGAACGCGCCCCGCATTGTCAGCATCGAGCTCACGCCTGTCGTCATACCCTTCCAGGAGATAGTCCGCGATGCTATGAGCAAGGCGGGCGGCCTGGGAATGGCTATCCCGGCGGAGGAAGCCTGGACAGGCATCGATTGCGCCATCTGCGTAATGGTCGATGAAGCGGGCAACGTCGGTCTGGGGGAATCCTACGTCTGGTGGCCCGAGACCGGCACCTCGCCCAATCAGATCATCGAGGTTATCCGTCAGGCTCTGGCCAGGTATGTGCTGGGCGAGAGCCCCTTCGACGCTGAGAAGATCTGCCGCCGCATGGATAACAACGTAGCGCGCTCCGAGGCGGCCAAAGGACTTCTGGATATGGCCTGCTACGACCTGATGGGCAAGGTCAGAGGCGTCCCGGCCTGCGAAATCATGGGAGGAAAAGCGGTGGACATCCCGCTGGCCGCGCTGATACCACTGATGGACCCGGATAGCATGGTTTTCCTGTCAAAGCTGTTCTTCGATGACGGGTACAGGACTTTACGCCTGAAGCTGGGCCACGGGGTAGCCGAGGACGTCGCCATACTGCAGGCCGTGAGGAAGGAATTCGGCAAGCAGGTGCGCATACGGGTTGACTACAATCAAGCTTATTCGCCACAGGAAGCCGTTAAAGCTATTAAGGCTATTGAACCTTTTAGTATCGATGTTGCCGAGCAGCCCGTGGCCGCCACCGATTATGTGGGAATGGCTTTCGTGCAAAAGCGCGTAAAAACACCGCTTATGTCACATGAGGGCTGCTTCTCTCTGGGCGATATAATCACTCTGGCTGAGCTTGGCGCTATACGAGTGGTCGGCATCAATACGGAACGTCCGGGCGGCATAACGGCTGCGCTCAAGGCTATGGATTTTGCCACTGAACACGGGATGAAAATAGTCATCCATAACCAGTCGGCCGGCATATCATCTGCAGCCCTGATTCACCTGGCGGCGGCCCGCCTGCCGACGCTGGGACATGCCGTCGAGCTCTTCGGTTATGTCATGCTGGAGGATGATCTCATCACGTTTCCTGTAGATTACAGCGGAGGCACCGCCAGGCTCCCGGCGGGATCCGGCTGGGGCGTTACGCTGGATACGGCGGCGCTGGATAAATACGCCACCGGCCCGACGGTCAAACTCACCATGCCCTGAAGATAACCGCTGAAGTAAACATAAGGAGAAACCGCGCATGGCTTCTGTAAGCTGGGTGGATATCGGCATCATCCTGGTTTACCTGGCCGGCATGGTGGCCGTGGGCATCTGGACCAGCCGAAAGATCAAAAATCTTACGGATTACTCTCTGGCGGGCAAATCGCTGGGCTTCCTGGTGATGATCGGAACGCTGGTAGGCGCCGCCATCGGCGCAGCCTCCACCATGGGAAAAGCAGGCAAAGCCTATGAGTTGGGGATCATCTTCGTCACAGCCGGCCTGGGCTACATCGCCGGACTGGTCGTCTTCGGGCTGCTCTCGGGCAGGCTGCGCAAACTGGGTATCTGGACTATCCCGGACGCGCTCTTCAAAAGATACGGCAAGGGCATCAACCTGGCCTGCGGCGCCGCCATGTTCATCACGGTCATCGCTCTGTTCGGCGGGCAGATCATCGGCATAGGCCTCATATTCACGGCGGTGGGCCAATCTCTGGGACTGACCTATACCACCTCGATTATACTGGCCGGCGTCGTCATGATCCTCTATACCGTGCTGGGCGGCCTGTTTGCCGTCGCCTACACCGACCTGATACAGACCGTCATCATGCTGGTTAGTATCGGTGTAATCCTGCCGATCTTCATCCTCGCCAACGATTCCGGCTCGATACTGGCGGGGGCCTGGCAATCAGCCGCCTCGGGCACCGGGCCCGGCATATCCCCGCTTTACCTCATATCCATCTGGATCATAGATTTCTGCTTCTGCCTGGTGGATCCCGGGCTGTGGCAACGGGCCAATGCCGCGACCAGCGGAAAAGTCATCAGGAACTCGATGTTCATCACGGCCGGTGTTTACGTATACTGGTCTGTTGTGGTCGTGTTGCTCGGTATCCTCGGCATCTTCCTGGTGCCGAATATCGTGCAGAATTACGGCTCCACCGATGCAGTCATCCCGGTGATGATCGTGAAATATCTGCCGATGGGACTTGTCGGCCTGTGCCTGGCCGGCCTGATGGCCGTGATGATGAGCACTGCCTCGGTTGCGCTGCTCATATCAGGCACCACCGTTGCCAACGACCTGATCAAGGCAGCCCGCCCTCAGACCAGCGAAACCAAATTGCTGCTGTGGGCCAAGCTGGTGATCATTCTGGTCGGGGCGCTGGGCATTGTTTTTGCGATGGTGATGCGCGGAATCTTCGACATACTGCTGCTGGCCTTTGCCGTGTACGTATCGGCGGTTTTCATCCCGGCCATGGCGGCCTTCTTCTGGAAAAAGGCCACCCGCCAGGGCGCCATAGTCAGCAGCATCGTATCAACTATAGTCTGTGTGGCCCTTTACGCCGTCAAACAATTCGTTGAAATACCCTGGCTGGAGCCCATCGTGATCAGCCTGCTGGTGAGCCTGATACTGATGTGGGCCGTGAGCAGGGCGACCTATAAACCGGAAAGCGCGACACCAAAATTAATCTTATCAGGGGGTAACCAATGAACGAGCGCCACAGGCGACTGACTTTATTTGAAGCGGCTGCGGTCGTAGCCGGGCTGGGATTCGGCGGCGGAGTGATGGCCGTGCCTTACCTGGCTTCTCTGAACGGGATAATGGACCTGATTATAATCGCACTGGCGGCCTATGCTTTCAGTCTGCTACTGCACCTGATGGTAGTGGAGGTCGTACTGCGGGAAGACAAGCCGCAGCAACTGGTTGAGCTTTTCGGAAAATATGTTTTCAAGCAGACCTGGTGGGGGAAGGCCCTGACCTGGATTATCTTCGCCCTGGTGCTGGTTACTTTCTATGCGCTGCTGGCAGGGTACATCGTCGGTTGCGCCGAGCTTTTGAGCAACCTCTTCCCGGCGCTGCCGCTGTGGGCCGGGGAGGTCATTACCTACATAATAGCCGCCGGCATCGTGCTGGCCGGGTTGAAAGCGGTAGGAGTAAGCGAGAAATGGTCCATTATCAGCATCGCTATAGTGCTGCTGGTGCTGTCTGTCATATCTTTCGCATATCCCTTCAATGCGCTGCCCCTCTGGAGCGGCGACGCGGCAAAGATCCTGGCCCTCTACGGCATGGTTATGTTCTGTCTGACCTGCCTTTTCTCGGTTCCGCAAGCGGCGGAGGGGCTTTCCTGGAATAAGAAACTTGTTCCGGGCGCGGTGGTGCTGGGCATCACTATAAATCTAATTTTCACCCTGGTCATCTCTATCATGGCATCGCTGGTTTCTAAACCGGTGACCGAGGTGGCCATCATCGGCTGGGGCAACGCGGTGGGCACATGGGCACTGGTACTGGGATCGGTTTTCGCTTTCCTGGGGCTGCTGACCAGCTACTGGAGCATAGGCTATGCTCTGGCGATAGTAATCGTCGAGCGTCTGAAATGGGGCTATCGCCTATCCTGGCTGGTCGCAACCGTCCCCGGCTTCCTCATGGCAATATTCGGACTGGCAGGCTTTCTGGAATACATGCGCTATGCGGGAGGGGCCATGGCTGTCCTGATGGCGCTGCTCATACCGCCGGCGCTGTTGATCAGCCGCAGGGAGAACGCTAATATTATGCCCGCCTTCAGCATGGGTAAATGGGGCAACATCTTTATCTGCGTACTGGTGTTCATCGCCTATCTGCTGATGGCGGTGGGCTCACTGATTCCTGTTAACTGAGGATGCTCCCGTATGTCGGATCACGGTCAGCTTTTCTACAACGGCACAGTCCGCACCATCGACCCGGGCTGCCCTGTCGCCGGGTCAGTCGCAGTGCGGGAAGGGAAGATAATTGCCGTAGGGACAAAGGACGCCTGCTTAAAAGCGCTGGGGAAGGGGTATGAGTTGATCGATATGCGGGGCGGCGCCCTGTTGCCCGGTTTCATAGACACGCACATGCACCCGGTCCTGCTGATTTTTTTTGCCATGAATTGCGACCTGGGCGGTGTGACTTCCATGGCGGATCTGCAACAGAAGCTGCGCCTGGCCCTGCTGAGGAAGAGCGACGACTCCTGGTTGATCGGCCTGAACTTCGACGAGCAAAGCCTGCGTGAGAAACGGGCGCCCGACAGGCACGACCTGGACGCTGTCAGCACCGAAAGGCCGGTGGCCGTAATCAAGCATGACGGCCACTCGGTCTTCGCCAATACCCTGGCTATTGAAGCTGCCGGGATAACCGCTTCTACACCGGACCCCGAGGCGGGCGCCATAGAACGGGAAGAGGGAGGTTTCCCTTCGGGGAAATTCCGTGAAACCGCCCTGCAACTGGTGATGAACAGCATGCCCATGCCCGAAATGCAGGTCCTGATGGAAAGCGCCCGCAGCACTTTCCAGAGGCTGATCTCCCTGGGGCTGACCTCCGCCGGCGTCGTATTACAGACGAGCGCCGAAGGGCCGGCCGGCTCAGCCGGCGCCTTCGATGTCACCGCCATGCAGCTTTTCAGCGAGCTCTGCCCGCTCAGCCTTTATTCGCTGCTGATAACACCCGATTTGGCCGGATTGGACGGGCTGCGAAACAGCTCCCTCAACACCGGTCCAAACCGGCTGGGGGGAGTTAAGCTCTTCGCGGACGGCACTTTCGGGTCCTCCACCGCTTACATGTATGAGCCTTTCTCGGACAATCCTGAAAAAAGCGGCTTGCTGATGCACACGCCGGATGAGCTGTACGGGCTTATGGCTGCGGCTCACAATGCGGGATGGCAGGTGTGTGTACACGCCATCGGGGATGCCGCCAACAAGCTGTGCGTGGAACTTTATGGAAAGCTACTTAAAGAGTTTCCCCGCCGGGGTTGCCGCCACCGCCTCGAGCATGCTTCCATCATGGATGCGGAAGTGATTCAGCAAATGGCCGGGCTGGGCGTTTTGGTTTCCACACAACCCATGTTCATACACTCCGAGAAAGGCTGGCTGCCGTGGAGATTGGGGGCGGAGCGCTGTAAAACGGTCTACCCCCTGCGGTCATTCCTGGATGCCGGCATTAAAGTGGGAGGCGCTTCCGATGCGCCGATAGAGTCCCAGGATGTGCTTCAGGCTATTGGGTGTTGCGTCACCCGCGAGGGCTTCGAGCCCCACCAGTGCATCTCGATCGAGCAAGCTTTGCGCATGTACACGCTGGACGCCGCCTACCTGCAATTCGAAGAAGATATCAAGGGCAGCATCACGCAGGGCAAGCGAGCCGACCTGGTTCTTTTAAGCGACGATCCCTTTAAGGTGCAGCCGGACAGGATCAAGGACATCGAAGTGGTGAGGACGGTGGTGGGCGGGAAAGTGTTGTAAAATTAGCTCATGCCCATCAAGGTACTCCCGCCCGAGGTAACTTCGAAGATCGCAGCCGGTGAAGTCATAGAGCGTCCCGCCTCTGTGGTCAAGGAGTTGATAGAGAACTCCCTGGACGCGGGCGCTACAGAGATCAATATCGAGGCCAACAACGGCGGTGTCAGCTACCTGCGCGTGTCTGACAATGGGTGCGGGCTTTCGGCGGCCGAGGCGGAGATAGCGATCAAGCGGCATGCCACCAGTAAGATCACAGGGCTGAAAGATCTCGAGCATATCAATACGCTCGGTTTCAGGGGAGAAGCCCTACCCAGCATTGCATCCGTGGCCGAGGTTGAGATATTGACACGCGACTCCGGCAGCAGCGCCGCCAGCTACCTGCGCATAGAGAACGGCAGGACCACTGTCCGAGAGAAAAAAAGCCGTCCGCAGGGTACCACCGTAACGGTTCGGCGGCTCTTCCAGAACTTTCCGGCCAGGTTGAAATTCCTGAAATCCGCCACCACCGAGTCCGCACATATAGCCGCGCTGGTGAGCCAGTTTGCGCTGGCCTATCCCGAAGTGCAGTTCGAGCTGGTCAGCGACGGCCACACCACCCTGCGCACCACCGGGGACGCGGAGCTGCGGTCGGCGGTGTCCGTGATTTACGGCCTGGACATCGCCAGGAAAATGATGGAGGTGGAGGGAATAAATGGACAGCTTTACATTCAGGGCCTGGCCAGCCCGCCTTCCGTGCAGCGCTCCAGCCGCAGCTACCTGAGCTTCTTCGTCAACCGGCGCTACGTGCGCAACTCAATACTGGCCAAAGCGGTTGAGACCGCCTACGAAGGACTGCTGATGACGGGCAGGCATCCGCTGGCGGTAATCAATATCGCCATTCCTCCGGAGGAGGTGGATGTCAACGTCCATCCCACCAAGCTCGAGGTAAAATTCCGCAATAACAACGACGTCTTCACGGCCATCGTGAAAACAGTGAGGGATACCCTGTCAAAGTCGCCGCTGCCATCGGCGCGGCCGGATCTCGAAGAGGCATCGGCCCGCCCCCTGTGGGAACCCCATGCCACGGAGGTCCCCGCTTTAAGGACGCTGGGGCAGCTTTCCTCCAGCTATATTCTGGCGGAGGGCGAGGAGGGCCTCTACCTGGTTGATCAGCATGCGGCCCATGAACGTATACTGTTCGAAAAAATAATGGCGCAGAGGACGGACGGCCAGCTCGATGTGCAGGGCATGCTGGAACCTCTGGCGCTGGAGCTTTCGCCCGCCCAGGTACAGGCACTGGCAGGTTGCTCCAACCTGCTGAGCGAGCTCGGGTTCACCATCGAGCCCTTCGGCGGCAATACCTGCCTGGTGCGCGCGGTGCCATCGGTGTTGAGCGGCGCGGCACTGAGGGATACCATCGTAGAAATACTTGATGAGATGGGAGTCGAAAAGGATCCGGGCAAGCGGGACTTAAAAGCCGCCCGCTTAATCGCCTGCCACGGCGCTATCAGGGCAGGCCATAAACTGGATGCGGGCGAACAGGCGGAGCTTATCAAACAGCTTGCGGCCACCGCTCAGCCGCGCACCTGTCCCCACGGACGGCCAACCATGCTGCACCTCAGCTCACAACAGCTCAAGAGGGAGTTCGGCCGGACTCAATAGGCGGCGCTTCTCAGACCTTTGTATAGAAGCCGTGGGGATCGAAGAGCCTGACCATCATCTTTTCCTCATACGAAGGCAGGTCTATCTTTTGCAGGTGCGGGGCCACCTCCAGCTCCCAACCCACCATCCTCTTTATACCCCTGATAGCCTCATCCTCCCTGATGGCCGTCCCGTAAGGGATATAGGAGGTCAGCACCAGGGTGTCCCTGCCCTCGGGCTTCTCGAAGATGCCCACGTCCGTAACCAGCGTCTTAACATTTCTGCCCGGGTAGGTTATATACGAAACGTCCTTGATCAGCCTCTCCCTGCCGGCGGGGGCAAATACAATGGTCTCGCGGCAGGAGCTGACCACGTCGTTGGCGCCGCCCGACCCTACGATGTAATAGACATGCGGTATCTTGGTGGAGTTGCCGTTCCCGTACCTGTCGATCTGGGCCGCGCCGAGGACACCCAGGCAGGAGCTGCTCGACCCGCCGGCCAGGACGCCCAGGGCCGTCTCGATATTGGTGAGCATCTTGCAGGAGTGCAGATTATGCATGCTGAAGCCTGTGGGGTCCGACGGCACCGGCATATAGCCGTACATACCGTTCTCGGCTACCAGCTCGGTATCATGCTTCAAGCCTTTCAGCCGGTAGGCCGCCATCCACGCGGCGAGCTGTGCCAGCCCCACCCCGGCCAGCATAGTCCTGTAGCCCTTTGACTGACACAGGTTGGCTATATGCCTGCTTCCCGCTATCACCATCCTTTCAAGCTGGTTGGATTCCTTCTGGAACTCTATACCGGGCACGGCCGCCAGGGTCTCCACCACCCAGGAATGCGGCTTGGCCTTGTCCTTGAGGTAGCGCAGCCTATCCTTTCCGATCTTATCAAGATATTGCTTATGGTCCTTGCAATTGAGTATCCACTCACGGATAAATCCCATGAAGCGTGTCTCGTCCATGGAGGCATCCCGGATAATTGTGGCAAATTCGTAGTCGTCGAAATAGCCTTCGTATTGCGGTATTCCGCAGTTGGGCAGGCCCCCGGGATGGGCGCCGTAGGGCACCTCGCAAACCGCTTTGACCATATAAGCGGGTATGCGTACGAGGTGCGCATGGCTGCGGATATAATCGGTGGGTACGATGTGCTCCACGCTCACGATGACCGCCTGTCTGGCTGCCCAGGCGCCGAATGCATCTATGCTCAGGGGGTAGGGCAATATGGTGTTGCCGGAGCGGTCTGCCGCCAGGCCGTGCACAAAGGTTATGTCCGGCCGCAGCGCTCTGAGCAGGCCGGTCTGACCGCCGCCGAAGGGCGAATCGATAACGTTGAAATCACCCTTGTTCTCCTCGGCCATTGTGCTGCCTATCAGGGAGCGCGTGGGTATGAAATCCCAACCCATGGCGCCCGCCAGCAGGCGCTGCGTGATGGTCAGCATGCTCCAGTTCTCAAATTCCACCGCGCCCGAGATGTAGGCTTTCTGCACCAGCGGATTGGGCCCGGGTGTGGGGTAGGTGTTGCCGGCAAAGCTGGTAATAGTCTTCTTCATCAGCCCGCCGCGGATGAGCGCCAGCAGCAGGGCTGATACATAGGGGCTGATGATGGTGAAATCCCCTTTTTTGCCCCAGAACTCCCGCACCAGTTGATAGAAAAGCGCCCCGCTCCTGCCGGCGAAATGTATGGACATACCGGGCCTGACATGTTCCCTGATAGCCGCCTCCAAAGAGCAGGTCTTATCTTCCCCCTCGATGGGCGGCAGTTGAAATTTGGTATCGATAAAGGCCTTTAATTCATCGTCCATGCTTCATTATCCGTGAGGCTAAACCCTGTAGCATATGTCCGGCAGCTTCACACCGGCATTGGCTTCTCTCACATAGCGCAACAGCTGGTTGGCCAGCGATATGGTGATGGTGGCAAGCTCATCACCCCTGATCATCCTAATCTTATCACCGCTGTAAAGTGCTCGCAGCCTGGCGGGAAATTCCTCGTCGGATCTGTTAAAGATAAAACTGACTATTACACCCGGGAACATCTCCTTGCTCACCGCCCAATCCTCGCCGATCCCGGGCTTCACGACATTGCCTCCCAGATAGGCGGCCAGCGCTTGAACGTCCTTAACGTATTCAAGGGGCGCGGCCCGCATCTTCAGGGCGCCTTTAACCTGCATCTGGTGAGGGCTGGTCTTGCCCTCTATGTCCGCCAGGCTGAACAGCCGGTTATTACTATCTACCATGCCGTTTGCACGCTATATCAGATTTAACACAGTATCATAAAAGGACGGCACATCCGCAAGCTGTTGAATTTAATAACCTATCGAACCTTCAGCCGGAAAAGGATCTCCTGCACCGCCCGTCGGAAGCTGGAATCAAGCGGCAGCGCTGTAAGAGGTTTCCCCTTAACGTCCAGGTCGAAGATATTAGGGTCCTCCGGTATCGTAGCGAAGAGCATCAGCCCCGATTTATCCACAGCCTCCTTAAATTCCACAGGCAGGCCGTTGCGCAGGCGGTTGACTATGAGAAGGACGCCCCCTTTGATATTGGTGCGTATCTCCTTGCTGAGCTCCTGCAGGCGGACGCAGGTGTTAAGCCCGCGCATGGTCGGATCGGTCACGGCCAGCAGGAAATCGATATCCTGCGTGGTCTGCCGGCTGATATGCTCCAGACCGGCCTCGCAGTCCATCACCACGTAGTCATAGCTTTTGGCCAGCTTGTCGATGGAGAAGCGTATCATGTGGTTGGCGGCGCAGTAGCATCCTGGCCCCTCGGGACGCCCCATAGCCAGAAGGTCGAACCTGTCGGTCTCGACCAGCGATTCGTGAATGCGGGCGTCGAGTATCTCCTGCTTGGAGATAGCCATGGTCAGGCGGCCCGCTTTGACTTCGTCCGTCATCTTCTCGCGCGTCCTGCCCACCGTCCCCGTCACGCCCACTCCCAGGGCATCGTTAAGGTTGGTGCTGGGATCGGCGTCCACCGCCAGCACCGCACCCTTATTGGACAGAAAGTCAACCAGTACGGCAGAGATGGCGGTTTTGCCCACGCCGCCCTTTCCTGCAACAGCGATCGTTATGGTCATGCTTTACGGCTCCTTTGTATCCGGCCTGGTACGCCGGTCTGCAGGTACGAGTCTAACCGGCGAAAGCCTTATCACAGCATTATACTCCGCGGGGCAGACCAGCTCACAACTGCCGCACTTGGTGCATTTGAGCTGGTCCACCACTTTGAGGCCCTTATCATCGCTGAAGACGGCCTCAACCGGACAGGCCAGCACGCAGTGGTCGCAGCCCTTGTAGCATTTCTCGGGGAGTATATAGTAGGCCGTAAGCTCTTTGCAGACGCGCGCCGGGCAGCGCTGCTCCAGCACGTGAGCTTCATATTCCTGGCGGAAGTAGCGCAGTGTGGTCAGCACGGGGTTGGGCGACATCCTTCCCAGCCCGCACAGAGACCCTGTCCGTACATCCTCGGCCAGCTTACCCAGCGCTTCGATCGATTCAGGCGATCCATTGCCCCGCGTAATATCGTCCAGCAACGAGTGCATGTGGTAGATGCCTATGCGGCAGAAGGTACACTTCCCGCAGGACTCCTGCCGGCTGAAATCCACGAAATATTTGGCGGTGTCCACCATGCAGTTATCCTCATCCATGACGATAACGCCGCCCGAGCCCATGATGGCGCCCGCGCACTTGAGCGAGTCAAAATCTATCTGTGTATCGAGCAGGTCGCCCGGAAGGCAACCGCCGGACGGTCCTCCGATCTGCACAGCCTTTAATTGCCTGCCGCGTTTTATTCCACCTCCGATATCATAAACCAGCGTGCGCAGCGAAGTCCCCATGGGCACCTCGGCCAGGCCCGTGTTCTCCAGCTTGCCGGCCAGCGCAAAGAGCGCCGTACCCCGACTATTTGCAGTACCTATATCGCGGAACGAGCGCCACCCTTTTTGCAGGATGGCGGAAACGCCGGCCAGCGTTTTAACGTTGTTCACCAGTGTGGGCCTGCCGCGCAGGCCGGACTGCGCGGGATAAGGCGGCCGGTGCTCCGGCCATGAGCGCCCGCCTTCCATAGCCGCTATCATGGCAGTTTCCTCCCCCGATACAAAAGCGCCTGCGCCCCTGACTATCTCGACCATAAAGCTGAAATCCGAATTCAGGATGCGCCTCCCCAGCAGACCTTTAGCCCGGGCCTGTTTGAGTGCAACGCTGATCCTGTCTATGGCCAGCGGATACTCCTCCCTGATATAGATATATCCCTTACTCGCTCCAACGGCGTAAGCGGCGATAATCATCCCCTCCAGCACGGCGTGCGGATCGCTCTCAAGGAGGACGCGGTCCATAAAAGCCCCGGGGTCGCCCTCGTCGGCGTTGCAGATCACGTATCTATTACTGCCCCCCGCCTGCGCACAGGCCGTCCACTTGGCCGCTACGGGATATCCCGCCCCGCCGAGGCCGCGCAGCCCGGATTTTTCAATCTGCCTTATTATCTGCGACGGCTCCATCTTTAACGCCTTTGCCAAACCCCGGTACCCTCCGCCGGCAGCATAGTGATCTATCTCCAGCGGTGAGATGTAGCCGCAATTGCGCAGCAGTAACCTCGATTGATATTGGAAAAGGTCAAGCTCGGGGATGTAAACAGCGTCGCCGTTACCTCCTGTCACCGTGCCCAGCGCCAGCTCCAGACAGGGGTCATCGCCCCTGACGTACCCTTCGACAAGCTGCGGCACCGACTGAGGAGTGACATGATGATAGCAGACGGAGAAATCGCCCGGCTTGATGATGACCACCAGCGGCTCCTGGGAGCACAATCCCATGCAGCCGACCTCCCAGGCCCGCGCCTTATCTTTGATATCTTCAATTTCGCGTCTGAAAGCCTCAAGCACAGCCATTGAGCCGGCGGCGCGGCCGCAGGTAGCCGTCCCCACCAGGATATGTGTGATTTTGTCCGAATACGGCGAACTTACCTTATTTTGAGAGCGTGTGCGGATCATGCTGTGTTTCATTACCGACCTGCATCACACTTCCGCTTCAGACTGAGCCTTGATCTCCACGAGAGTTTCCTCCACCCCGGGCGGCGTCATTCCGGGATACACCTTACCCTCTATAGTCACGACCGGCGCCAGCGCACAGCAGCCGACGCAGGCTACCCTTTCCAGGCTGAATTCCCGATCTTCGCTGGTATCGCCGACTTCGATTTTCAACTCGCGGGCCATGGCCTCCAGCACGAGCTGTCCGCCTGCCAGGTGGCAGGCCGTGCCCATGCACACCCTGACAGGCTTTCTGGCCGGTGGTGTGAAGCGAAACTGGTTATAGAAGGTGGCCACGCCCCACACGGTCGCTGAGGACATTTCAAGAAATCCGGCGACCTTCAGCATGGCTTGATCGGAAAGATAGCCGTCCCTGGACTGTATTTTCTGGAGGATATCAATGAGGTGGCTGCGATGCCGGCTCGATGCAGTCAGAATCGATGAATACATCACCCTTTCCAGCTTTTAACCAGTCCGGGCAGGTAAGCGGGTATCTCGTTGGCATCGCCCGGGCCTACGATTATCTCCCAGTCGGGCAAGGCCTCGGTGAGCTCATTGCGGATGCGGGCAACCTTGCCGGGTATGACCAGGCGCCGATGCTTGACCATCCCCTCCACACCGCATTTCCTGATGAAGGGTGCGATGCTGTCGCCGCTGAACTTGCCGGCTGCCCAGGCCGTGAGCACACCCAGCCCTCCCGTCTCTTTGACGCACAGCCAGGACGGCACCTTGCTGGCCTCGATCTCCGATGCAACGATGAAATACGTCAGCGCCCAGTTGGTCGTCACCAGCACAGGCGACGCTGAGTCCGGGTCGTTGATGGGATAAACCTTCTCCTCCATGGACATGGGCATGCGGGGATCGGTATAAATATTCAGCCTCTGCACCAGCAGGGGCAACAGCGTATGCTCATCTATATCCGAAAGAACGATGATGCCCGCGTACTTGGGGATGAACATAGCGGCCAGTAGCATCTCACGCCTTTTATCCGCAGTCATGAAGCAGGGAAAGGCTACAGTGGGATATCCCAGCAGCCGGAAGCCCTGCTTGAGAGCCGCCCTGCGGATCAGCGTCTGATCGCGCAGAGCAGACTGCATATCCTTCGAGCCCGGGTCCAGCAGGACGTCCTCTATACCGGCATCCCTGAGCCGCGTGGTGATGGGTACCAGCGATTCAACACCGGCAGCCCTGACTACCAGGGGCGCAGGCCTCGCCTTTACCGCACCGACCACCTTATCCAGGTTGTGCACTGTGACAGGATAGAGCAGCGGCCTCCTGTCAGCACACATTTCATGCGCAGCCAGAAGGGCATCTGTGTCTTCGCTGATCAGCATCAGAGGACAATCAGTCGCGGAAAGCGCCTTCCTTATCAGCCCGGTGAATCTGGCGCGGTCGCCGGATTTGCACTGCACGGCCAGCAGGTCGGCTTTGAGGGTCTTGCCCACCCAGCTATACTGCAAGCCCTTGAGTTTCCTGATCCTGTCGTCAACAACGTTGTCCGGCAGATCGTCCGAAACCAGCACGGCGATGCCCGGCTGGTGGACGAACGTCTTCTCATGTCTATAGAGGACGGTCTCGTCTCCGATCACGAAGGCGCCCGCTCCCGTACCGATAGTGACGGGACGGATGGGAGGCGCCAGCGCGTCCTCCAGCTCGCTCCTGACCTCCGGCGCCAGATACGGGCATTTATCGATGGCGATGCCGCCGGATGCCAGCTTCATAGCGAAAGCGAAGCAGGTGGGCAGGCCGCATTCCTTACAGTTCTTCTTCCCGCCCTCGGGCAGGCGCTTGACTATATCGGTACCTTTGATTGCCAAAGTATTCTCCTTTATTGAGGTAATCTAACCCCGCCTTTGACCCAGGGATGGCCTGCGCGGTCGAGGAAAGCAACCAGCTCATCGATGTTGGCAACATCGTTCTCCGTGGCTATTTTACCCTGCAGGTCCATGGGGCAGGCATCCCGGTACATCTCCTGTATGACGCGCGGCATCCAGACGATGCGGTACCAGCCGCCGTCGGCCTTGAGGAAGCTGGGTGAGCGAAGGTACTCCAGGGCGATGCCCAGAAAGCCCTCCACCTGCCTTCCTCCGCTGGTATCGCCGGCCATGGTGGTGAAAGATGCGCCGGCCACGGTATCGCCTTCGAAATCCCGGTTAACGATGCCTAATGCATCCACCTCCGGTATGTAAAAGCATATCGCCTGGAAGCAGCCGCAGGACGTGTGGGGATATCCGAAGGCGCTGTGTAAAAAGACTTTGTCATAGGCGCCCATGGACTTTTCCAGCGCCAGTTTGTCGGCGCCGCTGTATTCGCCGCGCACCGGATCAATGATGTCGCCTTTGGCAACGGCCTGTATCGGCCCCTCCGGATCCATCTGATAGGCCGCCTTACCGTCGAACCAGTTGATGGCGCCGCAGTTAGCGATACGCTCAGGTGTTATACAACAAATATGTGTGGGGGCGAAACTCTGGCAGAGGGCGCAGCTGTAGAATTCCTGCACATCCGCCTCGCGCAGGCCCCTGATCTTCTCATCGCGCGCACGGTATACGCTTACGGCCCCGGGCAGCAGTTCCTCGATCCTTTGCGGATCGGTGACAAACGTGACCTGTATCTTCTCGATGATCTCTATCTCCGATGTGTAAAGGAATATCAGTATTTCTCCCAGCGTCTTGAGCGATCTCAGCCCCTTGTTAAATGAGGCCTTGTTGAGCCGCATCCAGACGTCCTGACGCTGGTTCATGTGGTAAAAACCTTCAATGTAGTTCAGGTAAAGGTGCAGCCGCCGCTCCAGGACAGGCTCTATATCCCTCTCCAGACGGCCGCCGGCCACTTCCACCAGCAAAACGATGGGCTGGCTGCTCCCCTCCGCCATATCGGGAAGGTCCGGCCCGATTACCTCCACCTTCTCATGTGTAACATCTCCGGCTTTCCGGATGGAGACCAGTTCGAACTTGGTTTTCACATTAGGCCCGCCCAGCTCGACACGCATATCGGCCTTGCGGATAACCTCTCCCTCATACTGGGGCCCGATATCGACCGGAAATATTCCGTCAGCCATTACACTTTCGCCTTCCCTTAAAAATCATTCCCGCTGCTTAAATTAATATTATATCCGCACATACCCGGCTTATCCTAATGCATACTGCCGGTATTAATGCACGACTTCATCCAACGTGACCCGGGAGGGATAAGTGCCGACCAGGGTGGGCAGCGACAGCACGGGTTTCTCTCCCCAGCCGACCTCGTTCAGATGCGGCTGCAATTCCTTCTTAAAGAAGATCGGAATATCCGAGGCTTTCCTGATGAACAAATGGACATCGTCCGGCAGCTTCCCGAAATACTGTTTGTGCAGGCCGATATAGTGCGTAAGCTTGGTTGCCCTGCCCTGCGGCGTATCATTCCTGCGCATGCACAGCTTGGCCAGCGCTACAACGGCGGAACCTTTGTCAGCCAGCAGGTTGATGAGGTGCTCGGGAGAAGGCTCCCCCGTATCCACGATCCTTTTTTCGCGACCGTCCATCACGCTCCAGTCCGTCTCTCCCGGCTTGCTCAAATAGAGGCGACCGTACTTGATACAGCGCGGGCCGACCACGACGGGTATACCCAGCCGGTTACAGCCGGTGGCCAGGGCAAGCTCGTCCTCGCCGCAGGCGCCCCAGGCCAACCCGCAGGCGCCGACCCGGTTGAGGATATAATCCGCCACTATCTCGTAGTTGGCGCGCAACGGCAGGGCGGCAAAGATGCTGGCAATTTTTATGGCCGCGCCGCTGATGTGCGCAGCGGAGGCGCCGGAGCCTATATTGATCACTCCCCCGGCATCGAAATCGGGTGGATATCTTTCATAGATGGACTTTCCCTCAGCGTCGGTTTTAAGGGCTGCCGCAATGGCTGAGTCCCCGGCCAGCGCGACCACGTACTTGCGTTTGGCAAATTCCTCTGCAATGTCCGCAATGTCATCGGGCGATCCCGGGTAGTTCGATCCTCCTACGATGGCGATAACCCCCGGTATGGTCCCCAGCACCAGCGGCGCCCCGACCTTTCTTATTTCGGTATCCATAACCGGTCCGCGCCCAATCCGCATCTTGCCGGACTTAGGGAGCAGCCCTTGTGCCTGAGAGGCCGCTTTACCGCGGGAGGCAGAGAGCCTGAGCGCTGCTTCCACCGCCACGGAAGCCGCTTTGACAGGATCGGATACCAGCAAAGCCTTATCCTGCTGCAGCGCGATCAATATCTCCTCGGTATCGCCGGCCGACCGGTCTTCCAGGCCGTAGGCCGCCGCCGCATCGGTAGCAATGAAGGCCGTGCCCGCTGCCCTCGTTTCGGCTGCGATATCGGTCAGCAGGTTGCCGCCGCCGCCCAGCACGACGTCCGCACCGCCGCTGCGTAATAAAGGGGCCAGGCCGGAGAGCGTCCCTGCGATTTTAGCCAGGGGGCTGTAGCGTACCAGGTCATGGGCAACCGGTCCAACGCCGGCGACCTCTATCTTGCCCTCCAGGTTGCTGTGCCTCAAGTAATCAACCAGGTATACGGCCAGGACCGTATCGCTACCGGCCACAAGAATAATCGGCTTCGTTTTATCCACCGACGCCCAACCCACATCGACAAAATCAGTATCCGCTCTGGAAGAGGGAAATGCGAATCCGGAGCAGGCGGCCAGCTCCTGTGCCTCCATCGCGACGTGTGCAAGCATTGAGGCATGCATGGCCTTGGATTCCAGATCTTCGATAGAAGCTTCGCAGCCCACATTGCCGGAGGCTAGCAGCAGGGCAAGCTGATCTTCAATGTAATGCAGTGTTTTCTCCAGGTCGCCCAGCACGGCCGGCTTCATGCCCAACACCGTCCTGATATGCGGGGCTTCTATTCCGACTTTTTCGCCCAGGTAAATCGGCAGATCCCGTCCCTTCCCATCAACCAGTGAATCTATAACCCTGCGCGCCCCGGCCAGTGTGCCCGCCAGCCCCGCACAGCAAGCCCTGAGTGTAAGCCGGGACTGCATGGCCCGGGCATCCATCCCGCAGACGCCCCTGCCGGCGTCCGACAGGTCGCATTCACCATAGTTGCAGAGGCTGCATTTATCCGTGACGGGCACATAGAACGGTTTCCAGGTTCGAAGCAGACGCCTGTCCCAGTTCCTTAACTCCAGCATGCCCGGCAGCGGAGTATGACCGATCGGCTCCCAATTATCTTCAGCCCTGATAAAATCCCCCGCCTCCCGTTTCTGCCTCTCGTTTCTCACCACGAAAGCCTCCTATATTTTGCCGTCGATCGCTTCCTTCAGCAACCTGCAGTTATCCGGGTGTCGGAGCACCAGTATATCTGAGCCTGCTAATAGCAGGCTCATAGCCGTAATGCTTTCCCAGAGCATGCCCTGCTCGCCTTCTGACCGGGCCTGGTTGGTCTTCCAGCATTCTCGGCCCAGGTCAGCGATAACAGGCATCTGCATGGCCGCATCACCGTATATAACGCCTACCTGCCTGGTCCGCTCCATTATGGTGAAGCTATACTCCATTCCGTAACCGAGCGCAGAGCTCAGCGGATCGATGACTATTCGTTCGGGAGGGAGCTGCTTGAGCAATTTCACGTTAAGCTCTTTCTCCAGGTTTATATCTATGGGAGTCTGGGCTATAACGCAATGCCCATTGTCGGCAACCGCCTTCAATATAGCCTCGTAATTCTCCTTGACGGCCGGGCCCAGCAATAGATTCTCGTCTTTGCAGGCCTCTGCAATCGCCGTCAGCACCTCAACATCCTTTTTATCATCCCCGCAACCATAGACTATTAATGGGGAGTCCAATTCCTGAGCCATCAGTTTGACCAACGCGGCGGCTTCCACCGCAGTTTTATTTGCTCCGTTCGGATCGGTTCCCTCCAGGTGCAGGCAGACCAGATCCGCGCCCAGTTTCAGACAGCGCGACCCCCACTTAACCGGGTCGTGAACCACGTCTTTGAAAGGTTCTACAGCGCTCCCGGCCCAGCCGGCGGCTCCGTTATCATCAACTTCGAGCGCCACCGCGGGCCTGTTGGCGGCATTGCCCTCGAAATGGTGCAGGGGCAATATATTGCTGCCACCGATCTTCAGGCTCTTTCCACCCCTGCCTATGGTGATCTCCCTGATTCTGCCCGTATATTTTTCCAGGGGCGCTTTATATTCCATAAGGTTTACCTCGTCTAACCTTCCAGCCAGGCATGCGAATAAAGCGTATCCCCCATCAGCACCCTGGCAGTTTTTACATAATTCTTCTCATTCTCGGGCAGCGCGTCAGCGTCGACCGTCTCTCCATCCATCACCCTGTGAATAAGCACCCGTATATCATTCAAGCTGCCTCGATTAAGGTCGATTAGCTCCTGATCCAGAACGTCTGCTATGGCAGAGTAGAGTCCGTTCCTTTCCAGCATAACCATATAAGTGCGATTCAGGATGCCGCGCAAAGGCGTCGGCGTGCCGTTGGATACGTTTGAAAGGCCGACCACCGATTTCACGCCCGGCAGCAGATCCGGCAGTATCCTGATGAATTCCAGCGCCTCGCGCACCTGTTTCTGATCGGCGCTTACCGGCAATACGATGGGATCCACCCAGATGTCCTCGTTATCGATGCCCAGGCTATTGGCATAAGCCACGGTCTCCATGATGCTTTCGACCCTGGAATCGACATCGGGCGGGCATCCCTTATCCGTGATAACTGAGATAATCACCTGCGTGCCGTATTTGACGGCCAGCGGCATCATTTTTTCTCTGCTCTCCGCCTTACCCGACGCCGAGTTCAAAAGGGCCCGCTTTCGGCATAGCTTCAATCCGGCCTCCATGGCCAAAGGGTTCATGGTATCCAGAGATATCGGCAGGTCGGCGACTGCCTGAACGGTATCCACCAGCCACGAAGCCACCTCTTCCGGCTCTTTGCGCGCCGGGCCCAAATTCAGATCGAGATAGTCAGCCCCGGCCAGGGCCTGCGCCTTTGCCAGATCCTGTATGGGCGCGCTATCCCTGTTCTTGACGGCGTCGCTGACTGCCCTGGATATGATATGAATGTTCTCGCCAATTAAGATCATGGTATATACGACGAAAATGAAATTACGTGAATTCTAACATCGATTATATTGGGTCGGCAAGGAAATACCGTCCGCTCGCGCAGGTTCAAAATAACGTATAATTGGTACATGCCGGGCAGCGATAAAATTATTGTCTATTGCGACGGCGCCTGCTCGGGGAACCAGTATCACGTCAATACCGGTGGGTGGGGCGCCGTACTGCTTCAGGGCAGCCGCTTAAAAGAGATCCATGGCGGCGAGAAGAATACCACCAACCAGCGCATGGAGCTGACCGCCTGCATCAGGGCGCTGGAACAGATCAAATCGGGGAAATATGCCGTTGAGGTCTACACGGACAGCGCGTATCTGGTCAATTGCATGCAGAGAAAATGGTACGCGACCTGGCAGCGGAACGGCTGGCATAACGCCGCCAGGAAACCGGTGGAAAACCGCGACCTATGGGAGAAGCTCCTCTCGCTGACATCCTTATATAAGGTAAAGTTTATCAAGGTCGCCGGACATTCCGGGAACAAACTGAACGAGCGGGCGGATGAGTTGGCCCGACAGGGAATATATGAGACTAAATAACCAGCCCGAGGCTGATGCATTTCCACGCGGGATATGCTATACTATTGTCTGAAATTGCAAGTCCTTGTGTGCTTCGATTGAGCAAACACAATATATTGTGATGCTTATCTTAATACCTCGCTTGCCGGGAGATTTTGGACGGGCGACATTCAATTTGAGAGATAAACCATGACCTCTGAACAGATCAACGGTTCCAACAACGGCGACTACAATGCAGAAAACATCCGTGTCCTGGACGGACTGGAAGCGGTGCGCATGCGTCCCGGCATGTACATCGGCGACACCGGCAAGGACGGCCTTCACCACCTGGTCTACGAGATAGTTTATAACAGCATTGACGAGGCGATGGCCGGCTACTGCGACAGGATACAGGTCACGATCAATGCGGATAACTCAGTAACAGTCTCAGACAACGGCAGGGGAATACCTGTCGACGTCCATCCGGAAAAGGGCATATCAGCCCTTGAGGTGGTAATGACAACCCTGCATGCCGGAGGCAAATTCGGCGACGGTGCCTACAGCGTCTCATCCGGCCTGCACGGTGTCGGCGCATCGGTGGTCAGCGCACTTTCTTCCTGGCTGAGGGCCGAGGTGAGCAGAAACGGCAAGGTCTGGCGGCAGGAGTACAAGGTGGGCATCCGCCAGGCGGACGTCAAGTCCGTGGGCAAGACCGACCAGACAGGCACCACCATCTCGTTCATGGCAGACACCGAGATATTCGGTGAGATCAGCTATGATTTCAATCAGCTGGCTGAACGCCTTCGTGAGCTCGCTTTCCTCAACAAGGGCACCGAGATCAACCTCAGGGACGAGCGCACGGATCGCGAAACCACCTATTTCTTCGAGGGCGGCATCGCCAGCCTGGTCAGGCGCATAAACAAGAACCGCCAGGTGCTGGATAAGTCCATCTACATCTCCGGGCGGGTCAACAGCACCGCCGTAGAGATCGCCATTCAGTATAACGACGGCTATTCGGAGAACGTGACCGCTTTCGCGAACTGTGTTAATACCAAGGAAGGCGGCACACACATGACAGGGTTCCGCGCAGCCCTGACCCGCGTGCTCAACGATTACGCCAGAAAGAACAAGTTCCTTAAAGATAACGACCCCAATCTATCGGGCGAGGACATCCGCGACGGCCTGACGGCTGTTGTCAGCGTGAAAGTCGCATCGCCCCAGTTTGAAGGACAGACCAAGGCCAAGCTGGGTAACCCGGAGGTCAAGGGACAGGTTGAATCGGTGGCCAGCGACCAGCTTAACGAGTATCTGGAGAAGCACCCCGACGAGGGTAAATCGATAATAGACAAGTGCCTGCTGGCCGCCAAGGCCCGTGAGGCTGCCCGCAAGGCGCGCGACCTCATCCTCAAGAAGACCGGCCTCGAGTTCGGCACTCTTCCCGGCAAGCTGGCAGACTGTGCCAGCAACAATCCGAAAGACTGCGAATTATACCTGGTTGAGGGCGATTCAGCCGGCGGCTCGGCCAAACAGGGTCGCGACCGCAATTTCCAGGCCATCCTGCCCCTGCGCGGCAAAATACTTAACGTGGAAAAAGCCGCCAAGGACAAGATCTTCGATCATGAGGAGATAAGGGCGTTGATCACCGCACTGGGCACCGGAATCAGCGACGGATACGATTACAACAAGCTACGCTACCATCAGGTCATCATCATGACGGATGCCGACGTGGATGGGGCTCACATCCGCACCCTGCTTTTGACCTTCTTCTACCGCAACATGTTTGACATAATCGACAAAGGACACCTTTTCATCGCGCAGCCGCCGCTGTACCGGCTGGCATCCGGCAAGCAGCAGCACTGGGTCTACTCGGACGCCGAAAAAGACGCCAAGATGGCCACCATGAAGAGCAGCAAGGTGGACGTGCAGCGCTACAAAGGTTTAGGCGAGATGAGTCCCGAGCAGCTGTGGGAGACAACCATGAATCCCGCCACACGAACTTTACTCAAAGTGCGCGTCGACGACGCCATGAAAGCCGACGAGATATTCCATATATTGATGGGCAGCGAGGTCCCGCCCCGAAAATCCTTCATACAGGCCCATGCCCGCAGCGTCAAGAATCTCGATATATAGGCTCTTCTATATCAGGCCGTATACAGTTTGTGCTCAACGATATATAGCGCCACAGCATCGGGCACGAGATAGCGCACCGACTTCCCCTCTTTCACTCTCTGCCTGATGCAGGTGGAGCTTATACTCAAACAGGGTTCATCCATATAGATGATCCTTTCGCTGCTTCCCGGCATGGCCTTTTCCAGCTCTGCGAGATCGGGCTTTGCAGCTCCGGGACGCGGGAAAGCCACGATCCTGACCATCTTTAATAGGCGGTAGGGCGCCTTCCAGGAAGGCAGCTCAGCTACGCTGTCCCAACCCAGCAGCAGGGACAGCTCTGAGTTTTGCCCTATTTCTCCCGCCAGTTGCTCGACAGTGTCGACCGTATAAGTGGGGCCCGGGCGATTCACCTCGATCGATGAGAGGCTGAAGGATGGATTTGAATCTATGGCTAGGCCTACCATCTCGACTCTTTTCCCGGCACAGGTGACTGTATGCGCGGATTTCATCCAGGGATCGCCGGCCGGTACAAAGATTACCTTATCAAGTTGCAGCCCAACCCTTGCCGTCTCGGCAATGATAAGATGCGCCATGTGGGGCGGATCGAATGTGCCGCCCATTATTCCTAATTTCATTATTTTAGCGTATATCTACGGGTTTCGGCCTGAAGATCACTTCCGCCGCCTGTTCGCCGGACGACCTGTGCTTTATTTCCAATACCATGCTGTGCGCCTGTGAAACCAATGTATCCAGGCCGATCTTACCCAGCGCTGATATCATTATACAGGGCGCCTCGATGCCGGCCAGACTTTTCTTAACATAATCTTCCTTAGCTTCGATATCTATGCTGTCTATTTTGTTGACTGCAATGATTGCCGCCTTCTGAGCCAGATTACCGTCAAATGCCAGAACCTCGTTCCTCAACGTCTTAAAGTCCCCTTTTAGATCGGTAGAACCTGCATCCAGCAGATAAACAATGACAGAGGCACGTCCGGCCTGATAGAGAAAAGTATTCCCTAACCCTTTTCCGAGGCCGGAATCCCTGGTGAGTGCGGGCATCTCTACCCAGGTCAGTTTATTTACGCCGTCGTCAACCACGCCCAGCACGGGCGCCCGTGTAGTAAACTGGTAATCGGCGATCTCCGGACGGGCTGATGAAAGTGCGGAAAGCAGCGTCGACTTTCCGCTGTTGGAGAATCCGATTATACATACGTCGACGACCAGGCTCACTCTGAGTATTATGTCATGGTGCTGTCCTTCCTCACCCCGCTGGAAAACCTTGGGAGCTTTCCGGGTGGAAGTTGCATAGTGCACATTACCCTTCCCTCCTTTTCCTCCTCGGGCCAGCAGCACCTTTTGACCATCCTTGATCAGATCGGTTACAACCATCTCACGGCCCTTTTCCTTGATAAATACGGTAGTTCCCATCGGCACCCTGATCGACAGGTCCCCGGCATTTATTCCGTGCATACGGTTCTTGCCCCCGTCCCCGCCGTTGTCCGCCTTAAAAAGACGTTTATGTTTAAAAGATGACAGGCTCTCAACACCACTGTCGGCATATAGATATATATCTCCCCCCTTGCCCCCATCGCCCCCATCCGGACCGCCGAAAGGCAAGAATTTTTCCCTCCTGAAACTGGCCAGGCCGCTTCCTCCATGGCCGGCCTTAACCTGTATTTCTACATTATCAACAAACATATCTTTTATTGTATTTTATTCTATCTGTAGGTTATATGTAAGTTTCATAGTAATCATTATAAGGAGGTTGACTATGTGGAAGACAATACCAGCTAATAACAAGATCAGGTTAGTAGAGGGAATCGATGTTAAAAAGTGGACGGAAGTTATCAACAAAAAGGGGGAATTTCTCCACAACCAGTGAACAGGACTAAGAAGAACCGCGGGATTTCAACATTAACCGGATATCTTCGATGGACTTGCTTAACTGAGAATCGGAGCTTATATTCAAGGCAATCCTGTCATAACCATGGATGACAGTTGAGTGGTCGCGATTGCCCAGAATCCTTCCGATCTCGGCGAGGTTGGTGTGGTTCTGCTGGCGCAAAAGGTACATTACGATATGACGGGCCCGTGAAGTCTTAAGATCCCTTTTCTTACCAGTTATGTCATCGGGCGGGATGGCGAAATAATCCGCCACGGCGTTTATAACGGCTGCGGCAGTATAATTCCCGCTGCTTTGTCTGGTAGCCGCTATCAAATCATTAAGAAATGCCTTGACGGCATTGACATCAAGGGTCGTGTTATTCATGCGGGAATAGGTAGAAAGGCGAATGAGCGCGCCCTCCAGAACCCTTACGCTGCCGTGGAAATTGGTTGCAAGGAAATTGAGGATATTGTCATCGAACTTAATTTGCATGAGTGACGATTTCAGATCAAGTATGGCCAGCCGCGTTTTATGGTCGGGAGGATAGATATCGGCCACCAGCCCACCCTCGAGGCGGGAGCGCAGGCGCACATTAAACGACTCGATCTCTCTGGGAGGCCGATCGCAGGATATTACGATCTGGCGATTATCCGCTAATAAGTCGTTAATAATATGGAAAATACATTCCTGGGTTTGATTTTTCCCGCTGAGGAACTGTATATCATCGAGCAGGAGGATATCCGCTCTGCTGAATTTAATCCGGAATTCCTCGGCCTTTTTGTTGCGTATAGCTATGATAAACTCATTGGTGAATTGCTCGGCGCTCATGTACAGGGCATTCACCCCTCTGGACCGGGCCGCCTGCCCGATCGCGTGGAGAAGATGAGTTTTGCCGGTGCCGGTGCTGCCATATATAAATAGAGGATTAAACACTCCTCCGGGATTCTCGGCTATCTCCAGCGAGGCCGTATAGGGTAAAAGATTACAGTCGCCCGCAACATATGTATCAAAGGTGAATTTGGAATTCAAGCCGGTTGTCCTGGACGCAGCGGGACGTTCCTTCACGCTGGTCCCTCCATCGGTCAATAATCTATTCCTGCCGGGAGCAGGATCACGGTTTATCGCCTGTACCTGGAAAACAACTTCGGTAATTCTGCCCGTGATAGTTGACAGTATCCTGCAGACCACGGAATACAGCCGGCCTTTAAGCCATTCCGCGATGAAGGTCGAGGGAACAGCGACCGTGAAGACGCCGTTATCGTAGTCAATTCCCCTGGAATCCTTAAGCCACGTATTATAATTAGCTTTGCTTACCTGGATCTGCAGTTCGCCCAGGGCCGCCTGCCATATTTTATCAGCTTGCATTCGCCTCTTAACCGTACTATATTTTTGTTCGTATATCCCGTAAAAAGAGAAAAAAGTTCCCCCAGTGGAACGACAAATGCAGACTTTTCGTTTAGATAGTGTAAAAACCGCTAGAGCTTTGTTAGTGTCTGCTGAACATGCCGCGGTCCTCTCCCCAAACCGTAGATAGATTACCACAGGCTTCTTCGACAGTGTCAATGGTTATTTTGACATAACGGAAAAAAACTTATAATTTTTTAGTAGATTATGAAAGTTGTATTTATGGGATCACCTGCTTTTTCGCTGCCTGCATTGCGGGCGTTGATATTGAATGAATATGAGGTTAAAGCAGTATATACGCAGCCGGACAAAAAGACGGGGCGCGGTCAACGGATTGCCGCCTGTCCTGTAAAACAATTTGCCGCAGAAGCCGGACTGCGCGTGATCCAGCCCGAATCATTCAAAGATCCCACAGAGGTGGAAATGCTAGCCGGCTTGAAGCCTGACATAATCATCGTAGCGGCCTACGGTCAGATATTACCGGAGGAGGTTCTAAAAATCCCACCTTACAAATGCATTAACGTCCATCCGTCGCTGCTGCCCAAGTACAGGGGGCCTTCTCCTGTAGCAACCGCCATACTCCAAGGCGATACACAGACCGGCGTTTCAATTATGCTAATAGAGAGGAAAGTCGACAGCGGGCCTGTCATTGCACAGGCGGCAGTAGATATAAAGGATGATGATACCACCGGGTCATTGACGGGACGGTTAGCGGAAACAGGCGCTGAATTGCTGATGGACATACTGCCGGGCTGGGCCGCAGGGACCATACAACCTGTTGCACAGGACGAAACCCAGGCCAGCCATACGCGCATGGAAAGGAAAGAGGACGGAACACTGGACTGGAGCTGGACGGCGGTACAATTATGGCGCAAGGTGAGGGCCTGCAATCCCTGGCCGGGAAGCTATGTTGAATGGATGAACGCCAGAATTAAGATTATGGAAACCATCCCGCTGCAGACGGTGGAAAAAGGCACAGTGGGGCAGGTTGTTGAATTGCCCCGGGGAGAAGTGACACGGGTGGCTGTCAGGACCGGTGACGGATTGCTCGGTCTTATCAGGATTCAACCGGAGGGCAAACGTGAAATGACGGCGTCAGATTTCATGGCCGGGCACAAAAATTTCATCGGCAGCATTCTTTGACTTAACCGCCATCGCGAAATAAACTTATTAAGTATTAATCAAATCGATGGAGAAATAGCATAGATGTTGCTTTACCTTATATTAATGGCGCCCGCCCTGATATTCATGATATATGCGCAGATCAAGGTGAAATCCACCTACGCTAAATATTCTAAGGTTTACAACCAGCGGGGAGTGACCGGCGCCCAGGCTGCGATGCAGTTGCTGAGAGCCAACGGAATGGCGGACATACCGGTCGAGACCGTCAAGGGTAAATTGACCGATCATTACGATCCCTCCAAAAGAGTGCTGAGGCTTTCTCCGGAAGTTGCAGGAACACCTTCCGTTGCCGCAGTCGGCATTGCGCTTCACGAGGTCGGCCACGCCATGCAGCATAAAACGAAGTATGCCATGATGGGCTTAAGGTCCGCCCTGGTACCCGCCGCCAATATCGGCAGCACACTTGGATGGATTCTGGTATTCGGCGGCCTTCTGCTTATGGGTCTATCGCAGGTATTCGGCGAGATGGTGGCCATAGCCGGCATACTGCTTTTTACAGCTGCAGTACTGTTTACTCTTATTACGCTGCCGGTTGAATTCAACGCCAGCAACAGGGCCCGGCAAATGATCAGGGAAACCGGCCTGCTGGTGGGGCAGGAATACGAGGGGGCAAGCGCGGTTCTATCCGCTGCGGCCCTGACCTATGTGGCTGCCATGCTGCAGGCCGTGGCACAGTTGCTCTACTTCATCCTTCTGGTATTCGGCGGCAGGCGGGATTAAGCCGGAGCATGGCCAGCGAGACATCGGGATTCAACGAAGCAGAGCTCGATAAATTCGAGACCTTCAGAACAATTGTAGAGCGTTTACGGGGGGAGGGCGGTTGTCCCTGGGACCGACGGCAAACGCATGACTCTCTCAAGAAATACCTTATCGAGGAAAGTTATGAGGCTCTGGAGGCGATCGATAATAACGACACGGCGGCCCTCAGCGAGGAACTGGGCGATCTCTGGCTGCAGATAATGCTTCATTCTCAGATCGCCCGCGAAGCGGGGGAGTTTTCTCTCGAGGACGTACTGCGCAGTATTAACAGCAAAATGATCAAAAGGCACCCGCATGTCTTCGGAGGCAAGGAGATCGCTGGCGCCGAAGAAGCTTCTCTCAGCTGGCAGGAGCTTAAAGAAAGTGAGAAGAATGGAAATCAATCACTTCTGGGCGGCATACCCGGCAGTTTGCCGGCCCTGGCATACAGCCAGACTGCGGGACGCAGGGTGGCTGCCGTGGGTTTCGATTGGGAGAATGCCGACGACATCATAGATAAGCTGGTCGAGGAGGTGGCGGAGCTGAAGAACGCCGCAACGCAGGAAGAGAGGAACCATGAATTCGGTGACGTGCTGCTGGTGCTCGCCAGTGTGGCCCGCCATATGGATGTGGACCTCGAATCAGCACTGCGCCTGGCTAATGCCCGTTTCACAAGGCGATTTCAATATATCGAGCAGGTCTGCCGTGAACGGGGTCTGGACCTGCGAGGCATGAAGCTTAGCGAGATGGATTCCCTCTGGGATGAGGCGAAGAGAGAAGTGGGATAAGGATCGTGGCTGGTCGGGGAGAGAGGACTCGAACCTCCGACCTCAGCGTCCCGAACGCTGCGCGCTAACCAACTGCGCTACTCCCCGCACGGGTTAAATATTATAGTCGGCTTTAACTTTTAGGGCAACAATTGTAAACTTACTGGCTATGAAATTTTGCATAGTCATAGTGGACGGCGCCTCCGGCTGGCCTCTTGCCGAGATGGGTAATAAAACATGCCTCGAGGCAGCGTACACCCCCAATCTCGACCTTATGGCCAGGCAGGGGTACAGCGGCATGGCATTGACCATACCGCCGGGTATGGAGCCGGGTAGCGCGCCGGCGTGCATGTCTGTGCTGGGTTATGACCCCACGGTCTATTACAGAGGGAGGAGCGCCATCGAAGCCCGCAGTGTGGGTGTCCCCATTAGCCCGGGAGATGTAACATTTCGCTGCAATCTGGTGACGATAATCGAGGGTAAAATGGTTAGCCACAGCGCAGGGCATATCAGCACCGGGGAAGCCACGGTTATCATTGATACACTGAATGAGAAACTGGGCTCGGACGAGCTTAAATTCTTTCCCGGCATCAGCTACAGGCACATCTGCAGGATAAGCGGCCGGGAGGATACACTGATGGCTCTCTGCACACCCCCGCATGACATAACCGATCGCCAGGTGCAGGATTACCTTCCGCGCGGGCGCGGAAGTGAGATTTTATGTGAACTGATGAAAAAATCTGAGAGCGTGCTGGCCGGCCACCCGGTCAATGAAGAGCGAAAGAGGCGGGGCAAGCTGCCGGTGACCTCGATATGGCTTTTCTGGCCCAGCGGCCGCGTGCCGGAGATGCCTTCTTTCCGGGAGTTACGTGGCCTCCGGGCATCGCTCACGTCGGGTGTCGATCTGCTGCGCGGGCTTGCTATGATGGCCGGCATAGAGGTGCTGCATATCGATGGCGTCACCGATAACCTCGATAATGATTTCGCAGCCCAGGCTGAAGGGGCGCTGCGATCGCTAAAAACCGGCGACCTGGCTGTTATGCATATTGAGGCGCCGGACGAGATGGGACACAGGGGCTCGACAGCCGACAAGATAAAGGCTATCGAGTTGATCGACAGGGAGGTCATCGGCAGGCTGCTGGACTGGAAGGGCGGGCAGATCAAGGTGCTGGTGATGCCGGACCATCCCACGCCGATCGAGCTTAAAACGCATTGCGCCGAGCCGGTTCCCTTCCTCATCTGGGGCGGGGGAATAAAACCCAACGGGGCAGCCCGCTTCACAGAAGCGGAGGCTGGCTGCACCGGTGTCTCCGTTGAGCCGGGATTTAAACTCATGGATATTTTCTTGAAGGATAAATAAAGAAGGCAGGCAAAAACAGATATGGCGATAGTAGTGCAGAAATACGGTGGCAGCTCGGTGGCCGATGCCGATAAGATCCGAAACGTGGCACGCAGGATCGCGGCCTCGTTCAAAAAGGGCAATAAAGTCGTAGTGGTGGTATCGGCCATGGGCGATACTACTGATGATTTGATCGAGCTGGCCAATAAGATCAATCCGAATCCTGAGCCGCGCGAGATGGACCTGCTGCTATCCACGGGAGAGATAGTTTCCAGCACCCTTCTGGCCATGGCGCTGCACGCCATGGGTTACAGCGCGGTAGCCCTCAGCGGCCAGCAGGCTGGAATTTCCACGGACTCGGCCTTCAGCCGGGCCAGGATAACCGGCATAGAGCCGGAGAGGATTATAAAAGAGCTGGATAAAGGCAATATCGTCATCGTTGCCGGTTTCCAGGGCATGACTCCCGACAATGACATCGCCACACTGGGCAGGGGCGGCTCAGACACGACGGCGGTAGCTCTGGCAGCCAGCCTGAAGGCCGGGGTATGCGAGATATATACCGATGTTGAAGGAGTTTATACGGCAGATCCCCGGCTGGTGCCGGAGGCTCGCAAGCTGGAAGAGATAGGCTACGAGGAGATGCTGGAAATGGCTACTTCGGGCGCCAGGGTAATGCATCATCGGTCGGTGGAGCTCGGCCAGGTATTCAACATACCCATTCTGGTGGCATCCAGCATGGTGGAGAAACCAGGCACGATTATTCACGGAGGAAAAAGAATGGAGCAGAAAAATAAGGTAAGGGGCATTGCCCACGATATGGATGTGGCCAAGATCACTATTACCGGTGTACCGGACCGGCCCGGTGTAGCGGCTGCAATTTTTACACCGCTGGCAAAGGCCGGTATAAGCGTGGAAACCATAGTTCAAAATGCCAGCGCCAATAATATCACGGATCTGACCTTCACCATTATTAAAAAGGATATCCCCAGGGCCATGAAGATAATTGCTCCGGTAGCCAAGGAAATAGGCGCCAAAGAATGCCTCAGCGACACCAAACTGGGCAAGGTCTCGATAATCGGCACGGGTATGCAGAATACCCCGGGCTACGCAGCCAAGATGTTCCAGACCCTATTTGCGCAGGGCATAAATATACAGATGATAACCACTTCCGAGATACGGATTACCTGTATTATAGCGGAGGACAAGGTGAAAGACGCCGTTAGAGCCCTGCACAAAGCCTTCGAGCTGGATAAAGGTTAGGCCGGACTTCTATACGCCCACAACCTCTTTAACTGTGGGAATCTTCTCTTTAAGGAAGCGCTCAATACCTTTTTTCAGCGTCATGGTAGACATCGGGCAGCCGGAGCAGGCGCCCTTTAGCTTCACACTGACTACCCCGTCCTTTACATCCACCAGTTCAACGTCGCCGCCGTCTGCCTGGAGGCTGGGGCGGATAATATTTAATACTTCCTGTACCTGTTCTTTCATCAGTGCACCTTCTTATTGACTTAATTTAGTTTACGTGGTAATTTAGCACCGCTTGAAAAGCCGTGTCAAATCCCCTTCTCTATTGTAAAGGATAGGCGCAGGATTGGATTTGTGAAACGACTAAAATCACACCGGCACGGGAGCAGGCCATGATAATGAGTAACAGATTTGCCTTTGATCAGGATTTGGTATTAAATAAAATGATTGCGAAGGGCGCAACAGTATACATGTTTTATGCAGAGGTTATCCAGAATGCCCGAACGTGAAGAAGAGAAAGCCAGAATATGGCGGGGGCGTATCCAGGAAGCCATAAAGATGGCTACGGAGAGTCGCTGGCAGGAGGCTATTGCCGCAAACCAGGGTATTATCGAGGTTTTTCCCGCCGACGTAGACGCTTACAATCGCCTGGGCCGTGCCTATATGGAGATGGGCGATTATAAGAAAGCCAAGGATGCCTATGGCAAGTCCATCGAACTATCTCCCAGCAATATAATAGCCAGAAAAAACCTCGATCGGCTGGCGCTGCTTAAAGGCACTAAAGTCGCAAGTGTAAAAAGGGAGAAAGCCAAGCCGAGTGATTTCATCGCTGACGTTGGTAAATACGGCATTGTCAGCCTGCTCGAGCCCGCTCCTCAATCCGTCCTGCTCAAGCTGACACCGGGGGAAAAGGTCTTTCTTGACGTCAGAAACCAGGATACTGTGGTTAAGAACGACCGGGGCGAATACCTTGGAGTGATTGAGCCGGAACACGGGCTGCGCCTGGCCAAGCTGCTTAACGGAGGGAACAAATACATAGCGGCCATTGTCAGCCTTGATCACGATCACAACAAAGTCAAGGTCATAATACGTGAGACCTTCCAGCATCCCAGCCAGGCCGGCCGACTATCTTTTCCAATACGGGTGACGGAGGCCTACCCCGCGCATGTAAAAGATAACCTGCTGAGGCACAGCGCTGGAGAGGAAGAAGGGCTGGAAGAGCCCGATTACAGTGAATCGGAAGATACCGAGACCGTCCCTGAGGGATTCTCGATTTATGAAGGCTACACGGCTACGGAAGACCTGCAACGGCTCGACAACAGCTTCGGTGACGAGGAGTAAAAATGGAATTAGGATTCTCTATAAAGCCGATCGGTATTGAAGACGAGATGAAACGCTCATACCTCGATTACGCCATGAGCGTTATAGTCTCCCGCGCTTTGCCCGACGTGCGCGACGGCCTGAAGCCCGTACACCGGCGCATACTCTTCGCCATGCACGATCTCAATATGCGCTACAACGCGCCCTATAAGAAGAGTGCACGCATCGTCGGTGAAGTGCTGGGCAAATATCATCCACACGGGGATTCCTCGGTTTACGATGCAATGGTCCGCATGGCGCAGGACTTCTCCATGCGTTACCGCCTGGTAGACGGCCAGGGCAACTTCGGCAGCGTCGACGACGACCCGCCTGCGGCCATGCGTTACACTGAGGCACGTCTGGCACGGATTGCCGACGAACTGCTGCTGGATATCGACAAGGATACAATCGACTTTATACCGAATTTCGATGACAGCCTCAAAGAGCCTTCGGTGTTGCCGGCACGATTGCCGAACTTGCTGGTCAACGGATCCTCCGGCATAGCGGTGGGCATGGCTACCAATATACCGCCGCATAATCTCACGGAGATCTGCGATGCGATACATTATTTGATAGAGAATCCGGATGCTTCGGTCGACGACCTGATGAAGTTCGTGAAAGGGCCTGATTTCCCCACGGCCGGCATCATTTGTGGCGTGGAGGGGATAAAAAATGCCTATGCGGTCGGGCAGGGCAAGGTGGTATTGAGGGCCAGGGTTGTGGAAGAATCGACCAAGGCAGGTAAGATGCAGTTGATTGTCACCGAACTGCCTTATCAGACCAATAAAGCCGAGCTGGTCAAGAAGATAGCCGAATTGGCCCGCGACAAGAAGATCGAAGGTATCAGCGATGTCCGCGACGAGTCGGACCGCCAGGGCATGCGTCTTGTCATAGGTCTGCGCAAGGATGCGCACCCGGCCAAGGTGCAGAACAATCTATTCAAGTTCACATCCATGCAGACGGCTTTCTTCATCAATATGATCGCACTGGTGGAGGGGCAACCGCGCGTCATCAATCTCAAGGACGCGCTGCAGTGCTACGTGGCTTTCCGCACCGAGGTTATCACACGCAGGACCAAGTACGACCTGCAGAAGGCTAAAGAAAGAGCGCATATATTGGAGGGCTTTAAGATCGCCCTCGATCATCTGGATGCCGTAATCAAGACAATTCGCGAGTCAGAGACGGCTGATACGGCACGCGCGAACCTTATGACGGAGTTTTCGCTCAGCCAGCTTCAGGCGCAGGCAATTCTCGAAATGCAGCTGCGCCGCCTGGCCAATCTTGAACGCAAAAAGATCCTGGATGAATATAAGGACGTTCTTAAGACGATACATTACCTGGAGGACCTGCTGGCCAATCCCGATAAGATCCTCAAGCTCATCCAGCAGGATATTCTGGACCTCAAGACAAAGTTCGGTGACAAGCGCCGCACGGTTATAACACAGGATGAGGCGGGACAATTCCAGGTGGAGGATCTGATCCCTCATATGGATGTGATCGTGACGCTGAGCGAGCAGGGTTATATTAAGCGCATCCCGGCAGATGTTTTTCGCAAGCAGCTACGCGGCGGGCGGGGCGTCAAGGGCATGGTAACGCGCGACAGCGACGATGTGATGAGCTCAATGTCTGCCGATACGCATGACAACCTGCTGTTCTTCACCAACCGCGGCAGAGTTTTCAAGATGAAATGCTACGAGATACCTCAGGATATCGCGCGCACTACAAAGGGCATCAATATCATTAATTTGATACCCATCGAGGCCAAGGAGAAGGTCACAGCCATGTTCGTGCCGGAGAAGACCGATCCGAGCCTATTCATGCTCCTGGCCACCTCCAAGGGCATTGTTAAGAAGACAGGGCTGAGCAGTTTTATCGACGTGCGCCGCAGCGGACTTATAGCCATGAAGCTGAAAAACGATGAGGAGCTGATCGGGGTGGACGTTGTAGCCGACACCGATAAGCTGATGCTGGTCAGCCGCAACGGGCAGGCCGTTAAATTCGCCGTGGCACCCCTGCGCAATGCTTCACGTACAAGCGGCGGCGTGCGGGGTATCAAGCTAAATAAGGGAGATATAGTGGTCAGCATGGGCACTGTACAACCGGCCGCAGACCTGATTACGGTCACCGAGAATGGATACGGCAAGAAAACCAAAGTGGAGAAATTCCCCCTGCACGGCAGAGGTGGGAAGGGCGTGCTGGCCCACAGGGTTAATACCAAGACCGGCAAGGTCATTGCAGCCAAGTTTGTGCCACCCGGCTACGAGCTGTTCATAACGACAGCCAACGGTGTGCAGCTCAGGATCAACGTGGATGTCGCGAAAGAGACCGTGGTATCGGTAGAAGGTGGAAAGAAGAAGAGGCGCGAGGGTGTGCCCGTCAAGGGCCGCATCACGCAGGGCGTGATGCTATCCAGGCTGGATGAAGGCGACCGCGTTGTCTCCATCGCCCTGGTTGAGAAAGAGAATCCCGAGGAACAGGCTGCCAAGGAAACACGCGCCATGGTCACAACGCCTCCAAAACCTATGATCGCCGGCCAGCAGGAACTCCCGTTCGCCTCATAAACTCCTGACGGTCATTGAGGGGACTGTGGATCCGCAGAAGTCCTGCAGTATTTAGGAGGTACGATATGAAGCTGGTCTTTGTACATGGATCAGGCGCCTGCGGTGATGTATGGATGTTGCAGAAGCAACACTTCACAGATGCGGATACGCCCGACCTTCCCGGCCATCCCCGAGGAGAGATTTGCACCAGTGTTGAAGCCTATACTGATTGGCTGCACGGCTATTTCCAGGAAAAAGAGTATACAGATATAGTGCTGGCCGGGCATTCGCTGGGAGGGGGCATTGCGCTTATGCACGCGCTCAAGTACCCGGGGGATCTGAAAGGGGTCATCCTGATCGGTTCCGGCGCACGCCTGAGGGTTTTGCCGTTGATTCTGGAGCTCGTAGGAGCCAAATTAGATGATACGCAGGGCTGGATAAAAGAGTTGGTCGAACCGCTTCACGGAACGGTGGATGAGAAGATACGCCGGGCCCTCATGCCCAGACTGGTAGAAGTGGGGCCTGCAGCCCAGCTCAACGATTTTCACTGTTGCGATAAGTTCGACATTATGGACAAGGTGGGACAGATCAAACTGCCGGCGCTCTGCATCGTGGGCGACCAGGACAATATGACGCCGCCGAAGTATTCCCAGTATCTAGCCGGCAAGATGACGGATTGCCGGGTGAGTATTGTCGAGGGCGGCACGCACCTGGCCTTCCTGGAGAAGCCGGCGGAAGTTAACCGTGTCATCGAGAGCTTCATCAAGCAGATTGCCACATAGATTGCCGGGTTCATGATGAAAGGATCGCTGCGCATAGCCCGTATCGCCGGAATAGATATCGGCATACATTACACATGGATTATTATCTTTATCCTGATCTGCTGGTCACTGGCAGTGGGTTATTTTCCGGCGGAGTACCCGGGCTGGGAAGGCATAATATACTGGGTAACGGCGGCGGTAGCGGCCCTGCTACTCTTTGTCTCCGTCCTTGTGCATGAGCTGGCGCATTCCCTGATGGCCATATCGCGCGGAGTACCGGTTAAGAGCATAACGCTCTTTTTACTGGGCGGCCTGAGCAACCTGGAAGCTGAGCCCGAGAAGCCGGGGATCGAGTTCGCCATCGCCATTGTCGGGCCCCTCACCAGCGTAGCTCTGGCCGGCCTGTTCTGGGCACTGGATTTATCCGGCCTGGCGGTTGAGGGGCCTGTCAAAGCCACAGTAGTCTACATGATAGAGATCAATGTACTGCTGGCTGCTTTCAACATCCTGCCGGGCTTTCCCCTGGATGGCGGCCGCGTCCTGCGCGCAATTCTATGGGGTGCAACCAATGACCTGAGGAAGGCCACTAACATTGCTGCGACCGTAGGCCAGGTATTCGGATGGGCCATGATCGCCTGGGGAGCGTTCTGGGCGCTCACCGATAATATAATGGGCGGCGTATGGCTGATCTTTATCGGCTGGTTTATCAACAGCGCGGCCGAGGCTTCCAGGCGGGAGATGGAGCTGCGTGCGATCTGGCTGAATGTGAAGGTGGCCAGCGTGATGAACGACCGCCCGGAGACGGTCGAAGGCGGCTCAAACGTCGAAGCGCTGGTCAACGATGTTTACGTTAAGAAAGGCATCAGGTCAGCCGCCGTGGTTGAAGGTGGTAAATTGCTCGGTATAGTTACTCTTGCCGATATCCAGAAGCTGGCGCCCGACGCATGGCGGGCCACACCGATCTCCAAAGTCATGACGCCCCAGCCGCTTAAGACGGTAACACCGGGCGACAACATGAAAACCGCAGTGCGCCTCATGGCAGAGAACGGGTTGAACCAGTTGCCCGTAGTGATAGAGGAGCGGCTGGTGGGTATACTGAACCGCGCCGACATAATCAGGTATGTGCAGGTTCACCACCAACTGGGCAAGAAATGACCGGCGGCTGGTATTGTTAAAAACCCGCCGTAACCGTTCTTGCCTATTTGGCGCCCGGTCTGCGTATGGTAAGAACAGGGCACGAGGCCTGGCGGACGATCTGCTCCGTGGTGGACCCCGAGATAAACCTGCGCCACCCCGAGAGTCCATGGGTAGCTATCACGATCAAGTCGACTGCATTCTCTCCGGCATAGCGCATGACCTCACCGGCGGCATTACCGATAAGCACCTCCGTCACCGCAGTGACGTCCCGGCTGATCTTTTGCTCCGTCAGGCTCTTAAGTGACTTCTGAGCCTGTCCTTCGAGTTCCTGCTGGTAAGAGGCCACATTAAAACTGGCCGATTCAACGCCAATAGGCGCCTCTACGATGGGCACCAGGGGCACCACATTGATGACGTGAAGCGTGGCGCCGAAATGCGCTGCAAGTTCGTCGGCTACCTTTAGCGCTTCGTAAGAAGGATCGCTGAAATCCGTCGGGCAAAGAATATTCTTAATCGGCAACATCTCTAAATTCCACCTCCGGTAACAATTATATACGATCTGCTTACTGCAGCTTATTTGCCTGCACAGTGCCGTCTGGATTGAAGTGGATCAAGGGCACGAAGTCATACCCATCAGCCATAAGCTTATCTCCTCCGCCTTCGTGACGGTCGACTATGGCTACGACCTTCACCACAATACAGCCCATGTTTTCAACGGCTTCTATGGCCTTATAAACCGATCCCCCTCGCGTAACCACATCATCCACAATAGCCACCCGCATGCCCGGTTCCAGTGGTCCCTCAATCAGTTTTTTAGTACCGTGTTCCTTGGGGGACTCACGTACCATGAACGCTAACAGCGGTTTACCTCTTTGATGGCTGATGATGGAAACAGCCGTGGCAATGGGGATAGCGCCCAGTATGAGGCCGCCGACCGCCTGCGCTCCGCTGCCCTCCAGTATATTGAAGATGGCTTCGCCAACGCGGCATGCTCCCTCCGGGTGAAGGGTAAGCAGTTTGCCTTCGAAATAGCGGTTGCTTTTGGCGCCGGACGCGAGGATGAACTCGCCGAACTTGATGGCCCCGGTCTGTTTAGCCAACTCAATGAGCGAATCTGCGGGGGTATTCATAGCTTCAATCCAAATCCAGAGACCGAGGGAAATTATACGTCCCTGCACCTGTATAATCAACTGCACCATTAAGCCGGCATGTACTTTTTCTGCTCCTGTGGGGTATAATCGGGTAAACAGCGGTTATAAGTGAACATGCAGCAGAGTTTCCTCTGTCCGCGGTGTGGTAACGTAGCCTTCCTTGGGCAGCGTTTCTGTGGATTCTGTGATCTGATCTTCGTATATTCATGTGTTCAATGCGGCTCTGCCGTTGAGCCTGGAACCACTTACTGCGGAAACTGCGGCACGGAGATAGAATGGGGTATTACGGAGACGCCGGTTCCAAAGCCGCCAGCCCCTGCCGCACCGGCAGGCAATGTAGAGCAGCCGGTAAATATCGGCCAGCCGGGCTCCGCTACCCTGAAAGAATCAGCCAGGCAACCGACGCTGGCGGAACAACAGGACGATCCCTTGTCATATCCTATTCCTGCGCCACCCACCCCGAAGTCGACCCCTCCTCCCCAGGTATCAGTCGAGCATAAGGCGAAGGCGGAAGCACATCAGGAGAAAAGTTTCGAACTGCTTAAGGACGGCCATTACTCCCTGGCGATAGACGAGTTGACCAAGGCAATTCAATTCGATCCGACCACGGCAATCGTCTACCTGTTGCGGGGAGGGGCTTTCTATAAGAAGGGCGATCTTGATCTTGCGCTGGCAGACCTCAACCGCGCCATAGACCTCGATCCCAACCTGGCGGCGGCTTTCTATAACAGGGGCAGCGTATATTACTACAGGAAAGAATTCGACCGCGCCATCGAAGACTTCTCGCGCTCTATCAATATTGACGATACAGACCCCGGCGCGTTTCACAATCGCGGCTGCGCCTACATGATGAAAGGTCAATATTACCAGGCCATCGAGGACATCAGCCGGTCGATCATGCTCGACTCTCGGGATCCCAGGGTCTATTGCAGCCGGGGCAGCGCATACATGCAGACAGGTCAGGTACTTAAGGCCGCAGAGGATTTCCGCAGGGCCAAGGGCATGACCTCAGATTTGGCCATCATCCACAAAGCTGACCAGGCGCTGAAAGAGATGGGGCAGGGGCTTTAGGGGAGCGTTTCCTCGGCCTGGTCCAACAGCGGCGGATCAGGCACGACTTCGATGACATCAAGTTCCTTAATGTCGCTGTCATGTCTGATCTGGTCTATCTTGCGTAAAGGCCGTTCCAGCATGTTTTTACGTGTGGTAGTGAGGCTATCAAACTCCTTTTGAGCATCCTGCAGCCTCTTGCCCATTTTATCCATGCTTTCCAGGAATTTCTGCCACTGCTCGGTGAACCGATTGATATGCTTGATGATCTCGGCCAGACCCTTCTCCATCTTGAAGTTCTTGACGGCCTGGTTTATCAGGGCCAGCACAGCGTACAGCGTGACAGGGGAACATAGCACTACCTTGGAGTGGAGCGCGTAGTCGAGCAGGTCCGGATCATTCTCGTTAATGAAGCGGTAAACCTGCTCATTGGGTATCAGTACCAGCACGTAATCGACGGTATTCTGCTCGGGATTGATGTAATCGCGGGTAGTGACTTCCTTGATGCGCTGGCGCGCGTCTTTGAGGAAGGCTGCCTTGAAGCCCTCCCGGTCGGCCTCTGAATCCGTATCGATGTATTTTTTATAATTTTCCCACGGGAACTTGACGTCCATATTCAGCAGAAGGCGATTGGGCAGGAGAAAGGTGTAATCGGGCCTGGAGCCCCCGGTCGGGTCCATTTGTTGCTTGGTGTAGTTGATACCCTCCACGAAACCGATACCTGCCAGGATATCGTCGGCCATGCGTTCACCCCACTGGCCCCTGATTCTGGTATTGCCCAGTGCGGCCTGGAGTTTGCCGGTGGTCTCCGACAGCTTACCGGTCTGTTCCGACGTGTTTTTGAGTTGTGTGAGAAGTTCTCCATATGCTTTGGCTCGATCTTTTTCAAGATCACCGATCAATTTTTCTACATTTTTAAGGTTGTCTCGAACTTCTTTAACAGACTGCTCTATAAGCGCCTTTTTGCCTTCAAGAGTCTGCTCACTGAGTTTAGACTGCGCCGTCACCAACTGCCCCGACATTTGCACAAGTCGATCCATGGCGATCTGCGTGGTACTTTCGTTAATCGCCGCCAGATTTTTCTGAATCTCACCGCTGATAGTCAGCATATCCTGCTTGTAGTAGGGCTTGTAAACACGTGTAATGATTACGGTAACTACTACTCCGACGGCAAGCCCACCGGCAAAGAACAGCAAGTAAACCAGTAAATCGTTCATAAGTCGTGCACAGAAGCTGTTATTTTATCACTACATTGAGGGGAAGACACTCCGCCAGTCCAGATCTCCATCGAGGCCTGCTGTGGCAGCGATCATTATCAGGGAGAAGATCAGTATCGTCACTGCTACTACAAGAGCTATCTGCAGCAAGAATACACCGAGGCCCCACCACATCCAGGTGCGCTGCGTCTTCTGGAAATGTTCGATGCTGTCCCAGCGCTTGCTCTGCCAGGCCCACTCATTACCCCGCACTCCTAAAATAATGGCCATCACCAGGCTGACGATCCAGCCGATGTATGGTAAGATACCGCACAGCGCGATAAGCGCGATCCAGACATTATTGCCGATACCCCAGATCCAGGTGAGAAAGAAAGCGCCCCAGTTCCAGCCGCTTATCTCGGCAGGCGCTTTGGAGAGGACGCCCAGCCCGGATGTATTGTAACTTCCGGATGCGGCAGTGCCCGGCCAGACTCCTCCCTTTAACCTGAGCTCCATGCACTGGTTGCAGTAGATTTGCCCGTCTATATCGACCTTGCACTCAGGGCAGACATAGCTGCCGCAACTGCAGCAACCGCCAATTGCTTCTCGGTCGGTATGTATAGCGCACTTCATCTCAATATCCTCCGACTAATGCATGTCTAATCGTCCGAAAACGTTAAACGCCGTACTGCTGCACGCCCCAGACAAACAGCCCCAGGCCGAGGAGAAGCAGCAGGGTTATCAGCACTGTGACTGCTATAGTAATGCCCAGCCCCCACATGGTCCAGGTATGTTGAACACGCTTAAAGTGTTCAATACTATCCCAGCGTTTGCTCTGCCAGGCCCACTGATTGCCTTTGAAGGCCAGTACCCACGGCATGACCATGAAGCCGAGGTATGGGACGAACACAAGAAATGACCACCACACATTGTTGCCGATACCCCAGATCCAGGTGAGCAGAAAACCGCCCCAGTTCCACTCGCCGAGTTCCCTGGGTACGACGGCCTGGCTTCCCATGCCTGAAGTGTTACCCACTAAAAGAGACGTCGGCGCCTGTGAGGCCGGGGCGCCCGACGCTGAGACGATTTTCTGGATGCATGAATTGCAATATGTCTTGCCGTCATGAATAACCTTGCATTCTAGGCAAACGGCGTGGTTGCAGGCGACGCAGGCGGCTATTGCATCGCGGTCGGGATGAGTATGACAGTACATGGCTACCTCCTCGGGGCGAAAGTGATTGCACCCGCCATTCAGGCATACTATACCATGATTTAGATAAAGTATAGATTAAGTGGTGCGTAAATCCAACCGGCCAGCGGCCGAGGGCCTAAACCTTATGTCTTGCAGTTACGTTATTAGTGTAGAAAGAAGAAAACAGGGGCGGGAAAATGAGAATCAACTTGGAATTTGCGGCAATACTGGGAGTATATTTAATCTTCAGCCTGCTGTTGGGTCTTGCCGCCTGCTCCTGGTAAAAAACAAGGGTATCACCTCCTCTTAACTCCCGCCCCCACCCTCACGGGGGCGGGAGTTTTATTATCCGGCCTGACCGGCCTTTACTCTATATTAACGTCCGAATTATACTAACACAGGATTTATATGGTACGGATCGGCGTTATCTCGGATACACACCTGAGGCATTTCAGCCAGCTTCCGTCGGAACTTGTACGCGTCCTTGGGACGGTGGATCTGATCGTTCACGCCGGCGATATCGTAACCATGGATGTGATACGGGGTTTGCAGACGCTGGCGCCGGTGCAAGGCGTATACGGAAATATGGACCTCCCCGAAGTAAGAGTGAGCCTTCCCCCGCAGCAGTTGATTGAACTGGAAGGGAAGAAAATCGGCATCGTGCACGGCAGCGGCGGGCCTGCCGGGCTGGAAAGCCGCGTGATGGAGCTTTTCCCGGGCGCCGATGCGGTTGTATTCGGCCACAGCCATATAGCCACGAATATTACAATAAACGGCGTGCTGCTGTTTAATCCGGGCCGCGCCGATGAGTCGTACGGTCTGCTGGAAATAGGCGGGACAATCAGCGGCAAGGTAGTCAGATCATATTATTAGGGAGGTTGATATATGGCTGACAGCTGGCAGGAATATAAGGCTTTTGACCATCCCGCTATACTTAACTTCGTTTTTTATCCCAGGAGTGACTATTACAGGACGGCCGACAGCGAACGCTCAACGGGATACATGGTACCCGTGGAAGACGGCGTCGATATCTCCTGCCGGTTCTATTTCGGGGATGCGCAGAACGCCAACCTGCTTTTTTTCCATGGAAACGGCGAGCTGGCCGGCGAATATGAAGACATCGGTGACGCGTTCAACAACATCGGCCTGAACCTTCTGGTTGCAGATTACCGGGGATATGGCAGCAGCGGGGGAAGGCCTTCGGTGTCCGGCATGATGAGGGATGCCCATACTATAGCAAAATGGTTCCATGCTTTATTAGATGAAAAAGGTTATATGGGCGGACGTTTTATTATGGGGCGCTCGCTGGGCAGCGGCCCGGCCATCGAGTTGGCCGCCGCCTATACGGCTGATTTCAAAGGACTGGTGATTGAGAGCGGTTTCTGCGATATCACAGACCTGCTGGGAAGGATGGTGAAGATAGCGCAACCGGGCGGAAGGCCGGCTCCCCCCACGCCGGGCTTTGATAGGGTCGTCAAAATAGCCATACCTGCGCTGGTGATACACGGGGAATATGATTCCATCGTGCCGCTCGACCAGGGTGAGAAAATCTTCCGCAATCTGGCCACCGCCGATAAGAAGATGGTGGTTATACCTGAAGCGGACCACAATACGATTTTTGCCGAGGGCATGGAACTGTATCTGCATGAACTCGACGAGTTCGTGCGAAAGCATGAATAGAAAAAGAAAAGCCCCCTCGGATTAAAGAGGGGGCTTTTATAAAGACTGTATTATTTCTTCTCGGGCTTCTCTTCAGATGTTGCTGCCGCCTCTTCACCCTCTGCTGCTTCGGCTGCTGCTTCTTCACCCTCTGCCGGAGCCTCTACCGCCGGAACCTCTTCAACAACTTTGCGGACCTCAGCGACCTTGATCAGCATCTGGTCGGGATCGGCCAGGATGGTGATTTTGTCGCTGACCTTCAGGTCCTTAACATGAATGGACTGCTCGGGAAGGGCGAGGCTGGAGATGTCGACCTCGATATTATGCGGGAGGTCGTCGGGCAGTGCTTCGATCTGGAGCGATGTCATAGCATGTAACAGGGAGACGTTCTTGAGCTTCAAGGCCGGAGCGTTGCCGGTGAAGACCAGAGGAACATCAGCCTTGAGCTTCTCAGCCATATTGACCTGGTAAAAATCCACATGGATGGGCTCGCCGGTCATGGGGTTGCGCTGCACGTCACGGATGACCACCATGCCTGAAGCGTCAGCGCCGCCCATTTTAAGAGCGATCAGGTCAGTTCCCCCGGCCCTGGCAATAATCTGGCCGAGCTTGCGGGCTTCGACCTGCACGGGCTGCGATTCGATGCCGTGGCCGTATATGTTGCAAGGTATCAGTCCGCCGCGCCGCAGAAAGCGCACTTTCTTGCCTTTAACTTCTCGTTTTAAAACTTCAAGCTCCAGTCTTTTCATCGTCATTCTCCAGAGTTAGTAACAAAACATAAAGGTTATCCTGTTTGAACCTCAAAGTCAAATTTCGCGTTTAATTCGTGGACACGCTCAGCCGGGTGCTCAAACTGTTTCGCGGGCCCTGGCGCGACAGGAGTGATGGCTGCCCTGCAGCCCGCATAGATTGCAGGCCTCCGCACGGCAATCACCGGTCAGTTCTCCAGAGAACATCCTTTCCCGCTCGGCCCTGAGGAAAGCGGTGCTCACACCGGGATTGATATGCTGCCAGGGAAGCAGTTCAGACGTGTTCCTCTCCCGGTGTGCATAGAAGGACGGATCAATTCCACACTCTTCAAATGCCTGCTGCCACCTGGAATAATCGAAAAGCTCGCTCCAGGTAGCCAGCCGGCAGCCTTTTTTCCAGGCGGAGTAGATTACGGCGCCCAGGCGACGGTCGCCGCGTGCAAGCACGGCCTCAAGAAGGCTGGTTTTAGTATCGTGCCAGGAGAGCTTTACACCGCTCCGTCTCAGCAGACCCTGCAGAATAGCTTGCTTGGCCTCGAGCTGCCCGCCGGTATCCTGGGCTGACCACTGGCAGGGGGTGTGCGGTTTTGGAACGAAGGACGATACCGAGACCCTGACGCGCGGCGGGCGCCCGCGTATACTTTTGCCCAGCCGGCTGACGGAATCAACCATGACGGCAATATCTTTCACATCCTCAGACGTCTCCGTGGGGAGTCCTACCATAAAGTAAAGCTTCAGGTTCATCCAGTCTTTTTCAAAGGCGGAGGCAAAGGTTTCCATCATGGCATCCTGGGGTATCCATTTATTGATGGCCCGGCGTAAGCGCTCGCTGCCGGCTTCCGGTGCAAAAGTCAGTGTGGTCTTGCGGCCTGCCGGCAGCGAGTCGATAAGGTCGATGGAAGATTTGTCCAACCTCAGGCTGGGCAGGGAGATGGTTATACCGGCCCTCGCATATCTGTCCGACAGAGTCCGGACAAGGTGATGGATATTGCTGTAGTCGCCGGAGCTGAGGGATATCAGCGCCAGCGTATTGTATCCGGTATTTTCCAGCAGGCAGCCGGCGGTTTCGAGCACGGTATCTTCGGGCAGCTCCCTTATCGGGCGATAGAGAATCCCGGCCTGGCAAAAGCGGCAGCCCCGGCTGCAGCCCCGTTGTATCTCAACGGCGGCGCGGTCGTGTATTACCTCTATATAAGGCACTACCGGCCGCGTCACCGGCCTTAGCTTATCAGCAACGGCTTTAGCGATGCCGGCTGGAGCTGCGCTATCCGCCGCCGGATGCAGCGAAGCTAATGTCCCATCTTCCCGGTATAACGCTGAGTAAAAGCGGGGTACGTATATCCCAGGCAGCTTCGCCAGGTTGCGCAGCAAGGTATTCCTGTTATTTTTGTGCTGCCGCACTACAGTCAATATCTCCTCCAGCATGCCTTCAGCTTCACCTGCGAAGAATACATCGATGAAGTCCGAGAGCGGCTCGGGATTCATGGCACAGGTGCCGCCGGCGATGATCAGGGGATATGATCCGTCGCGTTGCGCGCTGAAGACGGGGATCCCTGATAGGTCCAGCATATTTAGAACGGTTGTGTAGCTCAGCTCATAACCCAGCGAAAAGCCGATGATATCGAAGTCGCGCAACGAGCGCCCGGTCTCGAGGCTGCAGAGCGGATGATTATGTTGACGCAGCGCCTGCTCCATGTCTATCCACGGCGCGTAAACGCGTTCGGCGAGAGCACCGGGGATGCCGTTGATTATCTCATAGAGAACAGGTATGGCCATATTGGACATGCCCACCTCGTAGATATCAGGGAAGGCCAGCGCCACCCGCAGATCGGCTGTTTCCCAGTTTTTCGGGATGGAATTCCACTCCCCGCCTGTATATCGAGCGGGTTTTACAATGCCCTGTAAGATTTTATCGTCGATGCGCATAATAAAGGTGAGACTTCAATTATAACCGCCGTTTGGGTATGCCACAAAGGCGGAGCGTTGCTCAATACGGCCTACAGGATATGTCCGAATGCGGATTATACCGTTGACACGTGCAGGTGAGAAAGAGTATAAAGTAAGCTGTTACAGGTGGGTTAGCTGCGAGAGCGGGGAGAGGAAATAAGGATGGCAAAAAAATCTGATAAGAACAGGGCCAGACAAACCGTTATGAAAGCCATCGGGCAGAGCCCCGCACCCAGGAAGAGCAGGGCGGTAAAAAGGCGCAATCCTACCGGGAAACCGGAGCCGGCAGGAGGGCAGATGACCACCCTGCTGGGCGGCCTGCCGGACGGGATATGTATCTTCGATAAAGCAGGTGTAATCACTTACTGCAACGCAAGCTTTTCCGCCATCAGCGGTCTGCCGCTCAGGAAGCTAACCGGCCGCAAGTTGAGGAAGAACGCGCTATGGGGAGTGCCGGGCAAAGATGATGAGTTCAGGGAGTTGTGGCGCAGGGTAAAGCAAGCAGGCCGGCAACTGGAGGTTCAGGCCCAGCCCATAACCAGACCGGGCCAGCCAACTCGATTCTGGAATTTGAAGCTCACGCCGTATTTGTCAAAGAAGAAACGGCTGGAAGGCATGAATCTGCAGATCAGGGATGTGACTGAAGAAGCCGGGCTGAGGAACAGAGAACGCCTGATGACGGACTATTATGCGGCAGCATTGATGCACCAGTCGATCCAGCCGCTGCTGGATGATCTGGTGAGTCTGCTCAAAGGTTACAGCCGCTGTCCGTTTATAGAAGTAATAATCTCGGATACTTATGGAAACAGGACACTGAAAGCCATGACCGGGCAGAGCCCGGGCCTGTGGGACGCCAATAAAGCCATTTCCCAGCCCGCTGTCGAGATGCTCTTCAGCGAAGCCGGAGCGGAGTTTTCCTGCGGCGAAAAAGACTCTCTTTGCCTGGGCGATACGCTTGCTATAGCAGATGGTCTGGTGGGCAGCCTGAGGAAACTGGTGAATGATGCCATGAATTCGTATGGTTGCAAATCGCTGGCGCTGATACCGGTCAGGCTGGCGGGAAAGATAACTGGATATATCCTGCTGATCAGCCCTGTTGCCGGAGGAATAACGCCGTACATGGTAGAGACGATAGAGTCGGTTTCAGGCCATCTACAGGTCGTAATTGAGCATGCCGAGCTGAAGGATGAGGTACGCAGGCAGCGACAGGGACTGCTGAAGCAGATGCATGAGCGGGCTGCCCATCTGGAAGCCTTGAGCGAAAGGTTGAAACAGGAATCTGCCGAGCGTAAGAAAGCGCAGGAAGAGATGCGGGTGCAGAGAGACCTGGCCGTAGCCCTCAACGGCATCGAGAACCTTGATGAAGCATTGAAGCTGTGCCTGGACACTGCGATTCTGGTATCCGGCATGGACTGCGGAGGTATCTACCTGGCGGATCCCGTTGCCTTAGGATTCAACCTGGCGGTTTCCAGAGGGCTGTCCGATGATTTCGTCAGGCAGGTTACCTATTATAAAGATTCGGAGCCAAATGCCCTTATCATTAAAAACGGCGTACCGGTTTACTCAACTTACAACGAAATCGATGAACCGACGGACGAGATTCGACAGGCGGAGGGCCTGAAGGGCCTTGGTGTTATACCGGTTATACATGACGGCAGGGCCGTAGCATGCCTGAATATCGCCTCCCATGTACTTGATGAGATCCCCTTCAACGCCCGCAGCGTGGTCGAGGCCATTGCGGCGGACCTGGGCACTTTCATTGCCCATATCACAGACAGGGAAGCGCTGAAGGAGAGCGAAGAACGTTACCGTACGCTGTTTGCCGGTACTCCCAACCCTATACTGGTAAAGGATATGGAGGGCAACTACATTGACGGCAATGACGCCGCGCTGGCCTTTCTCGAGTGTACGCGAGAAGAATTCCTGGCTATGAACGTGAAAAATACGCTGCCTCCTTATCTTGATGAGGACTGGTATGCGAATCTTCGCAAAATTTGGGAGATAGGAGGGACGGTAGAGCGTGATTATTATGTCTGGGGAAAGATAAAGGTACTCGAACTCACGCTCACACCCCTCCAGGTGCGCGGCCGTAAGATCGTGTTCGGTATAGGCCGTGACGTTACTGAGAAGAAAAAAGCGGAGAAGGAGTTACGCGAATCGGAGGAGAAATACCGGCTATTAGTGGAAAATGCCAATGAGGCCATCGCGGTTGTGCAGGACTCCATCGTTAAATATGTCAATGACAGGACATTTGAAATTATGCTCCACAGCAGGGAAGAATTCCTGTCCAGGCCTTTTATTGAGTTTATTCATCCGGACGATAAGCAAATGGTTATGGGATACTACACGTCCTGGGCAAGCCATGAAAAGGTGCCGTCGTTGTATCCCTTCAGGTTTATTGATAAGGATGGAGCGATAAAATGGGCGGAGATGAGAGCGACCACTTTTAAGTGGGAAGGCAAACCCGCCGTCCTGGTGCTGATGACGGATATCACCGAAAGGCAAAGGGCTGCGGAGGCATTGAGGCAGAGCGAGGAGCGGTACCGCCTGCTGGCGGAAAATTCCCTGGACGTGATATGGACGGTAGGCCTGGATTTGAAACCAATCTATATCAGCCCGTCAATAGAATTGTATACCGGATTTAAAGCAGATGAAGTGAAAGATATCGTCACTTCCGGCGAGTGGGCCGCAAGGTTGGGGATGGATCCAAAGGATGCCAGGCAACAGCAGGCCTCGATGCGGGCGCTGGTGGAAGGTGAGGCGGAGATACAAGTCATTGAGTATAAAATTAAGGCCGGTGATGGGAAAAGCTACTGGGCACATGAGAAAATGAGTATTCTTCGAGACAGTGAGGGCAAGATAAGCGGGATAATAGGTGTTACCAGGGACATTACCGAGCAGAAGGTAGTGACCGAGAACCTTATCGTCGCCGACCGGCTCGTTTCTCTGGGTGAGATGGCGGGCGGCCTGGCCCATGAGATCAACAATCCGCTTACCGCGGTGATGGGATTCGCTTATCTACTGCAGCAGAACCCTGCCACATCCCCGGAGATAAGAGAGGATGTGGAGTCTATTTATAAAGAGAGCAAGAGGGCGGCTGAAGTAATCAAGAACTTCCTCACGTTTTCGCGCGGCCAGGTCGCCGAGAAGAGGGCGGAGCAAATAAATATCCTGATTGAGAACGTGCTCAATCTAAGACAGAGCCGGATGCAGAAAGAGAATATCGATGTGAAGCTGGAACTGTCGGAAGGTTTGCCCTCGGTCTATTGCGATCCTGCACGGATTCAACAGGCCATACTCAATATCATATTAAACGCGGAGTATTTTATGTACCAGGCCCACGAGCGCGGCACGCTCAGCATTAAAACGGATGTATACGGCGGCAATATAAAGTTGGCCATAGGGGATGACGGCCCCGGAATGTCGGCCGATAAGCTGGACCATTTGTTCGATCCTTTCTACACCACCAAGCAGTCCGGGGAAGGAACGGGCCTGGGACTGAGCATATGCCACAGTATAGTCCGTGATCATGGGGGCAGAATTTACGTCGAAAGCGCACTGGGCAAAGGAGCCGTTTTCACTATTGAGCTGCCGGCCGGGCAACAAGGTTTAATGCTAACGTAGATCGGCTGTTGCCGATCATAGAGCTTTGTATAAATCATCAACAATGATGCCGGCCTCTTTAGCGGCAATACGGTCACGCACCGGCTTTCCCTCGAAAGCTGCTTCGGCCAGATTCGGGTTGTAGTTCAAAACGCCATATATTTTCACATCGCGCTTTTCCAGTTCCTGCCTGGCGCGGGCCGACATACTTATGGAAGACATCTTGTTGAGGATAGCGCCCACCCGGCCGATGCCCATTCCCTGCGCCATCTGAGCGATGCGACCGGCCACAATTATGGACTCGAGGGAGGGCTCAACAACAGCCAGTATTGTATCGGCCTGCCTTTCCACGCCCCGGCCGAAGCTCTCGACGCCCGCCTCCATGTCCAAAACCAGCACCTCGTCTTCTTTCAATTCGAGCTTCTCGACTATGCTGCGCGCCGACTCAGCCAGCGAGCAGGCGCAGCCCTGAAAGGGGTCGAGTATCTTCCCCACCGCCATAAACCGTACACCGTCTTCAGACGACACAAATCCGGGAGGGATATCGTCCATGGAAAACCGCTCGCGCTGCGAGAACTTGCCGTCTTCATTAAATAGATCGCTGAGCGCTTGAGGCTCTCCCTTGATTCCAAGCATCCTGCCCAGGCCGGGATTCGACTCGTCAGCGTCGATGACTATCACCCTGCGCCCGGCCTCTTTGAGCGCCAGCGCCAGCAATGCGACGGCCGTAGTCTTGCCCGAGCCACCCTTGCCGCAAACCGCGATCTTGCTCACGGCAGATGCGCGGGGTATGTGTGTTTTCATATATTCCCTTATCTTTCGGGAAGCCTCCACTTTCTCTTCGGCCGTCGTGGCGTAACACAGCCCGCAATCGATGCAGGCATCGTCGTCATAGTACGGCGCCCCCAGGGGGCAATGGAACAATCCCATCTAAAATATATATCCCGGGCAGGCGCATCGGCCTGCTCAGAGTTAATAGATGCTCAGCGTCTCCGGTACATGTTCAAGCGGACGCACCAACTTCATGCTACGGGCACCCGACTTGCAGGTGATGTTGCAGCTCCCACAACCCCTGCATATCTCGGGTTCTGTGAAAGATCTTTCGCCCTCGATCCCGTCATATTTTTTCATTGAAACGGCCTGGAACTGGCACCTTTCCACACAGACCCCGCAACCTTTGCACTTTACGGGGTCGACCACCGAGATAAAACGGCTCTTCTGGGCGATTTTGATGGCAAGACAGCAGCAGTAATGGCAGTTGCAGAGGAGCTGCGTTACCTCACGCTGGTTTACGGTTACATGCACAGCCGGCTGCTTGTCGAAATTCTGAATAATGGCTATGGCCTCGTCGGCGGATATCTTCCTGCCCGTTTTCCTATCCAGGTTATACTCGGCGGTGCGGTCCAGCGTTATACATGACTCTTGCGGCACGCCGCACCAGCGGTCAGTGTGCGACGCTTTGCAGCCGCAGCGCATAACTGCAATCAGGCTGCGGGATTTAAGCAGGGCAGGTGCGTTTTCGAAAGGCTGAACCCCCGGCACGTCCTTAATGGAAGGCCAGCGCGGCACAACCCTGAATTCACTGGCGTGGCCGGCGGGCAGGTTAGCAGGCGCTGGTTTGGTCATCGGGCCTTCGATGGAACCCCAGAGATCATAATAAATCCGGCCCAGGCTTTTATCATAGTTGGGATTGCCCAGCGCAGCATCGTGCAACTGCATAAAGGTGCGAGCCATGGCGGGGCCTTTCCTGGTGGGAAATACCAGGCCCTTCTCAAACAGCTCGCGGATATGCTGCCTGACCAGGGTTTTATCCATGCCCAGCTTGCCGGCGAAAGTATCTGAAACTTCGAGCGAACGTCCGGATGAGGGTGGTAAATCGAGATCGGGCAGCGCCGCAACGATCTTGATCTGTTCGGCATTGGCCAGGCAGGCCAGGATCCTGGGCATGATTTCTTTATCGCCGGGGAAGATCCTGTTGGCCAGATCAATATAAATAGGATCCACGGGGAACTTATTCTTTTCTACGCGGGACTTCAGCTCGGCGTATACTTCAAAAGGGTCTGCCTGTCTCGTCATATGTCGTCTCCTTTAATTTAGAGGATTGTTTAAAACGGGCCATGTATATTGTACAGCAAAATTTCCGGCTGCCGGATGCACAGGCAGGGGATTTTTCACGGGTGAAAAGTCCAGGTTACGACGGGCACTTCAAATCACGTAGGTCGGCTATTGTTGACAGGGATTGAATTCGTATGTTAATATTTCCATTTGTTGCAAAGTTGCGCTAATATTCATTAGTTTCGCGCGGATTTTGCGTGACCTGGATAACAATCAAGCCGGCTGGTTGACCCGGGATGTGGGCCAGATCGGGAAGTAGTCCGGGGACAACTGGGTGGCTTTTTAATTTGCCGAAAACAGGGAATATATATTTAAGGAAGAGATTAGTATGCCGACAGTGAATCAGTTGGTCAGGAAGGGCCGCCATAAGATGGCCAGGAAGACCAAGTCTCCCGCGTTGCAGGTGATCTACAACACCTTGAAGAACAAATCGAGGAAGGGTGTATGTTCTCCGCAGAAACGTGGCGTATGTGTGCAGGTTAAAACAATGACACCGAAAAAGCCTAACTCGGCGTTACGTAAGATCGCCCGCGTACGGCTGACAAATCACATCGAAGTTACGGCATATATACCGGGAGAGGGACACAATCTTCAGGAGCACTCGGTAGTTCTCATACGCGGCGGCAGGGTCAAAGACCTGCCGGGCGTCCGCTATCACATCATCCGCGGTACACTCGATGCTGCGGGAGTCGAAAAACGCAGGCAGGGGAGAAGTAAATACGGGGCGAAAGCTCCCAAAGCGCCTGCAGCGGCCAGCTAAATATAACGGGGAGATATTATGTCAAGGCGAGCCAAATTTGTAAACAGGGAAGTGAGCCCGGATCCCAAGTACGGGAGCCCGGTGGTTGCCAGGTTTATTAATAAAATAATGTATAAGGGCAAGAAATCCACTGCCCAGGGTATTGTCTACGAAGCATTTGATCGCATCAACAAGCAGATGAAGACCGAACCTCTCAATATTTTTGAACAGGCAATGAAAAACGCCACCCCCGCGCTTCAGGTCAAGTCAAGGCGCGTGGGCGGTGCTACATATCAGGTACCCATTGAGGTAAGCCCGGAGCGCGGCGAGTTCCTGGCCACCAAATGGATCATTACATATGCCAGGGACCGCGGCGGAAGGTCGATGGCTGAAAGGCTGGCCGCAGAGTTGATGGATGCAGCCCAGGGACAGGGCAACTCCATCAAGAAGAAGCAGGATACCCACAAGATGGCAGAGGCAAATAAGGCATTTGCGCATTATCGATGGTAACAGCAGGCGTTAAGGAATCCCGGCCCAGAACGGGTCAGGGTAACAATAAAGTGACGAGATCGTTTCCCCTGGACAAGGTTCGGAACATCGGCATCATCGCCCATATCGATGCCGGTAAAACCACAACTACGGAACGCATCCTTTTCTATACCGGCCGAACATACAAGGTCGGTGAGGTGCATGACGGCACCGCAGTCATGGACTGGATGGCACAGGAGAGAGAGCGGGGCATAACGATCACTTCGGCAGCCACCACCTGCCACTGGAAAGATTACCGCATCAATATTATCGACACTCCGGGACATGTGGATTTCACGGCTGAAGTTGAGCGCAGCCTGCGCGTCCTCGATGGAGGCGTAGTCGTGCTGGATGCTGTAGCCGGGGTGGAAGCACAGTCGGAGACTGTCTGGCGCCAGGCCGATAGATACGGCGTGCCCAGGATATGCTTTATCAATAAAATGGACAGGGTGGGCGCCGATTTCATGCGGACAATCGAGATGATAGAGGAAAGGCTCAAGGCCAAAACGGTAGCCATACAGGTTCCGCTGGGCAAAGAGAACCTTTTCTCCGGCGTAGTCGATCTGGTCACCAAAAAAGCCTGGACTTTCCCGGACGAGGTATCGGAGGAGCCGGCTGAAGCTGAGATCCCTGCGGATATGAGGGATGAGATCGCCAAGGCCAGGCACGATATGATAGAGAAGCTGGCTGAAAACGACGACCAGCTCATGCTCAAATATGTTGATAATCAGGAGATCGGAGAGGACGATATTAAGGCCGCGATCAGACGTCTGACCGTAGCCAACAGGATTGTACCGATAGTCTGCGGCACCGCCCTGCGAAATAAAGGTATACAGCTGGTGCTGGATGCCGTAGTCGACTACCTGCCGTCGCCGCTGGATAAGCCGGCGCTCAAGGTTATTGATACCACGACAGGGCAGGAAGTCGCGCGTCCGGCCAGCGACAATGAGCCTTTTACGGCGCTTGCATTTAAAGTGGTATCAGATCCGTTTGTGGGCAGGCTGGTATATTTCCGGGTTTATTCGGGTAATATTAAGGTAGGCGCGCAAATATATAATGCGAGCAGGCAAAACAGAGAGCGTCTTGGAAGACTGCTGCTAATGCACGCCAACAAACGCGAAGAGATCGACGAAGTCGATACGGGCTGTATAGCGGCCACCCTGGGGCTGAAGAATACTTTCACGGGCGATACGCTATGCGATGCCGGGCAATCAGTACTGCTTGAGGATATCAAATTCCCCGAACCGGTCATCCATATGGCGGTTGAGCCCAAGAGCAAGGCTGACCAGGATAAACTCAGCGATGCCATGGGCAGGCTTTCGGAAGAGGATCCCACATTCAAGGTTAAAACCAACGAAGAAACCGGACAGACTCTCATTTCGGGCATGGGTGAACTGCACCTCGAGGTGCTGATAGACCGCATGATGAGGGAGTTCGGCGTTCAGGTCAGGGTGGGCAAGCCGCAGGTAGCCTACAAAGAAACAGTCACCGTATCTGTTGAAGCGGAGGGCCGTTTTATTCGTCAAACAGGTGGCCATGGCCAGTATGGACACTGCTGGCTGAGGATAGAGCCGGGTGAGCGTAATAGTGGATTTAAATTTATTAATGCAGTACGCGGCGGTGATATATCCCGGCAGTACATACCTGCCATTGAAGCGGGTGTTAAGGAAGCGCTGGATTCCGGCGGCGTCAGTGGATATCCGCTGGTTGATATAAAGGTATCAGTATTTGATGGAAGCGAACACGACGTCGATTCATCGGAGATGGCCTTCAAAATGGCCGGCTCCATTGCACTGAAAGAAGGCGTGGCCAGGGCAAAGCCGGTAGTCCTGGAACCTATTATGAGACTGGAAGCAGTCACTCCATCATCCTTTATGGGAGATGTTATAGGCGATCTCAATTCCAGGCGGGGACAGATACAGGGCATCGAGACGCACGGAGAGACCTGCGTAATACACTGTTTTGTACCCCTGGCCGAATCTTTCGGATACGCGACCTCTTTAAGGTCGGCGACCCAGGGCAGGGCCACGTATTCAATGGAATTCCTCCAGTACAGCGAAGTACCGGCCGGTATTCTCGAGGAAATGTTAGCTAAATCGAAGGGTAGGTAAATGACCAAGCAGAAGATAAGAATTAAACTGAGGGGATACGATCACAGGCTGGTCGACCAGTCCGCAGGGCAGATAGTTGAAACTGCAATAAAATCGGGCGCCGAGGTGATCGGTCCGGTGCCTCTACCGACGAGGATTGAGAAGTTTTGCGTGATCAGGTCAGGTTTTATTGATAAGGATTCCCGTGAGCAATTTGAGATGCGCACTCACAAGAGGCTGATCGACATAGTCGGCCCGACAACCAAGACCATCGATGCGCTTACCCAACTTCAGTTGCCTTCGGGCGTAGAAATCGATATTAGATTGTAGGATTAAGAGAAATGGCTGGCATACTCGGAAAAAAAATTGGAATGACGCAATTGTACAGGGAGAACCTGGAGATAGCTGTTACTGCCATAGAGGCCGGACCTTGCTGTGTCACGCAGGTCAAGACGGTTGAGAAGGACAAATATAACGCTGTGCAGATCGGCTTTGGAGAAGCGAAGAAGCTGGGCAAGGCGGAGAAGGGACATTTAAAGGAAAATGGGAATTACCGCTACCTGCGCGAGCTGCGCATGGATGATGTAAAAGATTACCAGGTCGGACAGAAAATCGATGCAGGGATGTTCAAGGCCGGTGATATAGTACAGGTCGAGGGCATTTCCAAGGGCAAGGGATTCGCCGGTGGAGTTAAAAGGTATCACTTCAAGGGCGGACCCAAGACGCATGGCCAGTCCGACAGGCACCGAGCCCCGGGTTCGGTCGGATCCACGACCACGCCGGGACGTGTATTCAAAGGCCTGCGCATGGCCGGGCATATGGGGGCCAGCAAGGTCACAGCGCGCAATCTGGTTGTGATCGAAGTCGACACCGCCAAAAATGTATTGCTGCTGAAGGGCGCGGTCCCGGGTGCCAGGGGCGGCATTCTGCTGATTGAGAAAGCATCATAAAAAGGTTACTGACGTGGATATAGAAGTATTTGATTTGAAAGGCGAAAAGACGGGCAAGATAACGGTCAGTGGTTACGTATTCGGCCAGACCGTAAATGAAGCGGTGGTACACCAGGCCCTGCTCAGGCAACTGGCAAACAGGAGACAGGGTACAGCTGATACGCAGACCCGCTCGGATGTAAGCAGGAGCACCAAGAAAGCATATGCCCAGAAGCACACCGGCAGGGCTAGGCGCGGTCCTGCTTCATCGCCGCTGCTCAAGGGCGGTGGTGTGGTCTTCGGTCCGCATCCCCGCAGCTACCGGCAGGACATGCCCAAGAAAATGCGCAGGTTGGCTCTGCGCAGCGTTCTTTCGGGCAAGGTCAGCGGCGGCGAGGTGAAAGTGCTTAAAAAGCTTGACCTGAAGGAGCCCAAGACCAGGCTGATGTCTGATATCCTGTTCGCTCTGGGAGTCGACGATACAGCTATCATTGGCGTCGCCCTGGGTAAGGACAATATAACAAAAGCGTGTTCCAACCTGCCGGGCATCAAGACCACCATGGTTTCCATGCTGAACGTGGCTGACTTGCTGTCGTACAGGATGCTGGTGCTGGATGTAGATGCCGTCAGGCGCATCGAAGAGCTGTGGGATGAAAAGAAAGAGGCAAAGGCCGAAGTAAAGACCGCAGCAAAGAGCTCAGCGAAGAGTTCAACGAAGAGCTCCACTAAGAGCAAGGAAAAGGCGGAATAAGGCGCCGAGAGGGTTTATTCACACCATGAATTTATTTGAGGTTTTACGCAGGCCGCTGGTAACCGAGAAAACCACCAGGCTTTCAGAGAGCAATAAATATGTATTTGAGGTGGACAAGAGGTCTACCAAAGACCAGGTCAGGTTGGCCGTGGAGAAGGCCTTCAAGGTGGACGTTATCAGCGTTAATATTATAAAGGTACCAGGCGAGACAAAAAGGATGGGCAGGAGGGCAATCACCCACCCTGCCTGGAAAAAAGCCATAGTGACGCTCAAAGAAGGGGACAAGATCCAGTTCTTTGAGGGAGTCTAAGATAACAGGAGTAGAAATTGGGTTCTGTTATAAAGAAACGTAAAAAGAAGATGGCGAAACACAAGCATCGGAAGCTTTTAAGAAAGAACCGATGGCAACGACGCCACGCTTAAAGCAGGAGTAGTTAGATTTGGCTTTAAAGACATTTCGCCCTACGTCCCCCGGGCGCCGCGGTATGGTGAAGATATCGTTTGACGATATCACGAAGACGGTGCCGGAAAAAGCCCTGTTGGTTCCGCAGAAAAGAAAGGCGGGACGCAACAGCAGGGGTGTGATAACCACGCGCCACAGGGGCGGAGGCGCCAAACGCAAGACGCGCATAATCGATTTTAAGCGGGACAAGTTGGGCGTGCCCGGGAAAGTGGCTGCTATCGAATATGATCCTGGCCGCACAGCACGCATTGCTTTGATCTTTTATGTTGACGGCGAGAAACGCTATATGCTCTGCCCTCTGGGGCTGGGCGTTGGCGATACCATTCAAGCCGGGGAAAATGCTGAGGTCAAGCCGGGCAACAACCTGCCGCTGGGCAATATACCGGCCGGCACCACAGTGCACAACCTGGAGTTCGAGCCCAACAAGGGGGGCCAGATAGTGCGTAGCGCCGGGACTTCGGCCCAGGTGCTGGGCAAGGAAGATAGATACACGATGGTTCGCCTGCCTTCCGGTGAAGTTCGCCGCTTTATGAATGAATGCAGGGCTACTATCGGCCAGGTAGGAAACCTTGACCACCAGAACATTAAACACGGTAAAGCAGGACGTGTACGCTTACTGGGAAGACGTCCCAAGGTCAGGGGTTCAGCCATGACTCCCCGCGATCATCCCCACGGCGGTGGCGAAGGCAGATCGCCGCGCGGCATGCCTCCCAAGACACCGCAGGGCAAGCCGGCACTGGGGCACAGGACACGTGTGGGCAAAGCATCCGATAAATTGATCGTAAGGCGCCGCTACGCCGCGAAATAAAGAGGTAAATTAAAAATGTCACGTTCAGCGAGAAAGGGCCCGTATTGTCATCCCAAGCTGCTGAAAAAAATTGAGGCGCTCAATAAGAAGGGAGACAAGCAGGTTATCAAGACCTGGGCAAGGTCTTCCACCGTCATGCCGGAGATGCTCGGACACACTATCGGTGTTCATGACGGCAGGCGCCATGTGCCCATTTTTATTACTGAAAATATGGTAGGCCACAAGCTGGGCGAATTTGCCATGACCCGCACTTTCCGCGGTCACGTGGGAAAGGCCACGGCTGCGGCGCCGGTTAAGAAGAAAGAAGCAGGTAAGGCATGAGAGTAGGAGCAGTAGCTAAAGATATCGGGATCCCTCCCCGCAAGATGAAACTTGTGGTGGATATGGTGCGGGGTAAAAAAGTTGAAGATGCCCTGAATATTTTGAAATTCACGCCTACTCCTGCTGCCAAAGCTGTAGCAAAGGTGATAAAATCGGCTTCTTCCAATGCGGAGAACAATTTCCAGTTGGATCCATCCGAATTAAAGGTTGTTTATATCACGGCTGACGAAGCCCGGACACTGAAAAGGTATAGACCCCAGTCCAGGGGCCGGTTCAGTCCCATATTGAAGCGAGCAACGCATATCAAGGTTTTCGTCTCCGAGGAGGATAAATAAGTGGGACATAAAGTTCACCCCTACGGTTTCCGCATAGGGATCATACGCGGCTGGAGGGCCAAGTGGTATGACGAGAAAAATTACCTGGAGACCCTGCATGATGATCTCAAGCTGCGTAAGGAGATCAAGCGCAGGCTGCGCGAAGGTGCGGTGGCAAGGGTCGAGATGGATCGACAGGGTAATGATATAGTTGTGACTATTTTCACCGCACGACCAGGTATTGTCATCGGACGTGGCGGTCAGCGTGCCGAGGAACTGAGGTCCGAGCTGGAGAAACTTTGCGGCAAGAAGGTTAAATTATCCATAAAGGAAGTCGAGCAACCGGAGACGGAAGCTATGCTGGTGGCGCGCAATATCGCCGATTCCCTCGAACGGCGAATAGCATTCAGACGCGCCATGAAGCAGGCTGCCTTTAAGACCAGACAGGCCGGCGCCAAGGGCATAAGGATAAGCTGCGCCGGCAGGCTGGGGGGTGCGGAAATAGCCAGGCGTGAAACTGTACGTGAAGGCCAATTACCTCTGCATACGCTGTGTGCAGATATTGATTACGGAGTTGCAGAAGCAGCTACCACTATGGGAAACATCGGTGTCAAAGTTTGGATTTACAAAGGCAACATTATCCCTGAAGTAAGGAGAGAAAGTGTTACAACCGAAACGAGTGAAGTATCGAAAGTGCCATAGAGGCCACCTGCGTGGCAAGGCACAATCCGGTAATACGATTACCTTCGGCGACTTCGGTATGCAGGCCGAGGAGGCTCACTGGATCACGTCGCGGCAGATCGAAGCAGCCCGCCGTGTTATCGTGCGTTACCTGCGCCGTGGCGGGCAGGTATGGATACGGATCTTCCCCGATAAATCGGTCACCAAGAAGCCGGCCGAAACCCGCATGGGCAGCGGTAAAGGAGCTGTCGACCACTGGGTAGCTGTAGTTAAACCCGGCAGGATTATGTTTGAGATCGGCGGTATCAAGGGGAATATGGCCAAGGAAGCACTCACCATGGCTGCATATAAATTACCGATTAAAACCAGGTTTGTAGCACGCGAGTCTCTCAAGGAAGAGGTAAAAGGTGAAACTAACTGAAATCAGGGCGTTGGGTGACGCCGAATTGCAAAAAAAATTGGAGGAAGCTCACCAGGAGCTGTTTAACCTGCGCTTCAAGTTGGCGACTAAGCAATTGGTCAACCACCGCGAGCTGCCCAAGGTCAGGAAAAAGATCGCCAGGATAAACACGATTATACGCGAACGGGAGCTTGGCAAGAAGTAAAAAATGGAAAAAAACCATAAAACCAGAACAGGTAAAGTCATCAGCAACAAGATGCAAAAGACGGTGGTCGTTCGCGTCGACAACCTGCGCAGGCACCCTCTATACCATAAGGTGGTCAAGCATTCCTCCAGTTTCAAGGCCCATGATGAGGAGAACAAATGCAACGTCGGCGACGTGGTAAAGATTGTGGAGACACGGCCGCTGTCGAAGGATAAGAACTGGCGGGTCGTGGAAATAATACAGAAAGCGGACATAGTCGGTGTCTTAAAGGACGATGTGGCACAGGAAAACCAGGAGGGATCAAAGTGATCCAGCCGAATACCAGATTAAAAGTTGCGGATAATACGGGTGCACGTCAGGTGATGTGCATCGGAGTACCGGGAGGTACCCGCAGGCGCTATGCTTCTGTGGGAGACGTAATCACCTGCAGCGTCAAGCGCGCCATACCCGGTGGGGTGGTTAAGAAAGGTGACGTCGTCAAAGCGGTCATCGTGAGGATCGCCCAGCACCACCATAGGCCGGACGGCTCATACGTGCGTTTCGACGACAACGCCGCCGTAATACTTGACGACAAGGGTAATCCCAAGGGTACCCGCATATTCGGACCGGTGGCGAGAGAACTGAGGGACAAGAATTTTATGAAGATTATTTCCCTGGCGCCCGAGGTGCTGTGAGATGAAGATTCGTAAAAATGACAATGTGTTGATCATATCCGGTAAGGATAAAGGTAAAAAGGGCAAGGTTCGCAAGGCTATGCCCGATAAGAACAGCGTAATTGTGGAAGGATTCAACCTGATCAAACGTCATTCCAAGACAAAGGGAAAGACGCGGCAGGCCGGCATTATCGAGCTGGAGGCGCCCATTGCTATCTCCAACGTGATGGTAATCTGCAATAAGTGCAACAAGCCTGCCCGGCTGGGATACAGGGAGCTTGAAGACGGCAACAAGGCAAGGTTCTGCCGCAGTTGCAATGAGATCATTGACTAACTTGAGGTAACCCGATAATGGTAAGACTGAAAGAAAGATATAATAAAGAGATTGTGCCGCAGCTGATAAAGAAGTACGGCTACCGCAATATTATGGAAGTTCCCAGGGTCAATAAGATCGTCCTTAACCTGGGTATGGGCGAATCGCTGGTCAACCCCAAGGCCATGGAGGCCGCAGGAAAAGACATGACGACCATCGCCGGCCAGCACGCGGTAATTACCAAGGCCAAGAAATCCATAGCCGCCTTCAAGCTGAGGGCGGGCACACCCATCGGAATGATGGTAACACTGCGCGATAAGAGGATGTATGAATTCCTGGATAAGCTGGTTAGCGTGGTTCTTCCCAGGATACGCGATTTCCAGGGCGTGCCGCGCGATGCTTTCGATGGGCAGGGTAATTATACGCTGGGTCTGAAAGAGCAGATCGTGTTCCCCGAGATTGAGTATGACAAGGTGGACAAGACCAGGGGACTTGAGATAACGATAGTTACATCGGCGAAGACGGACGAGGACGGCAGGCGCCTGCTCGAGGCCATCGGTATGCCGTTCAAGAAAAATTAGTAGGGTTAAATTATGGCGAAGTTATGCAAGGTAAATAAGGCGAACCGGCCACCCAAGTACAAAGTGCAGCAGCATAGCCGCTGCAAGTTGTGCGGCAGACCAAGGGCGTATATGCGCAAGTTCGGCATATGCCGCATCTGCTTCCGCACTTTGGCCCTCAACGGCGAGCTGCCGGGGGTACGGAAATCGAGCTGGTAATATAGTTAGCGGAGTTGTTTATCAATGGTTACTGATCCGATTGCTGATTTGTTGACCCGGGTGCGCAATGCTGCCATGGCACGCCATGACAGCGTGAATATCCCTGCCTCCAAGATGAAAATCGCGGTTGCTAAAATCCTCAAGGATGAGGGCTTCATCTCCGATTACTCCGTCGTGAAAGGCGAACCGCAGCGCATGATCAAGATTACACTTAAATATATCGATAAGCAGCCTGCTTTCATAGGCCTTGAGCGTGTTAGCAAGCCTGGACTCAGGATATACTCCGGGAAAAAGGAGATACCCAGGGTCTATGGCGGCCTCGGCATCGCCGTCATCTCAACCTCTAAGGGACTGATGACCGGCCAGGAGGCCTGGAAGAAAAACATAGGCGGCGAAGTGTTATGTTACGTATGGTAATTGAATACAGTGAGGTGAACCTGTGTCTCGTATAGGACGGATGCCTGTACCTGTGCCTGACGGCGTTAAGATCAAGATCGACGGTACAGTGGTTACTGTAGAAGGCAGTAAAGGCAAGCTGACCCGTGAATTCCACCCTGACATCACGATTAAGCAGGAAAGCGGGAATTTGATCGTGACACGCCCGACCGATAACCGGCAGCACCGCTCACTGCACGGCCTCAGCAGGTCGCTTCTGGCCAATATGGTGGACGGTGTCACCAAAGGTTTTGAGAAGAACCTTGAGTTGAGCGGTGTCGGCTACAGGGCAGCCAAAGAGGGCGACAAACTGAAGCTGCAAATAGGCTACAGCCACCCTGTGGAATTCGACCCGCCCCAAGGTATAGATATCACTGTCGCAGGGACCAACAAGATCCGCGTATTTGGTGTCGATAAGGAGCTCGTTGGCGAAACGGCGGCTGAAATCAGGCGTATTCGCGTTCCTGACGCTTACAAGGGCAAGGGTGTCAAATATGCCGGTGAAAGGCTTCGTCTTAAACCCGGCAAGGCCGGCAAGACAGCTACGAAAGGGAAATAATAATGGCTAAAGTAAGTTCGAATGTAGCCCGCAAAAGGCGCCACGAGCGCATCAGGTCCACGGTGATCGGCACACCGGATCAACCGAGATTGTGTGTCTTTCGCAGCCTGAGCAATATTTATGCACAGATAATCGACGATGCAGAGGGCAAAACCGTTGCCTCGGCAAGCAGCCTGAATGCAGAATTACAGGAGCAGTTAAAGGGCAAGAATAAAACCCAGGTTGCCGAGCTGGTGGGATCAGAGCTGGCCAAGTCTGCAAAGGAAAAAGGTATAAGCCAGGTTGTATTCGACCGGGGCGGCTATAAATACCATGGCCGGGTTAAAGCTCTGGCTGAAGCGGCGCGCAAAGCCGGTTTAAAATTCTGAGGATTTGAGTATGAAAGCTGATACTAAGATGCATACCGTTATGCCAAGATTGGATACCAGCGATATGGAGTTCACCGAGAAGCTGGTATCGCTGGACCGCGTGACCAAGGTGGTCAAGGGCGGTAAAAATATGCACTTCCGGGCGCTGGTGGTTGTCGGCGACGGCAAAGGACACGTAGGCGTTGGTTTGGGAAAAGCACGGGAGGTCCCCGAGGCTATCCGCAAAGCCGGCGTATCTGCTAAAAAGAGCGTAATCAGTGTTGTTTTTAAAGACAAGACTATTCCCCATGAGAGCTTTTCCAAGTTTGGGGCGGCACGCGTGCTGCTCAAGCCGGCCCCTCCCGGCACCGGCGTCATTGCCGGAGGCGGGGTGCGCGCCGTTGTCGAAGCTGCGGGCGTCAGGGATATCCTGACCAAATCCCTCGGATGTGCCAATCCGGTAAATGTTACCAGGGCGACTATCCTGGCCCTGGCCAACCTCAGGGATTTCAAGGAAAGCATCAGACGAAGGAAAGGATCTCAGGGGGACGAGGAGATTTAGTCACGTGGCTAAGATACGCATCAAGTGGATTAAAAGCGATATTGGATATGCAGGCGACCAGAGGCGAACCCTCAGGGCGCTGGGTTTTCACAGGCTGAACGAAGTGGTCGAAAAAGAGGATACCCCCGTCATCCGGGGTATGATAAACAAAGTCAGCCATATGCTTGAAGTAGAAGAGAACAAACATGGATCAGAGTAATTTAAAGCCTCCTGCAGGAGCTAAACATAAGAAAAAGCGTGTCGGCTGCGGCGATGGCAGCGGTCATGGGACGTTTTCCACGCGCGGATGCAAGGGACAGAAGTCACGTTCCGGCAGGGACCTGCGGCCCGGTTTTGAAGGCGGCCAGTTGCCGATTATCAAGAGGCTGCCCTGGACCAGGGGATTTACCAATGTAGCCAAGATACAATTCAGCCTGGTTAATGTGGGAGATCTGAAGAAATTCGACGCGGGCGTCGAGGTGAATACCGAGATATTAGTTCAATCCGGCCTGATCAAGTCGGCGTCCCTGCCTGTCAAGATACTTGGAAACGGCGAATTGGATAGGGCGCTTACAGTCAAGGCCAATAAGTTTTCAGGGGTTGCCAGGAGCAAAATCGAAGCGGCCGGTGGTAAGGTAGAGGAGATTTAGTATGCCGCAGACTCAGTCACGGCCCCGCCTGATCCAGGCGATGATCGATGCCTTCTCGCTGCCTGACCTCAGGCAGAAGCTTATCTTCACTCTGGCAATGCTGATCGTATTCAGGTTTATTGCCCATGTTCCCATACCCGGCGTGGACCTGGCCCAACTTCAAGATATTTTCGACCGCAATCAGCTGCTGGGCATGCTCGATCTTTTCAGCGGCGGCGCCATGAGATATTTCAGCATAGCTGCAATGGGCGTATATCCCTATATCACTTCATCGATTATAATGCAGCTTTTAGTGCCGGTTATACCTGCTCTGCGCAGGCTTTCGGAAGAGGGAGAATCCGGCAGGAACAGGATCAATCAGATAACCCACTGGCTGACCATACCGCTGGCAGCGCTGCAGGGATTTGCCCAGCTTCAGCTTTTACGCAGCCAGGGAGGCGTACTTGAGGCCGGTCCACTGGAGACAGTGGCCATCGTGGCATCGCTTACCGCCGGCACTATGATATGTGTATGGCTGGGCGAATTAATAACCGAGAGGGGCATCGGCAACGGTGTTTCGATCATCATCTTCGGCGGCATCATCGCCGGACTGCCGGAACAGATAGGACGCGGTATGATAGCCAAGGAAGATTGGGCGGGCGTCGGTGTATTTGTATTGTTGGCGCTGGCCACGGTGGTTTTAATCGTGATTTTCACAGAAGGACACCGCCGCATACCGGTGCAATATGCCCGTACGGCTTTCCGCGGAGGCAAGATGTATCGGCAGGCAGGATCTACATACATACCACTGCGAGTTAACATGGCGGGCATGATCCCGTTGATCTTCGCCATGTCCCTCATGATATTCCCCGGCACCATAGCCAGCTACTTCGCAGCGCCGGCGGGGCAGGACCCTAATTTTGCCAACACAATTATGGAATGGTTCAATCCCAGTACACCTGTGCCCATCGGCCTTTTCTACTGGATCCTGTACTTCGTGCTGGTCGTCGGCTTCACCTTTTTCTATACCATGGTTATTTTTGAGCAGATGGACCTGGCTCGCACCCTGCAGCGACAGGGAGGATTCATTCCGGGCGTCCGGCCGGGCAAGCCCACGACGGACTATTTAAACGGCGTAACCAATCGTTTGACCTGGGGCGGGGCCCTTTTCCTGGCCATCGTGGCCATTATGCCGTTTTTCGCCAGTCAGATTACAAACGCATCGGTAATGACGCTTTCCAGCACAGCCATACTGATCGTAGTGGGCGTGGCGCTGGATACCATGAAGCAGATAGAGGCGCAGCTTACCATGCGGCGCTATGAAGGTTTCTTAAAGTAAGGAGGATTTGAAAATGTTCTTCATATTGCTTGGAGCGCCCGGTGCAGGAAAGGGTACCCAGGCAGATATTATAGTTAAAGAGATGTCGTTGCCGCACGTTGCGTCAGGCGATCTTTTCAGGCATGCGCTGAAGAACGGGACCGATCTGGGAAAGCAGGCGGAATCGTACATGAAAGCCGGAAAACTGGTGCCTGACGAGATAACTATCAAGATGATCCTCGAAAGGATTGCAAAAGACGACTGCAAAAACGGTTGTGTCTTTGACGGTTTCCCCCGCACACTCGAACAGGCCAGGGCGCTGGATGCCGCGCTGGAGAAGCAGGGCAAAGCGATCGAAAGAGCCATATATATCGAGGTGCCCGAAAGCGTACTGCTCGACAGGCTGACCGGACGCTGGGTATGCCGGACCTGTCAGGCTCCTTTCCATCAAAAGAACCAGCCGCCCAAGAAAGAGGGCGTGTGCGATAAGTGTGAAGGCGAGCTTTACCAGAGAGCTGATGATAAAGAAGAGACTATTAAAGAGCGTCTGAAGGTTTATTTCGCCCAGACCATGCCGCTGCTTGAGTACTATGATAAAAAAGGCAGGCTTTTCAGATGCAACGGCAATCAGCACATAAACGAGGTGGGCAAAGATATAGTTCAGTTTCTTAAAGGACTGAAGCAGAAGAAATAAATGACTATTATTAAATCGGCCGAGGAGATCGCTATCATGCGAGAGGCCGGCAGGATTGTAGCGATAGTGTTACAGAGAATGAGCCAAGCAGTTAAACCGGGCATTAAGACGCGGCAGCTCAACGACCTGGCCGAAAAGGAATTGGGCAGGTGGAAAGAGGCCAGAGCGTCGTTCAAAGGCTATAACGGTTTTCCTGCCAGCATCTGTGCGTCGGTGAACGATGAGATCGTTCACGGCATACCTGACAACAGAGTGCTGAAGGAAGGCGACATAGTATCACTGGATTTCGGGGTCATTTTTAAAGGATTTCAGGGCGACGCCGCTGTTACCGTTGGTGTCGGTCAGATCAGCCCTGAAGCAACCCGTCTGATGGAAGTCGCCCGGACGTCCCTGATGCAGGGGATAGCGTCAGCGCGCGAAGGCGGGACGCTGGGGGATATCGGGGCAGCCATTCAGACTTACGCGGAACAGCAGGGTTACAATGTGGTCAGGGAATACTCGGGTCACGGAATCGGCAGGGATATGCATGAGGACCCGCTGGTGCCCAACTTCGGCACCAGAGGCGATGGGCTCAAGTTGAAAGAGGGCATGACACTTGCGCTTGAGCCGATGGTAAACGCCGGCGGCTGGAAGACACGGCAGAACGCCAACGGCTGGACGGTACATACCGCCGACCATAGCCTGTCGGCGCATTTTGAGCATACTATTGCCATCAGGAGCGGAGAAGCCCAGATCCTGACAATGCCGTAAGAACAGTATATGGATAAAAAAGAAGCAATTGAGGTCGAAGGAACTGTAATTGAATCGTTGCCCAATGCTACTTTCAGAGTGGAGTTGGCCAACGGTCACAGGGTCCTTGCACATATATCGGGAAAAATGCGCAGACACTACATCAGGATATTGCCAGCGGATAAAGTGCTGGTTGAGTTGTCACCTTACGATCTTACCAGAGGCAGGATAACCTACCGCTTCAAGTAAGACAGAGAGTATTGTTTTGACATAAAGTGAATAAAAGGATTATAGTATTAAGCGGTTTTTTTGGAAACGAGGACATATCGGAAATGAAGGTCAGAGCTTCAGTTAAAAAACGTTGTGAGAAGTGCAAAATAATCCGTCGCCGCGGCGTTGTGCGGGTGATTTGCGTGAACCCTAAACACAAGCAGCGTCAGGGATAGTCACAGGAGAAAATTAGAACATGGCTCGTATTGCAGGCGTAGACATTCCAAGGGAAAAGCAGGTGCTTTTCTCTATACAGTATATCCATGGTATAGGACCGAGCATCAGCAAAAAGATCTTGAAGACGCTGAAGATAGATCCGACCAAGAAGGTCAAAGATCTGACTGATGAGGAAGTCAGCCGCATACGTGAAAGGATAGACAAGGACTATAACGTAGAGGGTGAGCTTCGCAAAGAGGTCACCATGAATGTCAAGCGGTTGATAGAAATAGGCAGCCGCCGTGGTATCAGGCACAAGCGGAACCTGCCGGTGCGGGGACAGAGGACGCGTACCAACGCGCGCACCAAGCGTGGAGCCAAGAAGACTGTCGCCGGGCGCGGGCAGAAGCGCGGCGCTACCAAGAAGTAAAGGAGTAACCAGCTGATATGCCGCAGAAAAAGAAGGTCAGAACAAGAAAACGCGAACGGAAGCTGATTCACGAAGGCAAAGCCTTTGTAACATCAACTTTTAACAATACTATCATTACGCTGACGGACGCTAAAGGCGGCGTCATCTCGTGGGGCAGTTCGGGTACGGCTGGATTTAAAGGATCCCGCAAAGGCACCCCGTACGCGGCCCAGATGGCCGCGCAGGGCGCCGCCGCCAAGGCGAAGGAACACGGCCTGCGCCAGGTCGAGGTCTTTGTGCGCGGGCCCGGCAGCGGGCGGGAAGCCGCTATACGGGCTATACAGGCCTCGGGCATTGTGGTGTCCGGGATACGGGACGTAACGCCCGTGCCGCACAATGGATGCAGACCCAGAAAGAGAAGGCGAGTATAAGAAATGGCGAGATATACAGAAGCTTATTGTCGTTTGTGCCGTCGTACGGGCACCAAGCTCATGCTGAAGGGCGAGAGGTGCTTTACGGAGAAATGTGCCCTCGAGCGCAGGGATACACCTCCCGGACCCCATGCATCGGGCAGAAAGCGCCGGCCCAAGGTATCAGAGCGCGGCCTTCAGCTTATGGAAAAGCAGAAAGCCAAGTATACGTACGGCACGTTTGAGCGCCAGTTCCGCCGCTTTTTCCAGGAGGCATCCAGAGCACAGGGAATTACGGGTGATAACCTTGTGGCCCTGCTTGAAAGGCGGCTGGATAATGTCGTATTTCGCCTGGGATTCGCAGATTCGCGCAGCCAGGCCAGACAGATCGTGCGCCACGGGCACATCAAGCTCAACGGGCGCAGGACCGATGTCCCTTCCTGCCTGGTTAAAACAGGTGACGTGGTCGAATGGCGTAAAGAGAGCACAAAGAGCGAGTACTATAAGACTCTGGTTGAAAAAGTTGAGGATAAGGACGTGCCGGCGTGGATGTCATTGGAAAAAGAAAATATGACAGGCCGGATTGTATCGCTGCCGGCCGCTGGTGAGATAAAAACGAATTTCAACGAGAAAGCGATCGTGGAATTCTATTCCCGATAGGAGGATTTTTGGTTCAATTAGCTTTGCCAAAAATTGAATGTACCGAATACCGTGAGAATTACGGTAAATTCGTTGCCGAGCCGCTGGAAAAAGGTTTTGGCGTAATACTGGGTAACAGCATCCGGCGCGTGCTGCTCAGTTCTCTGCGCGGCGCAGCCATTACCTCGGTTATGGTCGAGGGTATAACGCAGGAGTTCAGCACCATCTCCAATATGAAAGAGGATGTGACTGAATTTTTGATGAATGTGCGTGACATACGCATCAAACTGCTCTCAAAGACTGCTGAAACGGGCAAAATGACGCTTAAAGTTAAGGGGAAGGTCGACCTGAAGGCTGGTGATATAGTTATAGAGAACCCGACCGATTTCGAAATTGTTAATCCCGACCTCTACCTGGCAACCCTCGATTCCAGTGAAGCTAAACTGAATATTGAGTTCACGGTCAAGGCAGGCAAGGGATACCAACCGGCGGGCATGGGTGACAGCGTGGGCATTATCGTTACCAGCGAAGGGACGAGCAAGGAGATATCCATTGATGCGGTGTTCTCCCCTGTTACACGCGCCAATTACGCTGTTGAGAGCAGCGGCCCGGGCCAGGGGGCGGGCAAAGAAAGACTGACACTGGAGATCTGGACCGACAACACAGTAGATCCGATCGAAGCCCTCTCTGAAAGCGTGGCTGTACTGATCGAGCAATTCAATTGTTTCACCGGCCTGGCCAGGACGATTGCAGATAAAGAAGAAAGTGAAGCCTGGCAGAAATCGATACCTGCGGATGTTTATAATATGCCTCTGGAGAAATTAAACCTGTCGACGCATACATACAACAGCCTGCGACGGGGAGGCATAACTATGACCGGCCAGCTACTGGAGAAGGGTCTGGATGGCCTGATGTCGCTGGGTGGATTCGGCGTTAAATCGAGGGAGGAAGTAGAGGTCGTATTAAAGGATTTGGGAGTTGAGTCGTCAGGCGCCCCTATTGAAAAAGATAAAAAGAAGAAGCGCGCTAAGAGCGCCGACACTGAAGGTGACAACGAATGAGACACAGGCTATCAGGGAAAAAACTGGGCAGACCGACAGCACATCGCTGGTCTTTGTACCGCAACCTTGTTACGGATCTGCTGAATCACGGCAAGATCACTACAACACTGCCCAAGGCCAAGGAAGCCAGGGGACTGGCTGACAAAATGATCACCCTGGGCAAAGAGGGAAGCCTGGCCTCGAGAAGGCGGGCGTTGGCCTTTATCTACGACGAGCAGGTTGTTGAAAAAGTATTTACCGAGTACGCACCGAGGTACAAATCGCGCCCGGGCGGCTACACACGTGTTTTAAAGCTGGGGTCCCGCGAAGGTGACCGGGCGCCTATGGCGCTTATCGAGATGGTGGAGTAAGATTCACTTTCGCGGTGGAGATCTTTAACAAGTTAAGAAAAATTGTTCTCGTGGTCGAATATAACGGCGTACGTTATTTCGGCTTCCAGTGGCAGAAAGCTCAGCCTACTATACAGGATGAGATTGAGAAGGCTATATTTAAGCTGACGGGCGAGGGGCGGCGCGTGATCGCTGCCTGCAGGACTGATACAGGAGTTCATGCCACGGGCCAGGTGGTTAGCTTCAGGACTGGCTCAGCATTGCCTGCGAAAGTATTCGTCAGCGGACTAAACCATTACTTGCCACGGGATATCTCGGTCCTCATGGCCGGCGAAGTTTCAGCCAGGTTCAATGTTATGAAAGATGCCGTCAGCCGTGAGTACAGGTATCTGATATTAAACAGGAGGTCGCGGGCATCCCTGGGGAATGATATTTATTACCATGTGGCGGCAGAGCTGGACACCGGGCGCATGGACCTGGCCAGCAAATTGCTCATAGGCGAGCATGATTTTGCTTCTTTTGTTACAGATTGGGATAGGGAGGAGAGCACGGTACGGACTATTTACGATGCGGGAATTACGCGTGAAGGCGATTTAATAGCCTTCAGCGTTAAAGCCAAATCGTTCTTAACGCACCAGGTGCGCAATATGGTGGGTACACTGGTAAGGGTTGGGATGGGGAAAATGGCAATAGAGGAATTTAAAGGTATTTTGGAGATGAAAAAATTGAGCCTGGCCGGGCCCACAGCACCGGCGCACGGGCTTTGTCTGGTAAAAGTTATTTACGCGGATAATTCGGAGTTTAAATATGAAAACCTATGCACCTAAAGCAAGTGAGATCGAAAGGAAATGGCATCTGGTGGACGCCAGCGGCCAGACCCTGGGAAGATTGTGTTCACAGATTGCCAAACTCCTTATCGGAAAGCATAAGGCCATGTTCGCCAACAATATGGATACAGGCGATTTCGTGGTAGTAATCAATGCTGAAAAGATAAGGGTAACGGGAAAGAAACTCTCAAATAAATCATACCACCGGGTTTCCGGGTATCCGGGCGGCATAAGGTCGGTGACGCTCGGCGAGATGCTGCAGAAGCATCCCGAACGAGTTATTGAGCATGCTGTTAAGGGCATGCTGCCCAACAGTACGCTGGGCAGGGCCATGTATAAAAAATTGAAGGTATATGCCGGCGATAAACATCCCCACGAGGCGCAACTGGCCGGCATAAAAGAATCTGACAAAGGGAGCACCCGCAAATGAGTACAACAACATATAATCGTGGAACGGGCAGAAGAAAGTGCGCCATAGCGCAGGTTAGAGTATCTTCCGGATCGGGCAATATTGTAATCAACGGTAAACCTTATCAGGAGCTTTTCACTCTGGTTGACCACAGGCGCATGATTGAGATGCCGTTTACTGTCACCGACACGGTCGGAAAATACAATGTCGAGATAAAAGTAACAGGCGGCGGCATGACAGGCCAGGCGGGCGCCATCAAACACGGTATAGCCCGTGCCCTGGTTAGCCTCAATGAAAGTTACAAGAGCCCGTTACGTCAGCACGGCCTGCTGACGCGCGATCCTCGTATCAAAGAACGGAAGAAATACGGTCTGAAACGAGCCCGCAAGGCTCCGCAGTACACCAAGCGTTAAAGTCGTGCGACGCAACAGCCAAACGAAAGGGCCCGCTTCAATCGAAGCGGGCCCTTATTATTATCGGGATTGAATATGGCACACTCGCCTGGTGCAATTCAGGGCTATATTACAGCTTGAGACAACCTGAGTTGACGGGTGCTTGCCTCCGCTATTTTACGGAAGTGGAAGCCGTAGATGGCCATGGATATCGATAGAGAGAACGAACGCGGGCGTTTAAACGCTGTCCAGAACATGAGGTCCCAAAAATGCCAGCGTTCCTTGCCCTGAACTCCCAGCACCCATAGCGACTTGAAAAACGCCCCGATATTCTGCGATTTCATAATCGAGATCTTCTGCCGTTTGGGCCGGTACTCTCGCAGGAATGTCTTTACCCGTGCGTAGTACTGGTTGGGCGCATAGATCGTATTGATTATTCTACGGTAGCCGTCCATCAGTTTGTTAACGTTCATCTTCGGCACGAAATTGATGGAGACGTCGGTGTTGTTGCCCGAGAAGCTGCTGCCGGTGAGGCGGTTCTCGCTCTCAAGGCGCTTATGCAGACGCGTGCCGCTGGGAGCATTCAAGAGGCCTACCATAGCCGTCACCACACCGCTGTTCTGCACGAAATTGATAACGTCCTGGAAAATCGACAGCGGATCGCTGTCGAATCCCACGATGAATCCACCCTGTACTTCCAGGCCGGCGTGCTGAAGCTTCTTCACCGCGGCTATGAGGTCACGGCTCGAGTTCTGTGATTTGCCGCATTCAGTCAGGCTCTGCTTATTGGGGGACTCGATGCCGATGAATACCATGTTGAAATTAGCTTTTGTCATCAGCCCCGTCAGTTCGTTGTCATCGGCCAGGTTGATGGACGTCTGCGTGTGGAAGGAAAAGGGGAAATGCCTCTTCTGTGACCATTCGATGATAGCCGGCAGCATCTCAGCTTTCAGCTTCTTCTTATTGCCGATGAAATTGTCATCCACGATAAAGACGCTATCCCGCCAGCCGGTGGCATGAAGCGCATCCAGCTCCCTGAGCATCTGCTCGCGTCCCTTGGTGCGCGGCATGTGACCGTTGAGCACCACGATATCGCAGAACTCGCAGTCAAAGGGGCAGCCGCGGGAATACTGGACAACCATAGATGAGTACTTCTTTTTCTGGACCAGGTCCCAGCGCGGTATCGGTGTGATATTGATATCAGGCCTGACCTTGGAAGTATACAACCTTTGCAGACAGCCCTTTTCCAGGTCTGAGAGGAAGGGGGGCAGGGTGACTTCAGCCTCGTCCAGCACGAAATGGTCCACGCAGGAGAATTCCTCGTGCTGCGTGGTGAATAGCGGTCCTCCGGCCACCACAGTCGCGCCCATCTTCTTGCAGCGCTTGATAACGGCCTTAGCAGAGTCCTTCTGCACCACCATGGCGCTGATAAAAACCATGTCAGCCCACTTGATGTCGTTATCGCTCAATCGCCCTGTGTTCATGTCCACCAGTTTCAGTTCCCATTCGGCGGGCAGCATGGCCGCCACGGTCAGCAGGCCGAGCGGCGGGAAGGCTGCTCTTTTAGAAACGAACTTGAGGGCATGTTTGAAGCTCCAGAAAGTGTCGGGGTATTCGGGATAGACTAATAGAATCTTCTTGTTAATGCGCATCACTAAGTATGACCCTCCCAGGTCATTTAAGCAAAGTATACTTGGATTATCGGGTCAAAGATATAGGTATCGTCCCCTATTCAGGGAGCTACTATGCCTCGGCCAGTCGTTTCTTCAGCAGGTTAATCTCGGGGATTGGGCTGGGGTCGATGCCGTTAAGCATTGCCAGGTAGTAGCTGACCCAATCTCCCAGCAGCACGAGGCTCATAACGTGTTTCAGGTCATTGCCCCCGTGGCTGTCTACATATTGATGGGGGATGCCGCGTTGATCCAGAAGTTCGCCGGTGATCTTATATCGGATCAGCGTGCGCGGATGCAGGGACTGGCAACGCAGGAAAATGACGTACATGCGTTCGGCCATATCCGCCGGGAATTGGTAGCCCAGGACTGCATTATGATTGAGCTCGGGCAGGGTCTCGAAAAAAGCCCACTGCTTGCTGTTCTCATTGATCTGGGTCTTCCATCTACGGGCGACATCGGTGAGTATGCCCGCGCCGTAAGCTACAGCAATTTTCCCGTATAGCCTGGAGGCCAGCATCTTGGCCTGGTTACGCTCGGATGGGCTGTTTTCCTGCCAGCTTGTCTCGAGGGTTTCCAGAGCCCTGATCATGCCATCCACATTCGCCGCTTTGGCGCTTGTAAAGCCAAGGTTGCACATTAACGCCAGCAGGGGCAGAAAACCATAACCCAGGGCCGCGCGTGGTGGAGAAACGTGTTCTATGACGAAAACAGGCACTTTGTTTTCGCGCGCCAGTTCAGTCAGCTTGCCGCCTGTTGATATAACAAGTTTCTTGCAGTCGGCTTTCAGCGCCTGCGTAAATCCCGAGATAGTCTCCTCAGTGTTCCCGGAATAGCTCGCCCCGATGACGAGCGTCCTTTCATCAACCCAGGCGGGAAGGTCATAGTCGCGGTGAACCAGCACGAGCGGACGGCTTAAGTCGGCAGTAAGCCCCCTGAGCAGGTCCCCGCCGATGGCTGAGCCGCCCATGCCCAGTATTACAACCCTATCGACATCAGAGTAGCCGGGAGGCAGTTTAAATTTGCAGGCTTTGTCCCAGGCCTGCCGGCATTGTTCGGGGAGGCCGCGTATCTGCGCCCCCATGCCGGATTTGTCCAGGGAAGCATAAAGGGAACTATCATCCAGGTTTACCATAGCTCATACCCCCACCATCTCCTGACCATATTGAATCAATCTTTGAACCTCATCCATGGAACTGCACTCGGCGTAAATACGCACCAGAGGCTCGGTGCCGGAGAAGCGTACCAGCAGCCAGGAGCCGTCCTCCAGTTTATAGCGAAATCCGTCCCGCTTATCCAGATTAACAACCTTCTGGCCTCCTATCTTAGAGACGGATGCTGTCGATAATTTCAGTAACATTTGCTGCTTGATTTCGTCTGTAGTGTGTATGTCCAGCCTGTCGTAGTAATGAGGGCCGACCTTTTTAAACAGACTCGCCAGTAATTGCGAGGGCGACTTGCCCGTTCGGACGATGTAGTCGATGAAATACAGGCCGGCCAGCATACCGTCTCTCTCGGGTATGTGTCCGCGGAAACCGTAGCCGCCGCTCTCTTCGCCGCCCAGCAAGGCCTTTTCCCTGATCATTACCGGCGCCACATATTTGAATCCCACCTGCTCCTCGAAGACGGGCACGTTATACATCTCACCAATCTGGAAGAGCATGTCGGTGGAAGTCAGTGTCTTAACCAGCGGGCCGCGCTCTTTGCGAACGTCCAGCAAATACATGGCAAGCAGAGCGAATACCTCCTGCGTGGTCATGAAACGGCCGTTCTCATCTATAATGCCGATACGGTCGGCGTCCCCGTCCGTGGCGAATCCGACCGCTGCATTATTCCGAATAACCTGCCTGGCAAGCTTGCTCAGGTTTTTACTGATCGGCTCCGGCTGTATACCCGGGAAAAGGGGATTGCGTATGCGGTTGATCTCGTGTACCTCTATCTGCCCCCCGTCCAGCAGGTTCTTGAAATAGCCGATGCCGGCGCCGAACATTGAATCTACGACGATCTTCAGCTTGTTTTTCTTGAGCGCCTCAATGTTTATCAGGCGGTTGAGTTGCCTCTCATAAGCATGGTAAGGATCGTGATACGAGACGAGCTTCTTCTTTAGAGCTTCTCCAAGGTCAAGTCGCTTTACCGTCCCCTTATCGACAGCGATGTTGGCCGATTTCTCGATTTGAGAAATGATCTCGGTGGGTGCACTGGAACCGCTGGCAACCTTGTACTTGAAACCATTGTAGTTACCCGGGTTATGGCTGGCCGTGATCATGATGGCGCCGTCGGCCTTGAGGGCTGTCACGGTGTAGCTGGTGACCGGTGTGGGAGCCGGCCTGGGTAGAAGAAAGACCCTGATGCCGTTGCCCGCCAGCACCTCGGCCGATGCCGCTGCAAACTCTTCGGAGCCGAAGCGGGTATCATAGCCTATAACGATACTACTCTTGGCCGTGCCGGCGAGATTTAGAAAATCTGCAACGCCCTGAGCGCAGGCGCGCACGTTATCAAAGGTGAAGTCTTCGGCAATAACGGCCCGCCAGCCATCAGTGCCGAACTTGATCTTCGGCGCCATAATCTATATCCCCGCTTCAGCCTTTAAAATCCTGGCTTTATCCGTCTTCTCCCAGGGAAACTTCACGTCGGTGCGGCCGAAATGACCGTAGGATGCAGTAGCCCGATAGATGGGCCTGCGCAGATCGAAGTATCTGATAATGGCTTCGGGCCGCATGTCGAAATGCTTGTGGATGAGTTTGAGTATGGCCGTATCGGCGATTTTGCCGGTGCCGAAGGTCTCAATGGACACCGAGAGGGGGTGTGCCACGCCGATGGAATAGGCGACCTGCAGTTCCAGCCTGTCAGCCAGTCCCGCAGCCACGCAGTTCTTGGCAATATAACGCGCCATGTACGTAGCCGAGCGGTCAACCTTGGTAGGGTCTTTGCCGGAGAAAGCGCCACCGCCGTGGCGAGCATAACCGCCGTAGGTATCCACCAGCAGTTTGCGGCCTGTAAAACCGGTATCGGAAACGGGCCCCCCCACCTCGAAACGCCCCGCGCTGTTGACGTATATCTTGGTGTTTTTATCCATCATCTCGGCCGGCATAACCGGCTTGATAACCTTCTGGATGATATCGCGACGGATGGTTTCGTTATCCGGTTCAGGATCATGGTGTGCCCCGATGACAACCGCCTCGATCCTTTTGGGCTTGCCATAGCTGTATTCCACGGTCACCTGTGATTTGCCGTCCGGCCGAAGGTAGGGGATGATGCTCCTTTTTCGGGCTTCGGCCAGGCGCTGGGTGAGCTTATGCGCCAGCGCGATGGGCAACGGCATAAGCTCTGCCGTCTCGTTGCAGGCATAGCCGAACATCATGCCCTGGTCTCCCGCCCCGGTCAGGTCCAGGTCGTCTACTTTCTTGCTGCCGGCTCTCACTTCCAGGGCCTTACTTACGCCGGCGTTGATATTAGGCGACTGCTTTTTAATTGATACGATGGTGGCAAGGCTCTGATAGTCGAACTGGAACTCCGGCTTGGTGTATCCTATTTCCTTAACAATCCGCCTGACTACGTCGGGTATCTCGACATAAGTCTTGGTAGTTATCTCGCCCAGAACGATAACCAGGCCGATAGTGACTGCTACTTCGCAGGCTACACGCGACTTGGGGTCATGCTCGATCATGGCATCGAGTATACCGTCGGCGACCTGGTCGCAAAGCTTATCGGGATGCCCTTCAGTGACCGATTCAGACGTAAAGAAATACTTGGGTGATCTCATGAACGTGTTTTTCATTGTTGCTCCTTGTGATTTTAAGTCCCCTCTTCCCAGCTCTCCAGGTATTTTTGCTGCTCACGCGTGAGCTTATCGATAGCAATATCCATTGATTTCAGCTTCAATCGTCCGACTTCGTTGTCGATCTCCAACGGGACCGGATAGACATCCGGTTTCAAGCTGCCCCTGTTTTTTATCAGGTATTCAAGTCCCAGCGCCTGGTTGGCAAAGCTCATGTCCATGACGCTGGCAGGATGGCCTTCGGCTGCTGCCAGGTTGATCAGCCGCCCTTCGCCCAGCAAATGAATGCGCCTGCCGTCAGGTAGTTTGTATTCGTCGACGAATTGCCTGGTGCGGCGGATGGCTGTCGCCATTTTTCCCAGGGCTGGAATATTGATCTCCACATTAAAGTGGCCGCTGTTGGCAAGGATGGCGCCGTCCTTCATCCTGGCAAAGTGCGGCCTGTCGATTACATGTCGATTGCCCGTTAGTGTGATAAAGACGTCACCCAGGGCGGCGGCGTCCAGTAAGGGCATAACCTGGAAGCCGTCCATGGCCGCTTCCAATGCGCTGATGGGATCTATCTCGCAAATAATAATACGGGCGCCCATCCCTTGAGCACGATGCGCCACGCCGCGGCCGCAATACCCGTAGCCCACCACCACCACAATCTTGCCTGCCCAGAGTATATTGGTAGCCCTTGTAATGCCGTCCAGGGTACTCTGCCCGGTCCCGTACCGGTTATCGAAGAAGTGCTTGGTCTTAGCATCGTTGACGGCGATAATTGGATATTTAAGCTTCTTTGCTCTGGCCATGTTCTTAAGGCGTATCACGCCGGTGGTCGTTTCCTCAGTGCCTCCAATAACGTTCTTCAGTAGTCCGGTACTCTCCCGGTGTATAGTGCTTACCAGATCGGCGCCGTCGTCGATCGTCAACTGCGGCTTATGGTCGAGAGCCGCCATGATGTGTTTATAGTAGGTCTTGTTGTCCTCCCCCTTGATACAGAATACGGGGAAACCGGACTTGACCAGCGCAGCCGCTACGTCGTCCTGCGTGCTTAGGGGATTTGACGCGCACAGCACCAGATCGGCGCCGCCGGCCTTGAGCGCATATGCCAGGTTGGCCGTCTCGGTGGTGATATGCAGGCAACCCGAAATACGGATGCCTTTGAATGGTTTCTGCCTGGAGAAGCGTTCCTGAATTAGTTTTAAGACAGGCATTTGATTCGCGGCCCACTCGATGCGGAGTTTGCCTTCGGCCGCCAGCTTGATGTCCTTGATATCATATTTCATAAAGCATTAATCCTTTGCAAAAGCGATGCAATAATATTACCTGATGCACTCTCAGTGTCAAGTATCAGGTGCTCGTCCGGCGATAGCTCGGTCACCGGATCATATTCTCTTTTTATATCTGCAAATATCTCCCAGCGCCCATCCGACACTGACCCGGCCCGGCTTCTTTCCTCCAGCCGTTGCCTGATGGTCTCATCCGGGGCGACGCACTCCACCGCCAGGAAGGCTGCGCCGTGCTTTACAGCAATCTGACGGGCTGCCAGACGGTCGGAGCGTTTCATGAATGAAGCATCCAGCACTATGGAGCGCCCTTTTTTAAGTTGTTCGCCCGCCCTGCGGAAGAGCTCATTGTAGGTCTGTTGCGTGGACTGCAGGCTGTACAGGCCGGAAGCAAAGTCTTCGTAATGCCGCTCGGAAGGCGGGATACCGGCCAGCTCTTTTCGGATCACATCGGAAGATAGTACGGAGCATCCCAGGCCACGGCCTATGGCCAACGCCGCGGTCGTTTTGCCGGCGCCTATAAGTCCGGTAGTAATGATCAATACCGGCCTGGGGTAGGCGTACCTGTAAGCCAGATTAAAATAAAGCTGCGCTTCCTCAACGATCGACTTTTTATCCTTCAGATAAGGGTCGTCGTATTTGAAGCAGGCTACTTTGCCCCTTACATACGCCCGGTAGCACTTGTAGAAATCAAGAAGGGCTCCCATCTCGCGATCGCCGCTGGCATTGATGTAGCTTTGGACGAATGAGCCCGACAGGTCCCCCCTTCCGTAGCGGTCAATATCCATAGCAAGAAACGCTATCTCGGAGGCCGTGTCGCAGTAGCGGAAGCGGTCGTTAAACTCGATGCAGTCGTAAATGTATATTTCGTCGGCGAAGCATACGTGCGCTGCATGCAGGTCCCCGTGGCAATCACGTATCTTTCCACCGGATACCCGGCTGTTGAAAAGCGAGGTATTGCCTGACAGGAATTGATCGTTATACTCCCTGATCAGCCGGTGGAATTTCTCTGTAATGAGTGTGCCTGTATATTTAATAGTCTGATCAAAATTCTCGTCTGTGTTTGTTCTGACCCCTTCCAGACTGCCGTATGCGTTTATGGCAGGACCGGTGGCTGCGCGGCAGTGGAAATCGGCCATCAGTCCGGCCACCTGCCCCAGCATGGCGGGGGTAACCGCGTCCTGTGGTAGCAGCAGGTCCATCATCCTGTCCCGGGGAAGCTGTTTCATCTTGACCGCATACTCAATCACCTCGCCTTTGCCTCCGAGCCGAATCCCATCGGGTGATTCAGAGATGGGTACTACATCCAGGTATGCCGCAGGGCAAAGGCGCCGGTTCAACTCCAGTTCCTGTCGGCAGAAGCGCTCCCTTTTCTCAAGGGTGGTGTAATCCAGGTATCCCAGATTGACCGGCTTTTTAGTCTTATATGCATAATCGCCTGTGAGGAATATAAAGGACATCTGGGTCTGCTGTAACTCCACGGCGGCTGGTCGTTCCGGATATGTCGAGGGATTTAACAGCGCCTGTACATAAGGAGGAAATTTTGACGGCATAACGCGTGATATTGTAGCAGTTTTACTCGTCTTTTTCACGCGTGATCATCATCGTGGCCGTATGGAGAGGCATCAAACAGGCCGGATAAGTTATAATTCAACCGTTATCAGGGCGCCAGTGAGAAAGAAATGAAGAGTGACGAAATGAGACTGTTTCGGGAGCGGTTGGCCGCGCTGCGCGTTAATCCCGCCGCTTTAGAAAGTATAAGGATTTACGGCTCAAACGGCGGCGTTATACAGAACACAAAAGGAAAGGAGGCCTCGCTTCAAATTTACACGGCTATCGCCTCCAATGACGGTTATATCAATGCGGAAGGAGCTGAAAAAGGGCTGGCTGTATACGGGAATACTCTGAGAGATGAGGCAAAGAGGAGCCCCGGCAAACATCCTGAGATAGAAAGGTTGGAAAGCATCGCCCGCTCGAAGCAGGCCGCCAGGTGCGATATCATACGCCGCGAGTCCTGCAAGCAGGTGTCCGGGCGTATTATGAAGGTACTGCCTGAAGCGCTGAGAAAATACCCGACGCCCTTTTACATTTATGATGAGCAGGGCATCAGGGAAACAGCCGGGGCGTATAAAAAGGCCTTTGCCTGGGTGAAGCCGGGATACAGGAACTACTTCGCTGTAAAAGCGTGCCCCAATCCGCACATCGTAAATATTTTAAAGGGGGAGGGCTTCGGGGCCGACTGCAGCTCCCTGGCGGAGCTTGTTATTGCTGAGAAGCTGGGGTTGAGAGGCGAGGACATCATGTTCACCTCCAACGATACGCCGGCTGAGGAATATATTAAAGCAAAACAACTCGGCGCCATTATCAATCTGGATGATACATCACATATCGGCTACCTGGATAAGAACGCCGGGATGCCCGGACTGATCTGTTTCAGGTATAACCCGGGACCGTTGAGGAAAGGCAACGATTTCATCGGCGATCCCCGGGAGGCCAAATACGGCGTTACCACCAAGCAGATTCAGGGCGCCTATATCAAGGCCATGGAACTGGGTGCGGAAAGATTCGGTCTACACACCATGGTCGTCTCCAATATGCTGGATGAGCAATACCTGGAGGAAACGGCGGTGATGCTCTTCAAGCTGGCTGCGATGATAAACCACGATACAGGTATAAAGTTCGATTTTATCAACCTGGGCGGCGGGTTCGGCATTCCCTACAAACCCGAGCAGCCTGCCATCGACCTGAACAAGGTCTCCGCCCGTATTAGCACCGCCTACAAGAAATATATTCGAGACATGGGTTTAAGCCCGGTGCGGATAGTTACCGAATGCGGCAGGGCCATCACCGGCCCTCACGGGTTCCTGGTATCGAGGGTACGGCATGTTTCGCGGAAATATAAGGAATTCGTGGGATTGGACGCGTGCATGGCCAACCTGATGCGACCTGCACTGTACGGCGCGTACCACCATATAACGGTGCTGGGCAAAGAAAATCAGCCTAAAGACCGCGTGTACGATGTAACAGGCTCACTTTGCGAGAACAACGACAAATTCGCTGTGAACCGTCCGCTGCCGGAGGTTGTGCCGGGCGACGTCCTGATAATTCATGACGCCGGCGCACACGGCTATGCCATGGGCTTCCAGTATAACGGGAAGCTGCGCTGCGCGGAGCTGCTGGCTACTTCCGGGGGCAAGGTGCGTCAGATACGGCGGGCCGAGGTACTGGACGATTATCTGGGAACAATCGAGAAATGGCCATAGGCGGTCTACGCCTGGCTGCCGTTGGAATTGTCTGTTACTGTCTTATAACCGTTTAAGCTACTGTCTCCTGCCAACCTGTCCAGCCACTCAATCGATTTAAGTTGCTTGTCCAGCAAATAGCGCACGTTTTCACGCAGTATGCCCTTTATCTCCCTGGCCAGCTCGGCGCTGAGCTTTACCCGCCCGGCGGTGGCGATGTCGCTACGCTGCCAGAGGCGCAGAACCTTCTGCGCATTTAACGATATAGTTTTTGCCGACATATCGGAATAGCCGCACTCCCGGCAGAGCACGCCGCCCTGTGCCGGATTAAAGTAGTTCGGTTCCGGCTGGAGTATCCTGTTGCAGTTGGCGCATTTTTGAAGCTGTGGGGTGTAACCCAGGTGATCCAGCAGGCGCAGTTCAAAGAACTGTACCATGCGTTGCCCATCCCCCGTTTCCGCCAGCCGCCTCAAAGTATCGAGGAACAATTCGAACATCTCCCGGTCTTCGACGTTCTCTTCGATAAAACTGTCTACCAGTTCCGAAAGGTAAAAGCCGCAGGACATAAGCTCAAGGCTGTCGCGCATGGGAAGGAAGATGTCCAGCGCCTGTGCCTGCGTAACGATGTCAAGGTTGCGGCCGCGCGACAGCATCAGTTGGCTGTGTGCGAGCAGCTCGACATTGCCTCCCAGTTTGCTGCCGGGCCGCATTGCCCCTTTGGCAATGGCCCTCACCTTGCCGTGGTCTGCGGTGAAGATAGTGAGAAGCCTGTCGGCCTCACCGAATTTATAACGCTTTATGATGATGCCGGTAGTACGGTAAACCCGCGCGGCCATGGGTACGCTAACTCATCTCCTGCCGCCCTTCCAGGGCGCGGCTGAGCGTGACATCATCGGCATATTCGAGGTCACCACCGAAAGGGAGGCCTCGTGCCAGCCGGGTGACCCTGATGCCCAGGGGGGAGACCAGCCGCTGAATGTACATCGAAGTGGCCTCTCCCTCTGCGTTTGGATTGGTGGCCAGTATAACCTCGATTATACTGCTGGAATTCAGGCGGTCCAGCAGTTCTCGTATATGCAGGTCCTCGGGCTTGATGCCGTCGCCGGGTGATATCACACCGTGCAATACGTGGTAGAGGCCCCGGAACTTTTTAGTGCGCTCCAGCGGCAAGATATCAATCGGCTCCTCCACCACGCAGATCCTGGTCAGGTCTCTTGTTCCGTCCGCGCATATCCCACAGGGATCGGTATCCGTTATATTGAGGCAGGTAGAGCACAGCCTGAGATTCTGTTTTACGGCAATTATGGCTTCAGCGAGGTCGCGGGTTCTTTCGGGCGGCGCCTGCAGCAGGTGATAGGCCAGGCGCTGGGCGCTCTTTGGTCCTATACCCGGAAGCCTGTTCAGCTCTTCAATAAGCCTTGATATGGGCCGGGCGGAGGGCAGGAAATCGGGATTCAAATATCGCTCCTACATCAGCCCCGGAATCTTGAGCCCGCCTGTCAGCTTGCTCATATTCTGTGTAGCTAATTCCTGCGATTTTTGCACAGCTTCATTGCAGGCAGCCAGCACCAGGTCCTGTAAAAAATCCACATCTTCAGGATTGACGACCTCGGGTGATATGGTGATCGACTGAAATTGCTGATGTCCGTTTATAACAATTTTTATGGCGCCTCCACCGGCTGTAACTTCCAAATTGGTGCTGCCCAATTCCTCCTGGGCCTTGAGCATTTTGGCTTGCAATTCCTGTATCTGCCGCAGGTTAAATTGACTCATTTCCCCTCCGTTTCAGCGTTATCTTCGACGATCCTGGCTCCCATGCTCAGGGCCGCCTCCACCAGGTGGTTACTGCTGGCCGGCTTCAGATCGGATTTAGCTCCACCCTGTTGCATAAGGATGCAGGTTACTGTATATGTGTGGCCGAAAACCTCTTTGAGCTTCTTTTCGATGATATGCAGGTATTTGCGATTATCTATATAGCTTTTATGGAAATCGTGATAGAAACCCAAAACCAGATTGCCGCCCTTGATTTCCACAGGCTCGCAGGCGTGGCGCAGGCGGGCGTCGAGGTTGCCCCCCGAACCTTCCCCGCGCATGGAATTAATGAAATCCTTCCAGTGCTCCTGTAAATACCTTAAATCATTGGGGTCATCCATCTTGAGGGGCTCCGAAAGGCGGTGCTGGTCGACCGGATCAGATGTCTGGGCCTGGGGAGTGGAGGGTGGCGTCGGTGACTCAGCAACTTTATGGGGCCTGCTCACCAGGCTGGCCGGACGTGCCTGCTCGGGCGGGCGGTTAATCCTTAGAGTTGGTGCGGCGGGACGGGATGACGGCCATTCCCTGCCGGACGGCTGGTTTGTATTGGCGGATTTGTCCCTTACGTGCTGCGAGACGACACTTTCCACGAGAGCAAGCTCGAGAGGCAGGGGAGAATAGGTGTCCATGCGCAGGTCGACGCTGCTGAAGAGCTTGATAGCATTAAGCAGGTAATCGAGTGTTGTTCCTCCGGCAATCTTCTGCATCTCGGCAAAGTCATCAGATGTGGCGTCAATCATGTCGGCAGAGCCTGATTTAGCCAGCAGAAGCTGACGCAAGTAATCCACCAGCTCGCGGTTAAACTGTCGTAGGTCCAGGCCCTCTCCGGCGACGGCGTTGATTACCTTAAGTCCCGCGGATACGTCCATGGCAATAATACAACGCGCCAGTTCGCGTATGCGCAGGTCACCGCTGATGCCCAGCATGGCCTGCGCCTGAGCCAGGCTGATTTTATTGCCGTAATAGGTGATGAGCTGCTCCAGCAGATTGGTCGCATCCCGCAGGCTGCCCGTAGTTACCTTGGCCACCAGTTTGAGCGCCTCGGGCTCTATCTCTATGCCCTCTTTTGCGCAGATATGTGTCAGGCGTGAGATAACGGCGATGCTGGACAGACGATGGAAATCAAAGCGCTGGCAGCGGGAAGTGATTGTGGAGATTATTTTATGCGGATCGGTTGTCGCAAGGATGAAAATGACATGTGGCGGCGGCTCCTCCAGAGTCTTAAGGAAAGCATTGGCGCCTTCCCGGGTTATCATGTGTACCTCGTCGATAATATAAACCTTGTAACGCAGGATATTGGGAGAGTAGTTGACCCTTTCCTTGAGGTCGTTCATATCGTCAATGCCACGGTTGCTGGCCTCATCGATCTCGATGATATCCAGCGCGCTGCCCTTATTGATGGCCAGGCAGGAATCGCAGGAGTTGCAGGGTTCGCCGTCGATGGGTTCACGGCAGTTGACCGCCTTGGCCAGAATGCGGGCGGTGCTGGTCTTGCCGCTGCCGCGCGGGCCGCAGAACAGGTAGGCATGGGCGATGCGGCTGCTCTTAATAGCATTGCGCAGGGTCTGGACAACGTGCTCCTGCCCGGCTACTTCATTGAATGACTGGGGACGCCATTTGCGGTAGAAAACCTGGGAGGTCATTGTGCAGTTATTATACCCCAACCCAGCGGCGGCTAAAACCGTATTGACGCTTAAAGTACACTCGGGCTGTGATGCAATGGTTGTCCTGCTGTGCTATAATTTTGCGTTATAGAGTTTTACAGGAGTAAGGCATTGGACAAGGAAAAGAAACAGGCAATAATGAAGAGCTATGCAATAAACGAGAAAGATACGGGCTCTTCCGATGTGCAGGTGGCGGTCTTGACCGAAAGGATCAACCAGCTATCGACGCATCTGAAAGACCATTCTCACGATCAGCATACACGTCGGTCTCTTCTCAGGCTTATCGGGAGGCGCAGGCGGCTGTTGGCTTATCTGAGCAGGGAAGACATCAACCGCTACAGGACCCTCATCGGCAAGCTTGGATTACGCAAATAAATATAGAATAGAGGGTTTTTGTAATGTCCCAGAGTTTTAAGTGTAACATTGGGGACAGGGAACTTGTCATCGAAAGCGGCAAGCTTGCTCAACAGGCAGACAGCGCTGTTGTAGTTCATTACGGTGATACGGTCGTCCTTGTCACAGCATGTATCAGTGAGGAAGCTAAAGAGAACAGCGATTTCGTCCGACTCACTGTTGATTACGAGGAACGCCACTATGCCGTGGGCAAGATCCCGGGCAGTTTTTTACGGCGCGAGGGGCGGCCGGGCGAACAGGCCACTCTGGCTGCGCGCCTGTGCGACCGCTCGATACGCCCGCTCTTCCTGAAGAGCCTCCCCAACGATGTCCAGGTGGTGGTGACCGTGCTGTCCACCGATCAGGAGAACGATCCTGACGTGCTGGCTGTCATCGGCGCATCGGCCGCTCTGACAATCTCAGATATACCGTTCTACGGCCCCATTGGCGCAACCAGGGTCGGCTATATCGATGGGAAGATGGTGCTCAATCCCCTTCTTCCACAGATGAACGACAGCGTGCTCGACCTGGTGGTTGCCAGCAGCCGCGATAACATCGTAATGGTGGAGGCAGGCTGCAGGGAAATCGATCCCGCCATTTATATCGAGGCGCTCAGGATTGCACATGAGGAGAACCAGAAGCTCATCCGCCTGCAGGACGATCTACGCAAAGCTATAGGCAAGCCCAAGCTGGAGATCGAGGGATTCAGCATCAATCCCGACCTATTGAGCGCTATCAACTCGGATTATGGCCAAAGGATGTCAGCTGCTTTGAATAGCGCAAATAGGGATCAACGGCAGTCTGAATTCGATGTTATTAAAAAGGAAGCCGTCGAGAAATTGAAGGAAACGTACGCAGAGTATGAGATCGGAGCTGCCATCGAGGAAGTGTTGAAAAAGACCTGCAGGGCCAAGATACTGCGGGAACAGAAGCACGTCGATGGGCGCGATATCAAGCAGGTACGTCCCCTCAGTGCCGAGGTCGCACTGCTGCCGCGCACGCATGGATCGGGGCTGTTCTCACGCGGGCAGACCCAGGTGCTGACCATCACAACGCTGGGCTCACTGGGCCAGGCTAAAACGGTGGACGATCTCGGCCTGGAGGATAGCAAGCGCTTTATGCACCATTATAATTTCCCTCCCTATTCCACCGGCGAGGTCAAAAGGATGGGCTCTACGGGGAGACGGGAGATCGGGCATGGCGCACTGGCGGAGAAGGCGCTGGTCGCGGTCATACCTGACGAGAAGGATTTCGCCTATACTATCCGGCTGGTGTCCGAGGTGCTCAGCTCCAACGGCAGCACGTCTATGGGCAGCGTCTGTGCCTCGACCTTATCGTTAATGGATGCGGGTGTCCCCATTAAGGCCCCGGTGGCGGGCATAGCCATGGGACTTGTAACGGATAAGGACAACCCGGGCAACTATATCGTGCTCACTGATATCGAGGGAATAGAAGATTTTTACGGCGATATGGACTATAAGGTAGCCGGCACCGTCAACGGCATCACCGCTATCCAGCTTGATATCAAGCTGCAGGGCGTTTCGCATGAGGTGCTGGCCATGGCAACGCTGCAGGCCAGGGAGGCGCACCAGGTGATCCTGGATGTCTTAAAGGCGGCCATACCTGAAGTGCGTCCTAACCTGAGCAAGTATGCGCCACGTATGTACAAGATAACAATTGATCCGTCCAAGATAGGGGCTCTGATAGGGCCGGGTGGCAAGAACATCAAGGCCATCATCGAAGAGACCAAGACCACTATAGAGGTGTCGAATGACGGCACCGTAGTCATCGGCTCGGCCAGTGAGGAATCGGCCCAGGCGGCTATTCGCAAAGTAGAGGGCCTCACGCAGGACGTAGAGGTGGGGGCCATCTACACTGGCAAGGTTAGCAGGATACAGAATTTCGGCGCATTTGTCGAGGTACTGCCGGGCAAGGAAGGGCTGGTACATATCAGTGAGCTTGCTGACCATCATGTAGCACGTGTAGAAGACGTTGTTAAGATCGGTGACGAGATTATGGTCAAGGTGACCGAGATCGATCGGCTGGGACGCATAAATCTTTCGCGTAAAGCAGTTTTTAACGATCAGGCCGGCGCTGCGGCTGACAAGCCGGCATCGCAGAATGGGCCTCCGGTACCGCCCAGTTCACACAGCGGATCGCCGAGACCGGGTATGTCTCCGCGAGGGCGCAGGGATGAGCCGAGAAGCCATCCCCGCAGGCCTGGCTAAGTCAATACCGGCCGTGGCCTGAGCGGCCTAAAAGGCAGAGGATAGTGAGATGTCTAAAATTAAAGTAGCGGTGAATGGGGCTTTAGGCAAGATGGGGCAGCAGGTAATAGACGCTGTAAGCGCTGAGACAGCCTTGGAGTTGACCTGTGCCGCTGATATCAAGGCGGACCGGGACCATTTGATCCTGCCAAAGTTATCGAAGAAGGTGCCCCTGCACACAAATTTAACATCGCTCATCGAGATGTATCACCCTCAGGTGGTAGTGGATTTCACCGTGCCTGAGGCAGCCATGGGCGCAGCGAGGCTGGCGCTTAAGAACGGCGCCAACCTGGTTATGGGCACAACCGGCTTAAGCGAAGCGGATCTGAAGGAGATCGATCGTTTGGCGCAAGCTCATAAGAAAGGCGCTGTGGTAGCGGCCAACTATGCCATCGGCGCTGTGATAATGATACATCTGGCCAGGATCGCATCAAGGTATTTTGATAACGCGGAGATTATCGAACTTCACCACGACAGAAAGCTTGACGCGCCTTCAGGAACCGCTCTGGCAACAGCCAGGGCCATGATAGGTGCGCATGGTAAGCCTTTCGTAAGCTTTGTATCGGAGAAAGAAACTCTGAAGGGCACGAGGGGCGGTCAGTCTGAAGGTATATCCATACACAGCGTCAGGCTGCCCGGTCTGGTCGCCAGTCAGGAGGTCATATTCGGAGCGCTGGGACAGACGCTGTCGATCAGACATGATGCGATCAGCAGGGAAAGTTTTATGCCGGGCGTGATTCTTGCAATCAAGGAGGTAATCAAGCGTCACGGTCTGGTTTACGGCCTGGATGTACTGCTAAATTTGGGAGACTGATATGAACAACAGTAATAACGGGTATCATGTAGCTATAGTGGGAGCCACCGGCATGGTGGGGCAGGAGTTCATCAAGGTCCTGCTTCAGCGTAAATTTCCGATGGCCTCGCTGCAGCTCTATGCCTCCGACCGATCGGCCGGCAGGAAGGTTTATGCCGGCCACCAGGAGATGGTGGTCAAAGAAACCGCCGCTGACTCTTTCGACAACGTCGATATCGCGCTTTTTTCAGCTGGATCCGAAATAAGCAAACACTTCGCCCCGATGGCAGCCAAGGCGGGAGCACTGGTCATCGATAACAGCGCAGCCTGGCGCATGGATACCCGCGTGCCGCTGGTAGTGCCTGAGGTCAACGCGGAAGATATTAAGAAGCACAGAGGCATCATAGCCAATCCGAACTGCTCAACCATTCAGATGGTGGTGGCTTTGAACCCTTTGCACAAAGTCAATCCTATCAAGCGTGTCACAGTGGCGACTTACCAGTCGGTTTCAGGAACGGGTATCGCTGCTGTGGAAGAATTGACCAAGCAGGCCAAGGTAGTGCTGGATGGCGGCAATGTAGTTCCGCATGTCTATTCACACCAGATAGCCTTCAATCTGCTGCCGGAGATCGATGTATTCCTGGAGAACGGCTATACCAAGGAAGAATGGAAGATGGTCGAGGAGACACGAAAGATAATGCATGCGGAGAGCATTGCCATATCAGCCACCTGCGTCCGCGTGCCCGTTTTCATCAGCCACAGTGAGGCCCTGCAGGTGGAATTTACCGAATATATGTCGCCCGAGGAAGCGCGTTCCATATTGAGCAAGGCGCCCGGTGTGAAAGTGCTTGACGATCCCAATGTGAGCCTGTACCCGCAGCCCTGGCTGACAGCCGGCACTGACGACGTTTATGTGGGAAGAATTAGGTCCGACGCCTCCTATCTTAACGGCCTGGTGATGTGGGTAGTGGCCGATAATATCCGCAAGGGCGCTGCCCTCAATGCTGTCCAGATAGCGGAAGAGGCCGCCAGGAACAGTTGGGTCAAGAGTCAAAACAATAATAAGTAGTCGGCGGAGGACGAGATGAAGAAGTTCGGACGTTTGCTGACAGCCATGGTAACACCCTTCAATGCTAAGGGTCAGGTTGATTACATACAGGCAAAAAAGCTGGCTAAGGCCCTGCTCGAATCCGGAAGCGATGGACTGGTAGTGTCCGGCACTACCGGTGAAAGCCCTACGCTCACCGCCGAGGAAAAGCTCAGGCTGTTTGCTGAGATAAGGACGATTGCCGGCAAAAAGACTACGATCGTGGCTGGCACGGGCAACTACAACACACAGGAGAGCATCGAGCTGACTCATAAGGCAGAGAAAATGGGAGTGGATGCCTGCCTGCTGACAGTTCCTTATTACAATAAGCCGAACCAGGACGGGCTCTATCAGCACTTCAAGGCCATCGCTGACTCGACCCGGTTACCCTGTATTATATACAATGTGCCCTCCCGGACTATCACCAACCTGTCCGCCGATACGACCATCAAGCTGAGCAAGATAGATAATATCGTGGGTATCAAGGAGGCCAGCGCAGATTTCGGGCAGATCGCCCGCATCATCAATGGAGTGAGCAGCGATTTCATGGTATATAGCGGCAATGACGCCGATACCTTTCCTATTTTGAATTTGGGCGGCTATGGAGTGATCGGTGTGATCACGCACCTGGTGGGCGTTCAGTATAAAAAAATGATGGACCTTTGCCTAGCCGGCAAAATTAAGGAATCGGCCAGGCTGCACCGCAGCTTCATTCCGCTGGTTAATACCATGTTCATGATAGGCAGCCCTATGCCAATAAAATATGCGTTGAACTACCTGGGATTCAGGGTCGGCAGACCGCGCCTGCCGCTGGTCGTGCCGGACGAGAAAACACGGGCCGCCATCGAGCAAACGCTCAAGAGATACACAATAGACCTGCCGCTCAAATAGGCCCGGTTGAAGAAGAAACCTCAGGGCCTGGCCGGCATGGCACACTGGCATGCTGGGAATCCGATAATCAGGACCAGGGATAATGCCCTTTGCGTTTGGTAGCCCATTTATCGATCCCCTCACGCCTGATCAGTTCCAGGTGGTAAGCGAGATTGGGATGGAATTTGAGCAGGGGCTCCAGATGCCGGCAGGCTTTGTATTCTGCGCAGTCCCAGCATCCGGCGAGGCCCTTTTCGATTGCGCAATTCCTAATCATGCAACGCTCTCCCTTCCAACCGCCCCCCTCCCGGCAGATAGCCTTGCATTTCAGTCCGCGTATGGCCTGAAGAACGTCGATGAAGCGGTGATAGTCTTTGAATGCTGCATTGGACTCCGACCAGTAGGTCTGGCCGGCTTTTAACGCGGCGTATTTATCAAACTTCAGCTCGGCCAGAATAGCTTCAAGACGGGCTGCAAGGTTATAAAGCGCTGCCTTTGACGGAATACAGTCTTTGCAATACAGGCCGCAATAAGATGTCAGCTGACTATTATTAATCACAGCACATCAGATTACGTTTTTAATAACGATGCTCTGCTCGCGGCGGGGACCAATGGAGATAACGTGGAAGCGGCAGCCGATGAGCTCCTCGAGGCGCCTGACGTACCTGCGGGCGTTACGCGGCAGCTCCCTCGCCTTGCGGGCGTTGCTGGTACCAACCTTCCAGCCGGGTAATTCTTCGTATACAGGAGTGCAGCTTTCGAGCGCCGCCGCATCAGCCGGGAAATGGTTTACCGTCTTACCACCGATTTTATAGCCCACACATATTTTCACGGTATCCATCTCATCAAGCACGTCCAGGCGTGTCAGTATGCCGCTGGAAAAGCCGTTGAGATTGGTGCTGTAGCGTCCTACCACTGCATCAAACCATCCGCAGCGTCGCGCTCTTCCCGTTGTGGTCCCATACTCGTGGGCACGTTGCCTGATATACTCGCCGACCTCATCTTTGAGCTCGGTGGGCATAGGGCCGCCACCCACCCGGGTAGTATAGGCTTTAAAAATCCCGACAACGCGGTCAATCCTGCGCGGGCTGATGCCTGAGCCCATGCAGGCGCCTGCGGCCAGCGGGGATGACGAGGTGACAAAAGGATATGAGCCGAAATCGGTATCCAGCATAGTGCCCTGTGCGCCTTCGAGCACGATATTGCAGCCGCGCTCCAGGAGGTCGCCGATCATGGCGGTGGTGTCCTTGATATAGGGTATCAGTCGCTCAGCGTAGGTGGAATACTCATTAAAGACCTCGTTGAAATCCAAAGCCTCAGCATTATAGAGCCTGGTCAGCAGCTCATTTTTAGATTCAAGAAGGCTGGCCAGCCTTGACCGGAACATGGAGGCATCGATGATATCACAGGTTCGTATACCCTTACGGGCGGTTTTATCTGAGAAGGCAGGACCGATGCCTTTTCCCGTCGTACCTATAGCTGAAGCCCCTCGTTTCTCCTCATCCAGCCTGTCGAGCAGGATATGCCAGGGCATGATCAGATGTGCGCGGTCGCTGATATGCAGGTTGCCGGTATCGATCCCCCTGGCTTTAAGGCTGTCGATCTCTTCCAGCAGTACCCTGGGATTGATGACGACGCCATTGCCTATGATGCAGGCCGTGCGCTGATAAAAGATGCCTGATGGCACGATATGCAGTTTGAATTCGCCCCCCGGATTGATCACTGTATGGCCGGCGTTATCGCCGCCGGAAAAACGAATAACGGCATCCGCCTTCTCGGCCAGAAGGTCCACAATTTTACCTTTGCCTTCGTCGCCCCACTGGGCGCCAATAACAGCTACAACAGACATTTTATTAATCCTGAAACAGACGTACTTGCAGATTCAATAACACACAAATTCAGGGAAACCTTAATTATCAACCCCGGGACATATAACTCTTGCCCCAGACATGGAGAAGGACGCCGCCTGCGAAAATCAGCACGGCAAAGCCTGCGAGTAAGGTGAGAAATACCAGCAAAGGCATATCCACATTAATCCAGCGAATACCTATTACTGCCAGGCCGATGCCGGCAATGATCCATGCAAACACCAATACAATCAGGGAAGTGAGGCTCATCTCGAATACCCGGTCGCTCATAGCTCCGCCCTATTAATGTGTACTCCTTTTATTTTTTTGCCTGCCGCCAGACGTGTATAAACCGCTGCCCGACGGTCACAAAAGAAAGGACTACCACTATGGCCAGTGCTATGAACACCTGGTTTAGGAGCAGTCCGAGCGCTAATATTATAACCCTCTCAACACGCGTAAACAAGCCGACCGTGCAATCGATATTAAGTCCCTCGGCCCTGGCCCTGATATAACTGGTCAGAAATGATCCGATCATGGCCAGGAATATAAGCACCAGCTGTAATGTGACATTGAAAGGCCAAACACCGGTACCGGTGATGAAGATAAAGCTTAAGAACATCGCCCCTTCGGTGATTCTGTCGACGGTGGAGTCGAAGAGCGCCCCGAAACTGGAAGTCTTCTGCATATAGCGGGCAAGCGCACCGTCCAGCAGATCGAACAGCCCGGCCAGTAAAAATATAAGGGCTCCTGCCACGAGATGGCCGAATCCTACAACAACTGCAGCTATCAGGTTTATCACCAGGCCGATAGTGGTCATAATATCGGGCGTTAATCTCAGCTTGCTGATGAAAGGGACCAGCGGATCGGTGATTAAGCGGCCGGCTTTCCTGCGTAATTCCTGGAAACTTGACACTTCTTTATCCTTTTAAGTTCGAGGAGATGGAGGTGTAGTAATCGACGACCTGGCGGCTAACGTTTTCCCAGCAGTATTTATTAGCCGTGGCCACTCCCCTCTCCGCCATCGATAGTCTTAATTGCTTGTCGTTCAGTAGTTTTAACAAACAGTCCGCCACTGATCGCGGATTATGTGGCCGGGCCAGTAAACCCTCCTGGCCGTGTGTAACCACACTGGCATAGCCCGGAATATCGGTTGCCACCACGGGTGTACCGCTTGCCATGGCCTCCAGCAGAACCATGCCAAAGCTTTCGCCACCGGTGGCCGGGGCGCAGAAAATATCGGCTGTGCGGTATAACTTCGGCAGGTCATCGAAAGTGACGTAGTGCGTGAATACCGCGCGGTCGTTTAAAAGCATTTTTGCCATGGTTTTATACTGGAGGCGCAGCATGAGACCAGGGCCTGCAATGATCAGCCGGAAATTGGGGAAATCCTTCTTCACGAGGGAACAGGCGCGGATCAAGTCGCCCACTCCCTTGCGTTCTTCCAGCCTGCCCACGAAAAGAATATTGAGCCGATCGTCTTTAAACTCGTCCATGATCGGTCCATCAGGGTAGAAAAGATGGATATCCACTCCGTTGGGTATGATGCGATAGTCGGCCGTTAGATATTTGGATATGTAATCGCGAGCCGGCTTTGAGACAGTGATTTTTCCATGCAGCTTGGCGCCGAGTTTACGCATGGTAGAGCGGTTCAGCCAGTACATGCTCGATTTTTCGTGGCATGCGTGAAAAGTGCCCACGTTTATCGACTTTGATTCAATAAGAGTGCTGAGACAGAGCATAGGGATGAAAGGTTCGTGCAGGTGAATAATCTGAAATTCTTCCCTGTCCAGTACGCGCCGGACCTGATATGGCAACCAGGGGGAGAGTGCAATGCGCGCCGTGGTGCCGCCGTATGGTATAGGTATGGGACGGCCGACGGCGGTAACCTCTTCATCGAAATAGCGCACGCTTTTCCTGCGCACCGGGGCGATGATCTTAACAGAATGGCCCATCATATGAAAATGGTGAGCCAGGTACGATATGTGGTAGATGACACCGCCGGGATGAGAGTAATCGTATGGCGAAACCAGCCCGATTTTCATCATACTGCCATAACAGAACCCTTCTACTTTCCCTTTTTCAGCGCCTGATGGCCCTACGCTGAATCCGGCAGGCAAATGGGCTTCTGCTGTTCTTGCCCTGTTATAAACTGTTCAACGCGCCTGCGTGCTTCGTCGTCTGAATACTGGATGGGCGGTGATTTCATGAAATAGGAGCTGGGGGCTACGATGGATCCGGCCAGACCGCGGTCCCTGGCAATCTTGAGGCAGCGGATGGCATCAATCACCACGCCCGCGGAGTTGGGGCTGTCCCAGACCTCAAGCTTGCATTCAAGGTTAAGAGGCACATCGCCAAAGGTGCGACCCTCCATTCTGATATGGCAGAACTTGCGGTCCAGCAGCCAGGGCACATAGTCGCTGGGGCCGACATGTATATTATCGGGATTCATTTCATAGTCTATCTGGGATGTGACGGCGTTGGTTTTGGATATTTTCTTGGACTCAAGGCGCTCGCGCTCCAGCATGTTATAGAAATCGGTATTGCCTCCGAAATTGAGCTGGTAGGTGCGCTCCAACTTGACGCCGCGATCCCGAAAAAGACGTGTAAGTACGCGGTGAACGATCGTAGCGCCGACCTGGGACTTGATATCGTCGCCGATAACCGGCAGGCCGGCTTCATGGAAACGGTTGTGCCAGTACGGCTCCCGCGCTATGAAGACGGGGATGCAATTGACCAGTCCCACACCCGCGTTGAGAAGTTGTTCGACATACCATTTTGTCGCCTCTTCGCTGCCGACCGGCAGGTAGTTGATTGCGACATCCGCTTTGACCTCTTTAAGTATATTAACGATATTGGCCGTGGGTCCCGGCGCCTTCTCAATGATTTTACCGAGGTATTTACCCAGTCCGTCATGGGTCATGCCCCGCACCACCTTTACGCCGGTAGTGGGGACATCACAGAATTTATATGTATTGTTGGGTGCGGTGAAAATGGCCTCTGCAAGGTCTTTGCCAACCTTGTTACGATCGATGTCTATAGCCGCCACGAAGTTGATATCCTTGATGTGGTAGCCTCCCAGGTTGATATGCATAAGGCCCGGCACGAACTCATCGTCCTTGGCTTTCTTGTAATAATGCACTCCCTGGACGAAGGAGGAAGCACAATTGCCGACTCCAATAATGGCTACGTTTATTTTTCCCATCTGGTTAACTCCTTACCGGCTCAGGCGGCAGGCTCACTTGCCGTCCTGGCCACTATCTTTAAGCATCTCTTTGATGATCTGACGTGGTCTCACAAGCCACATAGGGATTCTGGCCTCATGCAATATCTTGTCTGCCACGCTGCCCAGCACCCAGCGCGCGATGCCGCTCCTGCCATGTGTGGACATGGCGATGAGGTCGGCCTTTTCTTCTCTGGCCACTTCAATAATTTTGCCGGCGGGATCACCCGATACGATCCTGACTTTTACATCGAGGCCCCTGTCTCTTAGCCGTGTGTCGACTTTATCGAGGTATTTCTGTCCTGCATCGTGCATGGCTTTAACGAATCCGTTAAATTCGGGACCCAGCCAGCGTGCCTCGATGGCATGAGGCGCGGGCAGAACATGGACCAGCACTATCGAAGCGCCGGTCTTGAGAGCTACGGCCTCGGCATCATGCATAGCCGCCCCGCCTGTCTCAGATCCGTCCAGGGGTGCGAGGATACGCTTGAAAGTGGCCTTTCTGTCCCTGTCCATTTCCCTCACCTGTTTGCTGTGTATACCCAGTACAGGCACGGTTGCCCGGGAGACCACCTTTTCAAATACGCTGCCCAGCCACCATCTGCGAAGGCCGCCGATCCCATGCGTGGCCATAATGATGAGGTTCACGTGGTGATCGCGTGAATAAGCGAGGATGCTCTCGGGCGGACCACCGTAAAGCATCCGACCCTTGGCTTTTATCTCGTGCTCCAGGGCGGTGACCTCCGTGTAATTGAGCAGCTCTTGATGCGAGTCGCTGTAAAGCAGCACAGCCCTGCAGGTTATGTCGTTCTTCTGAAGATGCTCGACTGCGTGGTGTACATAGTTGTCCAGTAGCTGATTGACTCTGCGCCTTTTACTGCCGAGCCCGACTCCCAGGATATCAACCTCCGAGTCAAACCTGATGGCAATGTCCCTGACGTATGGAAGTACGGTCTCCGCCTCGGTGGAACCATCGAGCGGGACCAGTATTTTCTTAAACATGTCCGCTGAAAATCCGCTTTATTATAACAGATTATTATACTGTTCTTGAATTACACGAGATTTTTATGCTAACTTATAGCGTGATATATGACTTCCACTCGCACACCTTTCACAGCGACGGCGCCCTTTCCACACTGGAGTTAATCCGACGTGCCGTGGTGAGAGGATATTCGGCTATCGCAGTAACCGATCATATAGGAGCCGGTGGACTGGAAAGGATTATAAAAGAGGTAAGCCGGGACTGCGAACTGTCCGGCTCTCACTGGGATATTGTAGCTGTGCCCGGTGTTGAACTCACGCATGTGCCCCATGAGGCCATTGACGGACTGGCAAAGAGAGCCAAAGAACTGGGAGCAAGGCTTGTAGTAGTTCACGGCGAATCACCCGTTGAGCCGGTTGAGGAAGGGACAAATCTTGCGGCTGTGAAATCAAAATATGTCGATATACTGGCACACCCCGGCCATATGACTTCCGAGGTGGCAGAGCTCGCTGCAAAGAACGAGGTTTTTATTGAGATTACTACAAGACGGGGTCACTGCGTTACCAATGCGCATGTGGCTAAGATGGCCCGTGCAGCTGGGGCATTGATGTTGTTGAACTCGGACAGCCATAGTGAGGACGATCTGCTGACGACTGCCCTGGCAAATGAAACTCTGATCCAGGCTGGTGTCAACAGCCGGGAGATCGATCAGATACTGGAGCACAACCCGATGAAGCTTCTTCAAAGGATCAGGCGGCGGTCCTGAGAACAGAACCGGGGAATTTGCGACTTAGCTTTTGCCGATACGAAATACTTTGGTCCCGCAGATCGGGCAAACGCCTTTGGTCGCCGGCCTTCCATTCTTCAGTTTTACATTCACAGGATTCTTGATCTCTACCTTTTTCCTATCCTTGAAGCAGTAAGCCTGGGTCATGGAGCACCTCCTGAAGCTATTTTATAGCTCTTAAGGCTAATATATCCAATAAGGTTAGGTATGTCAAGCAAACACAGATAGCAAGGTAAAAAGCTTTTGCCGTTTTACAGGTCGAAAACCTTTTGGGGATGCCACAGACCATTTTCGGCCGTGAATTTCATTACGGCCAGCAGGCGACCGTCCTGAGTATAAGCGGAGCAGTAATTCTTTGAGTATGGATCATATATATCGAGAGGGATATCGAGGCCTTTTGCTACGCTGGCGGCCTGTATCTCATCAAGATACACCCTGCCGCCGGTCAGCGCAAAATCCAGCGGGAAAAGAAGTTGCTCCAGGCGGCCCTCCTCAGCTGCTTCATGTAATTGACCGGGGGTGACGGCACCCGCTATTTTAAACGGTCCGTACGAGGTGCGTTCCAGGTCCTTAAGATAAGCGTGGCAACCGAGGTTCACGCCCAGGTCATTGGCCAGCGATCGTATATACGTACCTTTTGAGCAGGATATTCTCAGTTTCAGGTAAGGCAGGTCAAAAGCTATGATCTCGATATCATGGATGTGGACCCTGCGCGGTTGAAGGGTTACCGCGCGGCCGGCTCTGGCCAGTGCGTAAGACTTCCTGCCATTGATTTTAACGGCGCTGAAGGCCGGCGGCACCTGTATTATATCTCCCATAAATGCGCGGAGCGCATCTTCTATCATTGTGCGAGATATATTATGCAATACGCCGCGAGCGATAATACGGCCTTCGCCGTCATATGTATCAGTGCTTAAGCCCAGTTCGATCCCTGCCAGATATTCCTTGGGGTACTCCATGAGGTATTCAGCAACGCGGGTGGCCTGCCCCAGGCAAATGGGGAGAACGCCGCTGGCAGCTGGATCGAGCGTACCGGCATGACCGACTCGTCTCTCACCGCTCAGGCGGCGAACTCCAGCCACGATGCTGAACGATGAGCAGCCGGGGGGCTTATTTACGTTTAGCAGACCGTTTAAGCCCATCCGCCCCACTTTTTTTATCCTCCGCTGCTACCCTATCGATCAAACTGATAAGGTTAACGCCGTGCTCGATGGAGTCATCAAATTCAAAGCTGAGTTCGGGAGTGACCCTGATATTCAGGCGGTGGGCCAGCTCGCGCCTCATGTAGCCGGCAGCCGAGTTAAAGCCTTTCAACACCTCGTTCCGGTCCAGTGTGTCTCCCAGGGTGCTGATGGATACACGAGCATTTTTAAGATCGTTGGAGATCTCGACTTCAGTTACGCTGATCAAGCCATTGAGACGGGGATCGTTGATATGCTTGCGCAGCATATCGCTGATTTCGATCTGGATTAAATGATTTAGACGTTCTGTGCGCCTGGTCATGACATTCTCCGTGGTAATATTTGGGGCAAAGGATCAGTGATTATTCGTTGAAATGGTTATCAGTCCACCTTTTCCTGGCGGACGAATTGTAGGATATCGCCGACCTCGAGATCATTGAAATTTTCAAGTTTCACACCGCATTCCATCCCAGTCGCAACCTCTTTGACATCGTCCTTGAAGCGTCGCAGGCCGGCTACCTTGGATTCAGCTATCACCTTACCTCCGCGTATGATCCTGACCAGTGAATCTCTGGTTGCCTTGCCTTCTTTGATCTGTGAGCCGGCAATCCGGCCTTTCTTGCCGGCCTCGAATACGGCTCGGACCTCCGCCTGGCCGGCCACTACATCAATGTATTCCGGTTCAAGCAGTCCTTCAAGCGCCTTTTCCACATCTTCAATAAGCTTGTAGATCACATTATACTGGCGAACGCTGATCTTCTCCTGTTCAGCCATGCGTACGGCGCCGGTTTCAAGCTTGCTGTTGAATCCTATTACAACCGCCCGGGAGGCCGCCGCCAGCAGTATATTGCTCTCTGTAATGGCGCCGGTGCCCGTATGGATGACCTTGACCCTGGTTTTGTCATTGCTCAGGCGCTCCAGCGAATCCTTGATCGGCTCGATGCTGCCATGCACGTCGGTCTTGAGGATGATATTCAGCTCCTTTATCTCGCCTGCGCTGGCCTGCGCGGCTACCGCCGTGAGGCTGACGCCCCTGGACGTGGTCGTGGCCAGCCCGGCGTTCCTGTTTTTCTCGATCAGAGCTTTAGCTTCCTTTTCATCGCTCACAACCTGGAATACCTGGCCCGCATCGGGTACAGAATTCATACCCAGGATTTCCACAGGAGTTGCCGGCTCAGCTTTACGTATATTTTTTCCATCGTCATCGAACATGGCCTTGATCTTGCCGCCTACGGTGCCTATGACAAGGTTATCACCCGTTTTGAGGATGCCTTTTTGCACCAGTAGCGTTGCTAAGGGACCACGATTTTTATCAAGCTTGGCCTCTATAACTATGCCTTCAGCGGGACAATCCACCTCCGCCTTAAGCTCCAGGATATCGGCAACCAGCAGAAGGTTCTCCAGCAGGTCGTCGATGCCCTGTTTCTTCTTGGCCGAAACGGGAACACAGATTACATCGCCGCCCCATTCCTCGATTACCACACCGAGGTCAGAAAGCTGCTGCTTGATGCGGTCGGGATTGGCATTGGCCTTGTCGATTTTATTGAGCGCTACGACTATACTTACGCCCGCCGCCCGCGCATGATCCAGCGCCTCGATAGTCTGAGGCATAACGCCATCGTCTGCAGCTACTACCAGGACAGCTATATCCGTGGCCCTGGCGCCCCTGGCACGCATAGCGGTGAACGCTTCATGGCCGGGTGTATCAAGGAAAGTAATCTTGCGGCCTTTCATCTCGACCTGGTAAGCGCCTATATGTTGGGTGATGGCGCCTGCCTCTCCATCAGCCACGTTGGTCTGACGGATGGCATCCAATAGACTTGTTTTGCCGTGATCGACATGACCCATGATGGTGATAACCGGCGGGCGAGAGTGCAGTTTGGCGTTCAGCGGGGACACCTTCTGCCTGCCCTGGGCGCCGGCCAGCAGCTTCTTAGCAGTGAAACCGAATTCAGCTACCAGTTTTGAGGCGACTTCGTAGTCCAGCGACTGGTTGATGTTGGCCATTATGCCGCTGCGCATCAATTGTTTGATTATCTCAATTCCGCTTACGCCCATCTGATCGGCAAGCTGTTTGACCGTTATTACCGGGGGTAATCCTATTTGCGACTTACCGGACGTGTTCTCGCCCGGCGCTTGTTCCTGCCTGTTTTTCATTGAGTACTTTCCTTCTTTGTCAGGCCTCTACCGTATTCCAGCAGCAGAAGCCGGTTATCTTCAGATAAATTTGTACGCAATCCATGCTCAACACGATTGCTTTTAAATCCCTTTTCCCAGCATTCTCTCGAGGGGCAGAGGTAGACGCCGCGTCCCGGCTTTTTCCCTTTCAGGTCGGCCTCAATAGCTGCACCTGAACATACCAGGCGGACGAGCTCACGTTTTCCTGCCTTTCTCCGGCAAGCGATGCAGGTGCGCTCCGGCACATGCCTGATCCGAGGTTGCTGCGGCTTATGTTCAACCCTCAAAGTCTTCATCTTCGTAATACGTTTTCTTCTTGGCTTTGGTTTTCTTGGTCTTGACGCCCGCGTCCTTTCCCTCTTCTTTCTTGGGCGCCTCTTTCTTCCGTGATTTCCCATTTCTGCCGGCCATGATCTCCTCGGCGAAACGGATCTTGGATGGCTGCTGCGGCAGAGCTGCGTCAACAGACATTAAAATTTCGATGCCTACGCCTTCGGGCTTCGCTTCGCCATCTGCTGCGGCAACAGAGGCCTCACCTTCAGGTCCCTTTTCCTCTCCGGTAGCAGGTTCCTCCACGGTTTCTTCTTCAGGAACAGGGACTCCAGCTTCCAGTATACCTTCAGCCTGTTCAATAACCTCGGACCCGGTCACATCCTCCTTTTGTGCCGCCTTCTCGGCTTCCATCTCCGAGGCGCTCTTGATATCGATACGCCAGCCTGTCAGTTTGGCAGCGAGGCGGACATTCTGCCCCTCCTTGCCGATAGCCAGAGAGAGATGCTTATCCGGCACCTTAACCAGGGCCGTGGTCTCGGTCGCGTTAAGGGTGACGCTTAAAACCTGAGCCGGACTGAGGGCGTTACCTATAAAAATGCGGGGATCATCGGACCACTGTACCACGTCGATCTTCTCGCCGTTCAGCTCATTGACTATGTTCTGAATCCGTATTCCCCGCAGTCCTACGCAACAGCCCACCGGGTCGATGCCGCTCTGGCGCGAGAACACGGCAACTTTGCTGCGGTAACCGGCCTCTCTGGCTACGCCTTTGATCTCTACTGTGCCTCCAGCGATTTCGGGTATTTCAAGTATAAGCAGATCCCTCAGCAGATTGCGATGCGCCCTGGAGGCAATCACCTGCGGACCCCTGGTGGTACGCGCTACCTCAACAATGTAAAGCTTGAGGCGCTGACCCTGGCGGTAACGCTCGGTTGGAGACTTCTCGTTCTGGGGTATGACTGCCTCTGTCTTGCCGATATCAATGACAACATGCTCGGGTGTAACGCGCTGCACGGTGCCGGTAACGATCTCGCCCTCCTTGCCCACGTACTCTTCATAGATAGCCCCTCGCTCTGCATCATGAAGCTTCTGGAGAATCACCTGCTTGGCGATCTGTGCGGGTATGCGGCCGGCATTGGGGGGTGGCAGCTCAGTGACAATAGTGTCGCCGGCCTTGAGGGTCTTGTCTTTCTTTTTGGCCTCTTTGAGGGAGATCTCGCGGTACTCGTCTTCGGGAGCTTCGGAGACCACCATTTTCATGGTGAGCTTAACTTCACCTGAAACAGGATGGATTTTAACTGCTATATCCTCACCGTGCGTGAATGATTCTTTGCGGTAGGCTGAAACCATGGCTGATTCCAGCGCAGTAAGGACTATCTCCTTGGGCAGATTTTTCTCTGCCGCAAGCTGCATGAGGGCATTCATAAACTCGGTCTTTACCATCGTTGCCAAACTCCCTCAATATGCATTTTTTCTCAATAAAAAAGTGGGTACAAGGACCCACTTTTTGGACGAGTATTGAATTCATTAAAATAGTATCACATCTCTAATGGAAATGCAAACGCTGCCCGCGTACGGCGCATTGACCGGCGGCAACAGACTGTCGATGTCAAGACGGATTAAACGGTTAAGCGGGTGGCGGGAACAGCTTGAATTTTACCAGCGACCGTTGCAGAGAACGGTGCCTGATGGCATCCAGAATTACTTTGCTGTGCCAGTCAAAGGTGATGTCCGGGGAGGTCAGCAGGGACTCGTGTATACCATGGTGCAGGATGACCTGGAAGATATGTTCGGACTGACGATCTGTCAGGCCTTGATAAAATCGGTGCGCCCAGTAATCTATGTCAAGCTCATGCTTCAGGATTTTATGCCAGCGTTTCTGGTAAAGCGCAAGACGTTTGGTTGAAAGGTCCCCGGCCTTGAGTGATTCATCGAGTGTTCGCACGGCTATCCCTGCACAGATAAGTCCAAAATAGATTCCTCCGCCTGTAGTAGGCTTGGTCTGTCCAGCGGCATCGCCGACCACTAATACACGATCAGTATAAGTCTTTGTCAGCGGCTTAAGAGGGATAGAGCCGTAACTAATATCAGGGGAGGTGGGAAGTATTTTCCCTCGCCCCTCAAGATATCTCAGGAAAGCGGCGATTGAAGGTCCCGGATTTCTGTTGCTTAAAAGGCCGGCTTTGGCTTTGCCGGCATGTGTCGGCACCAGCCAGGCAAAGAATCCCGGCGCTATGTGCCTGCCCGAGTATACCTCTACCTCATCGATATTCTTACAGGTTACCTCTGTCTGAGCGCCGTGTGCATACTCGCGAATCCGTCCCAGGCCGATCTGCCCTATCAGATCCGGCGACGGCCCGCAGGCAATCACACAAGCCCGGGCGGACAATTCCAGCGGCCTTGAGCCCTGCGTGGCTTTAACATAAATGCCGCTATCGTCGCTTTGCAGGCCGGTGGCGAGCGAGGAAAAGAAATAATCAACCCCGGTTTTACCGGCCTGTTCCGCTACGAGCCGGTCGAGCGCCGTACGATCAAGGATGTAAGCCTGAGTGGTCTCACGTTCAATTCTGACATGGTTGCCTGCCGGCGAAAAGACTTTGGCCGACCTCGCCTCATTCTGGATTACGCTGTGTGAGCCGGGCAGCATATCGAGGCAGGCCCGGCTTATTATTCCGGTACAGCTTGTTTTATGGCCCGGCTCCGGATGTTTTTCCAGAACTGCGACTGAGTGTCCCAGTCGGGCAAGCTCTTGAGCAGCATAGCTCCCGGTTATGCCGGCGCCGATCACAATTATGTCATACATGGTTGTACCCAAATATGTTCGGATGGATGCACCCTCAGCCCGGCTTGATAATCGAGGTTATTGCGACTTTAATCCGCCGAACCTGCGCTGACGTCTGCCGAAGTCAGTCAGCGCTTTCTCAAGCTCATCGCGGCCGAAGTCGGGCCAGAGCACCGGCGTGAAATAGAGTTCGGCGTATGCCGACTGCCAGATAAGAAAATTGCTTATGCGCATCTCTCCACCGGTCCTTATGAAAAGATCGGGGTCGGGTATTCCGGCCGTGTACAGATATCTTGAGAAAACATGTTCATCCAGGCTATCGGATTTAATTCTGCTGCGTATGATTTGCTGCGCAGCGTTGACTATTTCGCTCCTGCCCCCGTAATTGAAGGCGACATTAACCGTCAGGCCGGAGTTATTGCTGGTCTTTTCGATAGCGGCCCGGGCTTTTCTTCGAATTGCTTCCGGCAGCCGGTCTTCTTTGCCAAGGTGACGGATGCGGATATTCTGCTCGTGAGCTATCTTAACCGCCCGGTCGAGGTTTTCGGAGAGGAGTTTGATTATGCCGTCAACCTCTGCCTTGGGTCTGCTCCAATTTTCGGTCGAGAAAGCATAAAGAGTCAGGTAAGGGATCCCGTATTCAGCGAAGATCTCCACAAAATCGCGCGCATGAAGCGCACCCTGCTTGTGACCGTACAGGCGTGGTTTGCGCCTACGGGAGGCCCACCTGCCATTTCCATCCATTACAATGGCCACATGCTGAGGCAGCCTTTGTTTCTTTGACAGGCCTGTCAAAGGCCCTGCTCCCCGGCCCCATCCTGTTTCGAGGGTGTATCCTTTGCCGCGGGAGGTCTCTTGATATACTGGTGGCTGAATTGATTCAACACTGTCATATCGGGTTCAAGGTCGCTGACAAGACAGACATGCGATCCTACGGTGGAGTTGGGACCGACCTTGCGTCCGGGCAGGATGCCTGAATTAATACCAGTCTTGCAGTCATCTCCGATGATAGCACCGAAATGGTCTCTGCCGGTTGATACTCTTTGACCTCCGTATTTGACCGGTATATCCGCCCGATCAAAGCGGAAATTGGCCGTTACGCTGCCCGCCCCGAATGAACAGCGGTTGCCGATAATGGAATCACCTATATACGATGAGTGAAACCAGCAGTCATCGCCGGTATAGGAGTTTTTTATCTCAGTAGAAAATCCGACCACACAATTTGCGCCGATGTGGCTGTACTCCCTGACCAGCGCGCCGTTGCCTATTATCGTGTTAGGGCCGATGTAAACCGGTCCTCGCACCACAGCATTCTCAAGTATACGCACGTTTTTGCCTATTATTGCTTTGCCGGATAAAGTTGCCCGATCCGATATAGAGAGCGACGGATCGATCTGTCGTTCAGCCGAGTCGAGGAAGTACCTGACTATGTCAAAGATATGCCACGGGTATTTGATGGGAGCCCAGAAACCATTGTACCTGACCACTTTAATTTTATAGGCGTGCCTGACCATGCCGTCCATAGCGCATTCGTAGACGTCATCACGCGTGGTTTTAACGATGTCTATATATTCAAAAAGCTTGTGCATATCGGTATGAAGGTGCAGGAGAATATTTACAAGGTTACCGGGCTCAGTTCCCGGCTCGGGCTTTTCCACTATCTGCGTAAGCTCGCTATCCCCGTTCACAGCGAGGTAACCCCCCGGAAAATACCGGCTTACCTCGTATCCGATGATATAGGACGTGGCCTTCCGGCTGCGGTAGGCATCCAGAAGCGCGTGGTAAGCGGCGCCGTCGAAAACATCGTTGGGATTGACGACAATAATCGCACCGTCCAGAATGTTGGCTGCCGACTTCAGGGCGTCGGCGATGCCCAGCGGCTGTGACTGAACTACGAATTCGAACTCAGCTCCGGTTATGGACCCGGCAATCTGTTTTATATGTTGCATATTATCCGGATTACCCACCATGACGAAGTTATTCAGCCCGGCTTTTCGGGCCAGTTCCACCTGGTGTTCCAGTAACGGTTTCCCCATAAAATCGAGCAGGAACTTATCCTCTGTAATAGGGAACATCCTTTTGCCCACACCCCCGCAGAGAAAGACGACTTTCATCAGGCTAATCCTCTGGCTGCATCTTTGAGCACAGAAAGCCCCATATTGAGAAGACTGCGCGCGTGTTGCTGGCTGTTGGCTTCAGCCAGGACGCGTATGGCGGGCTCGGTTCCGCTGGCACGTATCAGTAACCAGCCCTCTGCGAATTCAAAGCGCAGGCCGTCCAGGTCATTTAGTGAAGCGGCTTGGAGTTTATGCGACTGCTGCCTGATCTTTGCCATGACATTCGACTTGTTTTCATTTGCACAGGATATTTTATCTTTGAGAAAAAACAGCGGCGGCAGAGTAGCCAGAAAAGAGCGGATGTCGCTGGCGCGTTTTATCGAACGCAGCAGGGTCAAGGCGGCAAAGATACTTTCGGGATAATAGCCTGCCTGCGGCAGTATATAGACGCCTACGGATTCCACGCCGAGCGCGGCGTTATTATCCTGGGCCAGATGTGCTGCAAATACATCGCCCACCTTGCCCCTGATAACCCTGCCCCCCAGGTCTTTTATGGCCAGTTCAAGCAGCATGCCGCTCTCTACGGTGGTAGCGATTAATTGCTTACCCGATGATTTGATGGCCGCCCTCGAAATAAAGGCAATCATCTCGTTGAAGCCCAGAAAACCCGTCTGATCGCAGAAAACTACACGGTCAGCGTCGCCGTCAAAGCAAATGGCGAGATCGGCGTCCTTCTGCCGCAGGAATTTGATAGATCCCTGCAGAGTATCCTCTTTGGGTTCCGGGCTGCGTCCGGGAAAGCGGCCGTCCGGCGTATCGTTAATTGTGAATACAGTGAATCCCAGCTGTTTAAAAATATCGCCAGCCAGCCCTGCTGCGGCGCCGTTGCCGGGATCTATCAGCAGCTTCATATCAAGGTTGAAGTCCCAGCCGCTGACAAGGGCTTTGATGAATTCAATATACCGGTCTTTCATGTGGGGAAAGTGTGTTACAGCTCCGGCCCGACCGGTTCTGAAAGAGCCGCTGTTGAAGATTTTCTCGACCTCCTCCTCCTGGGACCGCCCGTATCCGATGGCGTCATGGTTGAAAAGCTTAATGCCGTTGAACTCGGGTGGATTGTGCGATGCCGTGATCATGACGCCCGCGTTGAAATTCATTTCGCGTGTCAGCAAAGCCAGGGCCGGTGTAGGAACGATACCTGCCTGGGCCACATTAACGCCGGCGCCTAATAAACCCTCTGTTACGGCCGCTCTGATCATCTCCCGACTGAGGCGGGAATCCATACCCAGACAGACCGTTGCGCCGGCGGGAAGCAGTGTGCCCAGCGCGCTGCCCACGTTTTTGCATAACTCGGGAGTAAGGTCCTGGTTGACCACACCCCTGATCCCGCTGGTGCCGAAGAGTGCCATATTCATGTACCCCTGTTGCATTTGATGGATATCGGTAAATGATGGTAATGCCTCTGCCTGCGAATGTCAATCAGGGTGTATGAGTCAACGAAAACCCGCCCGGCAGCGCCGGGGATATTAAAATGCGGGCATTAATCTGTGAATGCGGACATGTAAATAACTTGACGTATATTGTATAATGCATAGATGTGGTCGGATGCAGGGTTTTAGCTTTAACGGGACCATATTCAAATATTGCTCTTCCGGTTATTTGTGGATGCTATGGGTATTGCAGCAGTCTGAAAAAAAGGGAAGGAGGTGCCAGCTTTTAAATAGTAGCAATTATTGCGAGCCAGATATAGTCCGCGGGGACTATAGATTTCCGCCGGTTCAAGGATCAGGGAATTATTTAAAGGAGGTTAGTGGATGAAACGCTTTTTCCTTATTTCTTTTGTCAGTATCCTTATTATTGCTCTTGTGCTGCCTGCCTGCGCGCCGCAACAAAAAGATGTTATCAAGGTGGGTGTAATCGGCCCCATGAAGTTCCTTGAAGGGGAACATCACTGGATGGGTGCGCAAATGGCCCGAGATGAGATCAACGCTGCGGGCGGCGTGAATTTAAACGGGAAGATGTACCAGATAGAATTGATCAAGGCGGATTCGAACGAGATCCTCAGCCCCACGGACGCCGCCTCGGCCATGGAGAGGCTGTTGACCGTAGACAAGCCCAATTTTGTAGTTGGCGGCTTCAGGACAGAGGGTGTCTTCCCCATGCAGGAAGTAGCCATGAACTACAAGACGATCTTCATCAACTGCGGCGCAGCCACGAGGTCCCTGCAGATGAAGGTCGCGGAAAATTATGACCGTTACAAGTATTTCTTCAAGGGCACACCTTACAACGAGTATTATCTGGTCAATTCGGATTTCCTCATGCTCGGCATGGTGGCAGGCGCCTTGAAGAAGCAGTTGAACATCACCGACAAGCTCAGGGTCGCCATAGTGGCAGAAAAACTTACCTGGGCGGACGCCATGGTGAAAACCGCTGAAGCAACCATACCCAAGATGGGCATGGAAGTAACCGGCGTGTGGAGGCCGTCCGACACCGCTACTGACGTGAACGCTGAGCTGACGGCAATAGCAGCCACCAATCCTCACATTATATTCCCCACCTTCTCAGGCCCGGTGGGAGTGACCTTCAGCAAACAGGCCGGCGAGATGCAGATACCTGCTGCGATAGTGGGTATCGTGGTGGAAGCTCAGAAGTTCGGGTTCTGGGAGGCTACGGGAGGTAAGGGCAACTACGTCATGACGCTGAATACCTATGCTCCCGGTATTGCCATAACGGATAAGACCAAACCGTTCTTCGAGAATTTCGAGAAAAAATTCGGGCAACCCCCCGCATACACCGCTGCAACCTATGATGCCATCTATATCATGAAAGGTGCCATCGAGAAGGGGCAGACTCTTGACGCAGACCTGCTGGTTCCCATAATCGAAAAGACTGATTACCAGGGCACATCCGGCAGGGTCATGTACTACGGCATGGATTTCGACGAGAAAAAATTCCAGGCGCCGCATGACCTGGTTTACGGCCCGGGCTATGTTACCGGCATCGGTATTGAATGGATTGACGGCAAACAGGTTGGCGTATGGCCGGCTCTCGGAGTCGGGTCCGGAGGATGGGAGAAAGTGGATTATCCCGGAATCCAGCCCTACGTTATCAATCCGACTGTAGTGCAGAAATTCAGTCAACCGGCGGCTCCGGCTGCAACTCAGTAACAAGCTTTCACAGGCTATGGCTGGCAGGCTCGTTGTTTATTTGCGGCCTGCCAGCCTCTATAAACCCGAGCGTTTTAACTGCATTGCCGGGTATCGACTTTAAACAGGCTACAGTTGTGCGCATACGATGATAGCGTTGCATAAAGAAAAAAATACTGTATAATAAATAAATTTTAGTTGATGGGATGGTTTAGGTAAGCGATGTTTCAGGCCTTTGTGATACAGGCGCTGGTAACGGGTGGGGTTTATGCTCTGCTGGCAGTCGGCTTCTCCCTCATCTTCGGAGTAGCCCGTATGGTTAACCTGGCACATACATCATTTCTCATGCTGGCCGCCTACGGAATGTTCTATACAACTTACAGGCTGGGGTTGGATGTATTCACAGCCATTCTTATATCGCTGGTTGCCACGGTTGTTATCGGGCTGGTGAGCTACAAGCTGTTCATTGACAGGATACGGGAGCATGAAGTGACCGTTATGCTGATTACGCTTGCGCTTGCCACCATCTTCCAGGAATGCATGGTTCTGGCTTTCGGCGCACATTTCAGGGAGGCGCCCACGCTCATCCCGGGTTTTATCGAAGTGCTGGGTGTCAAGATCTCGTATCAGCATCTGTTGACGATCGCTGTTGTTGCGGTGGTGCTGGTAGCCATATGGTTACTGCTGACCAGGACAAAACTGGGCATCGCCATCAGGGCTACCGCCCAGGATACCGAGGTGGCCAACCTGATGGGCATCAACGTTTCACGCATACTGTTCATTGCGATGGGCGTCGCTGCAGGATTGGCGGCTATCGCCGGCATCGTGGTGGCGCCGTTGTGGGTCGTTTACCCATATATGTGGATGAACCCGCTGGTTATGATCATGGCAATCGTTGTGCTGGGAGGTTTGGGCAGCATTAAGGGCAGCGTGATCGGCGCTTTTATCATAGGGCTGGTTGAGGCGGCGGTGGTTTTCTACCTGCCCGGTGGCGCATTCCTGCGCGGGGCCATCGCCCTGCTGGTCATGGTGATACTGCTGGTGGTCAGGCCCGAGGGACTTTACGGTATAGTCTTCGAAGAGGAGAGACTATAGGTGTTAAGGAGGCTGTTTAAGGATATACAGGGCGATATATTCGCCATACCCGGCAGATTAATAGCGTTCATCTTTTTAATAACGCTGTTTTTTATCCCCCTTCTTACCCAGGAATCGTACATATTATTTATACTCATCCTCGTCAACATCTTCGTAATTTTTGCAGTAAGCTGGGATTTCATCTCCGGCTATACCGGACAGATCAATTTCGGCCACGCATTTTTCTTCGGTGTTGCGGCGTATACGGCGGCGCTGCTGAGCAAGAACCTGGGGCTACAACCCTGGGCGACCATACCTATAGGAGCGATAGCAGCTACAGCGGCCGGCGTACTGATGTGCCTTCCCGCCCTCAGGTTGAGGGGCCCGTATCTGTCGCTGGTCACACTGGCCATGCCCCTCATATTGCTGGGCGTGATCAAGGCGTTCCCTGATTTCACCGGCGGCGAGCATGGCATATCCGGCCTGCCGGCCCTGGCCGGCTCCAGGACGGTCGAATATTATATAGCGCTGGTCGCAATGATTGCCTCCGTGTTCATCATGTGGAAGCTGGTTGATGCCAAGAGCGGTTTTGTCAGGATTGGCATCATCCTGCACGCCATCCGCGAGGATGAGATCGCCGCCCGTGCCACGGGAATCAACACAATTCGCTATAAATTGCTGGCCTTTATTATTGGCGGCTTCTTCGCCGGTCTGGCCGGAGGGTTATATGCACATTTCCTCAGGATTGCAGGCCCAGCCACGCTGGATCTCATGCTCTCATTCCAGGCCATTATATGGACGGTCTTCGGGGGCATAGTCAGTATTTACGGGGCCGTGGTGGGGGTTTATATACTGTTTCCCCTGATGGAGCTGCTGCGCCAGTTCGGTGTACCTGTCTGGCCGGGCTCCGATATCATGTTCTCCGACCTGCGTTTCCTGATCTTCTCTTTCCTGGTGATAATTATCTTGCTCTTTATGCCCGAGGGATTTGCGGTATGGGTCCGGGATAAACTTGAGCGCGAATGCCCGCGATGCAAGCTTTCCAATGCATCATGGCGGCGCGATTGCAGGGCTTGTGGGGCTGAGCTCCACTAGGTGTTATAGGCGGAATATTTACAGACCAAGGTAGGTCTTTCTGACGGTCTCGTCTTTAAGCAGTTCTTTAGCTGTTCCCTCAGCTATGATATGTCCCCTCGACATGACGTAGTTCCTGACCGATAACGCGAAGGTAAAGCTCACGTCTTGCTCGGCGAGAAGGATAGTTACACCAAGGTCGTGGTAAATCTCCTCGACCCGCTTGAAAAGGTCCTCTTTCAGCTTGGGAGCAAGGCCGCTGGAAGGCTCATCCACCAGCATGAACTTGGGCTGGCGCATGAGCGACCTGCCGATAGCCAGCATCTGGCGTTCCCCGCCCGATAACGTGCCGGATATCTGTTTCTGCCTCTCCTTGAGCCTGGGAAAAAGCGAGTAAACTTTGGTAAGGCTGGCGCTTACGTCTTTCTTGTTCTTGCACAGATAAGCGCCGGCCAGCAGGTTATCCTCGACGCTCATTTCCACGAACGGCCGGCCGCGCTCAGGGCAAAGCAGCAGGCCCAGTTTGGCGATCTCCGAAGCCTGCAGTTTTTCGATGCGCTTGCCATCGAATTCCACAGTGCCGGTAAAGGTGATATCTTCATCCCGGGTCCCTTTAAGCACTTCCTTTTCCCAGTTGATCAATCCGACTATGGCCCGCAACAGGGTTGTTTTACCGGCCCCATTGGGGCCGACCAGCCCGACCAGTTCACCCTCTTTGACGTGGACGCTGGCGTCATCCAGCACCATGGCCGTGTCGTAGCGCACGGTTACATTGTTTACCTCAAGCAATGAGCACCTCCTTGCCTGTATACGCTTCGATGACCCCCTTGTCCTTGGATATCTCCTCGGGCGTACCCTGCGCAAGCACCTCGCCGAAGTTCAGCACTATCACCCTATCCACGATTTTCATCAGCTCGCTGAGTTTGTGTTCTATGATGAGCATGGCCGGGCCCTCGCTGTGCAGCCGTCCGAAACGCCCGCCCTTGTGCAGCCGCTTAATGGAACGGGCCACCAGCTCGGTTTCCGCCGGGTTCAGGCCTCCGAAGGGCTCATCCAGCAGCATCAGTTCCGGCTCGGTAGCGATGGCCCTGGCCACTTCCAGACGCTTGAGGTCGCCGTGCGATAATATGGAGGCGGGCTCGAGTGCAAGATCGGCAATGCCCACGAATTCCAGGGCGTCACGAGCTTTAATCTCGGCCCTTTTGACCCATTCGCCGCGTTTGCTGATCCTGGGGCAGAGGCAGCCGACCATGACATTGGCTATGATTGGCAGGTGACGGAAGGGCTTGACCACCTGAAATGTGCCTACCATTCCGCGCTGAACGATCTCCCAGGGGCGGCGCTTGGTTATATCCTCACCCTTGAATCGGATCGTGCCGGAGTCCGGCTTGAGAATTCCCAGCAGGCAGCGTATAAGGGTTGTCTTGCCGGCGCCGTTGGGGCCTATCAGGCCGACGATCTCATCCTGCGCCACCTGGAAACTCACGTTGTTCACGGCAACGAGGCCGCCGAAGTGCTTGGTTACATTCTCCACTTCGAAAAAGGCTGACATTTTAGAGATCCTCCTCTCTGAGTTCGCGCCTTGATACCTTGCCGACGTCGGTCTTGGGAACCTCGCCCCTGAATTCAACGATCTTTGGACACTTATAGTGGGCCAGCCGTTCCATGGTATATACGAGGATGTCCTGTTCAGTCACCTTTCCCCTGGCCTCCGTCTCAAGTACCACAATAGCCTTAACCTTCTCTCCCACGTCGGGATCGGCTACACCGATCACGCCAGCCTCTTTAACCTGCGGATGACCTGTCAGTACCTCCTCCACCTCGCGGGCGAAGACGGCCAGACCTTTATATTTGATCATGTCCCTCTTTCTGTCGTAGAAATAGAAATATCCCTCCTCGTCCATCCTGGCGAGGTCGCCTGTCCTAACCCAGGTCTCCCCATCTATCTGCACAAACATCAATTTGGTATCCTCGGGCTTGTTCCAGTAGCCCTTGGCTATCTGCGGGCCTTTAAAGGCGAGCTCGCCTGTTTCACCCAAAGGCAGGAATTCATTTTTAGCGGGATCCAGGATGCCGGCCACACAGCCTGACATCGGAACCCCGAATGAGCCGATCTTGGGCCTGCCGTAGGGGCTGACTATGCCCACCGAGGTGGTCTCGGTCATGCCCCAGCCTTCGTGTATTTTAACGCCGGTGCGTTTCTCCCATCCCCTGGCCGTATCTTCCAGCAGCGCGTCGGCGCCCGATACAAGGACCTTCAGCTTTTTCCAGTTGACGCGATCCGTCCTGTGGTAATCGCGCAGCACTTCAAACAGCGCCGGGACGCTGTAGAAAATAGTTGCCCCGTAGCTTTCGATGGCGTTGAGGATATCATCGAGGTCAGGTGTCGTGAATATCACAAGTGTATAGCCCTGCGTCATGGAACCTGACATAACCACCGACTGGCCATAGATATGATAGAAGGGCAGGTAACCGATGACCACCTCCTTACCCTGCTGAACTATATCTCCCCAGAATATCTGCGCGATGTGCTGTGCTGCGACCAGGTCGAAGTGTGTAATCATGGCGGCCTTGGGCAGGCCTGTGGTGCCGCCGGTGTAGGGCAGGGAGACAAGGTCCTCATGGATGTCAAACTCGATCTTGGGAGGCTTGGGTGGGTACTTTTTAAGCAGTTCCTGTAACTGGTAGAACCCCTCCCGTTTGAATATCTCCGGAGGCGGGGCCGACATCTTCTGGTATACGGCGCGCAGCATGCTTTTGCCCAGGAACTTCTTCAATGCCGGCAGGTATTCGGCGATATTGGTCAGTATAACCCGGTCCAGCTTGACCCCGGCCCTTTCCACGTTTTCCCACAGAATATCCTGACAGACGATGGTGGTAGCGCCGCTGTCAAGTATCTGGTGCTTGATCTCGGGACTTACGTATACAGGGCTGATGGCAGTAACAATTGCCCCGGCCTTGAGCGCACCGAAGTAGGCTATTATAAATTGCGGTGAGTTGAGGAGAAGCAGAGCCACCTTGTCGCCCTTCTTGACCCCCAGGTCGCAGAGTGCTGTAGCGAACCTGTCGATCTGGTCCCGCAGCTCCCGGTAGCTTATTTTCTGGCCGTAGAATATGACAGCCGTCTTGTCTTTGAATTTCTCGGTCGTTTCATCTATGGTCTGGACTACCGATTTCTCAGGGATGACTACGTCGGCCGGGACACCTTTCGCATAGAACTTCAGCCACGGCCTCGCTTCATAGATGTCTTTATTGGACACGGCTTACCTCCTCAACCTTTGAATTAAGCCAATATAGCATATTTCGGCTTCGTATTCAACGTAGCCGGATCAGAGAGCAGGCGTATTACCCAGGATGGATCAAATTATCCGGCGAACATACCTCCGGTCACCACGATGTTTTCACAGTTCACATAGCTCGAATCGTCCGAGGCCAGGAAAACAACTACCTTGGCTACCTCATCGGGCTCGCCGATGCGTCCCAGGGGTATCTGCTTGACAGCTATATCAAGTATTTCAGGGACGCCCCAGATAGGCTGCGAGAAGCGGGTACGTATAAATGAAGGAGAGATGGAATTGCAGCGGATGCTGTAGGGGCCGAGCTCGGTGGCCAGCATCCTGGTCATGTGGATCATACCCGCCTTGCTGATAGCATAGACGGCGAGCATGGGATCGGGACGCATACCGCCGGCAGATGCGATGTTGATAATATTGCCGGGCTTTTTGTTTTCGATCATCAATTTGGCTATGCCGAGAGAAAGGAAGAAGGGGCCCTTGAGGTTGACCGACATGATCTTATCCCACAGTCTCTCGTCGGCCTGCAGCACGGGGCCGAAAAAGGGGCTTACCGCCGCGCAATTGACCAGTATATCCACCCCTCCGAAATCGGTTTTGGCCTTGTCGATAAGCTTATTGACATCTTCTATCACGCCCATGTCGGTGCCGGTCCAGACGGCTTTCCTGCCAGTTTTCTTTACCTCATCCGCCAGTCCCTGCAGGCTGTCGGTCTTTTTGTCGCACATTAGAATATCCGCACCTGCTTCAGCGAGCTTGAGAACCACTGCTTTACCGATGCCTCCCCCGGCGCCGGTCACCAGAGCTACCTTTCCGATAAGGGGTTGATAACTGTTTGCCATAGGTAAAACCTCCTGAATTTATAAGGGATTAATAATCTAGGCCGTTGGGTATTCTAACATCTGCTCGAAAAAGGGGTCAAACTAAGGGGAGAGCATATCCGCAACAACTTCCACCATGTGCCCGGCTGTGTCAGCGGACTGTGTCGGGAACGGCGGTCAGGCGATCGGTCTCGAGAGCTTTTTCCATGGCCGTTATGGCCACTTCTAACTGGCTGTCCGTCGGCCGGCGCGTGGTCATGGCCTGCAGCCAGAGCCCGGGCAGTAGCAGCCAGTGGACGAAGCGATTGTTGTTGTATCGGGCTTCCAGTTTGATCAGCTCGTAGCTGAGGGCTGCTATGACGGGCAGTAGCAGGATGCGTGAGGCAATGCTGATCCAGATGGGAGGACGGCCCAGCAGGGCGAAGACGGCGATGGCCAGAACCAGGACTACCAGCAGGAAGCTGGTGCCGCAGCGCGTATGAGCGGTGGAATACTTCATCACGGCGGCCACTTCAAGCGGCGCTCCTGCCTCGTAGGCGTTGACGGACATGTGTTCGGCGCCGTGGTAGGCGAAAATCTCGCGGATGTCCTTCATACGTCCTATGACAGCGAGATAGACGATAAAGAGGATAATGCGGATCACACCTTCGATAACGTTGCTGAGAAACGCCGAGCTTATGAAGGGGTCCAGCAGCCTGGCTGCCAGCAGAGGCAGGACAAAGAAGAGCGCCACTGCAAGAACAACGCCCATGATCACGCTGCCCCAGATCATGCCCGGTGTTATCTTCTCCTGCTCAGTCTCCGTTGATACCTGCGCTGAGTACATCAGGGCACCTGTGCCCAGCACCACCGTTTCTATCAGGGCTATCACTCCCCGGACCAGCGGGACCTCGCGCCATTTGCCTTTGTACAGCGTGGCCAGCGGCCGGGTGCTGACCTCGATGCCTCCGTCCATCCTGCGAACTGCGATGGAGGTGTTGTTGCGGCCGCGAATCATCACGCCTCCCATCACAGCCTGGCCGCCGTAGTAAAAGGGCTTCTCTTTCTTCATCAGGCTAAAAAAAAGGGGCGGCCTTGGTAACCGCCCCTTTAAAGGTCAGATTGCGATTATCAGGCCTTTTTCTCCCTCTTGTATTTCTTATTGAAGCGCTCCACGCGGCCCGCTGTATCGATGATCTTCTGCTCGCCCGTGAAGAAAGGATGGCATTTATTGCACAGCTCAACCCTGAGCGTCTGCCTGGTGGACCCTGTGGTGAAGCTGTTGCCGCACGAGCAGGTCACCGTGGCATCGGGGAAATACTTGGGATGGATTTTCTCTTTCATTATTGCTGTCCCGGGTAAACACTGACCCTTTTCTTGTTCTTGGTATGGTGCTCGAATTTAACTATGCCATCGACCGTGGCAAAGAGAGTGTAGTCCCTGCCGCAGCCAACATTAGTGCCGGGATGAATCCTGGTGCCGCGCTGCCTGACGATAATAGTGCCGCTGTGCACCGCCTGCCCGCCGTAGCGTTTGACTCCCAGGCGCTTGGATTTGCTGTCACGGCCGCAGCGCGTGCTGCCGCCGCCTTTCTTGTGAGCCATTAGTTGTCACCTCCGCTGACTGCCTTTGCTCTGGTGGCTTTTTTCGGTGATTTGCCGCCCGGCTTAACGATCTCCGTGATCAACAGCCTGGTGTAAGGCTGGCGGTGTCCGGTCTTGCGGCGCTCACGTACTTTGTTCTTGTAGCGGAATACAATGATCTTGCGGGCTTTGCCTTCCTCAAGGCATCTGGCGATCACTTTTGCGCCCTGGACCTCGGGGGTGCCTATTACGACTTCATCGCCGTCGGCTATCATCAGTACCCGACTAAGCTCCACATCTTTGCCTGACTCGACGTGAAGAAGCTCGGTGTTAATGACCTGTCCGGCCCTGACCCTGAACTGTTTGCCGCCGCTCTCAACGATTGCATAAGAATTGCTCATTTTATCTATTCCCTGTGAAAAACGATAACCGTGTAAATATATCAGCCTGAAGGCGCGGTGTCAAATCTGACAGGCAGTCTAAAAAGCCGTGCATTTCTATTATGACAGTGAGAGGAATATGAAGGTTATTCGCCGGCGCTGCCCTCTTCCCGGCAGGCGATTTCGCAATGTCTCATATATACCAGGTCGCTGGTCACGGTGTCCCGGGCGAGGTATCCGCCTTCTACCTGGCTGACGACCATGAACCACCTTCCTGACTCATCCTGTATTCTCTTGGGTTTGTCCGAAAAATCCATATAACTAAGTTCCTTTTTCACATGTACGGTCGATAATTTTAGCACTTTCAGCCCGAAGTGCAATATCATAGCTTCAGGGCAATATCAGCCCCCTGTTCCACGGCGGCCAGTATCTTGCCCGGCTTGCAGGCGTCTCCTATCACATACACTTCGGGCACGATGTCTTTGACCTGGTCTCCGAGTGAGTCAGCCGGCACCGCTCCGGTTGCCATGACGATGGTGTCGAAGGGGCCGAGCCTCTGCTCCCCTCCAGGCGTATCTACAACGGCGAAATCGTCATCGATGGATTTCACGGCGGACTGTGTGAGTATCAGCACCTGCTTTTCCTGGAGCCGCCGGCGCAGGAAAAAGCGTGCGGCCGGTCCTATATCACGGGCTGTATGTTTGAGCATTTCGACAACGGTTACGGACACGTCCTTTCCCGCCAGGTAATCGGCTGTCTCGCAGCCGACCAGTCCGCCTCCGATTACCAGTACACAGATTCCGACCTCTTCCGAGGTCAGTGCCCTGCGTGCGCTCATCACCCTCTTGCTGTTGATGCCCGGTATATTGGGAATGGCGGACTCCGACCCTGTGGCTATGATCAGTACATCCGGCTTAATCTCCCTGACCATGTCGGCCGTCAGCGCCTGCCCGCACTGTATGTGTACTCCCATCTCACGGATGGCCTTGATACGGGAATGCGCCACTTCCTGGTAGAGGGACTTTGAGGGCGGTATTGCGGCGAGCTTGACCTGGCCACCCAGGTAGCCCTCCTTTTCGTATAGAGTCACTTTGTGCCCGCGCAGAGCTGCAACTCTGGCTGCTTCAAGGCCGCCCGGCCCGGCCCCTGCTATCAGCACTTTTTTAGGGGAAGATGTCTCAGGCTGAGAGTATTGCTCCTCTCTGCCGACTGCCGGATTCTGTATACAGGTTATAGAAGGCCTTAGCCAGATGGCAAGCCCTTCTATGCAGCCCTCATTGCAGGACAGGCATTTAACGATATCCTGCTCCCTGTCATCGCGAACCCTGGCAGGCCAATCCGGATCGGTCAGCGACTGCCTGCCGATATGCACGATATCTGCCTTGCCGGAGGCGAGGATCTCCCGGGCGACAGCGGGATCGTTGATGCGGCCGGTTACCAGCACGGGTACATCAAGGGCTTGCTTGAACTGAAGTGATGTCTGCGAGTTGAATCCCTGGGGCATATCCGGGGGCGCACTTGTCAGGTGGCCGGATTCGTATACGCCTATGGAAACATCGGCGGCGTCGATGCCGGCTGAGACCAGTTTCTTCATCATCTCGATGCTCTCAGGGACGGTGCGCCCCATCTGCACAGCCTCTTCGCCGCTGATGCGGAAGAGCAGGGGAAAGTCCGGACCGACCAATTCTCGGGCCCGCTTGACGATCTCGAGCGGAAAGCGCAGGAATCCGTCGGGCCCGCCTCCGTATCCATCCGTACGCTTGTTGGCATAGGCCGACATAAACTGGGCGATAAGGTAACCGTGGGCCCCGTGGATCTCGGCGGCGTCGCAGCCCGCCTCCTGCGCCCGCCGGGCGGCCTGCGCATATTTCTCCACCAGGTCATTTATCTCGGAGATGGTGAGCATCTGCGGCACCTGTCTTACGATGGGATCGGGTATAGGCGAGGGAGCTATGGGCTGCCTGTTATTGATAAAGAACGGGAAGGTGCAGCGGCCCGGGTGATAAAGCTGGACCGCGATCCGGGCGCCATATTTATGTACTGCGTCGGCCAGCTTCTTGAAACCGGTTATCAGGTTGTCGTCATGCAGGCAAAGCTGGTGTCCGCTGCCCAACCCCCTTTCACCATCCACAGCGGTCACCTCGATTATAATCAGTCCGAAGCCGCCCCTGGCGCGCGCCTCGTGGTATTTGATCAGCCTGTCGGAAACCCCGCCTCCATCGGCTGCGAAGCCCGTCGCCATAGGCGGTACGGACAGCCGGTTCTTGATCTCCAGCTTACCGATCTTGATGGGTTGAAAGAGAACCTGGTATTTATCTGACATGGAGACACTCCTTTGTACTGGCGCTATTTATTCGACTATATAGGATATCATTTCGCAGGCAGGGAAGGGGAAACTGCCGGCCTTTTCATATGGGGAGCAGGTTGAGAAGCGCGCCGACTGTGAGGCCGGAGAGAAGCATTATTCCCAGGGCTATGAGCAGGCTCTTCCATCCCATCTCCCTCAACATGATCGTGAAGGTAGCTATACAGGGGAAGAACATAACAAGCACAACGCTGCTGACGATGAGCTGTTTGGCGGATAGCTCGAGGGGCGCAAGCAGCGCCATCGCCGCGTCCATGCGGAAGAAGGCCACGAAAATGGCAGCTACAGCTTCCTTGGGCAGTCCCAGCAATCCGCTTACCACGGGAGCCGTGAAATCGGTGATGGCCTGGAAGACGCCGATCAGGTAGAGTACGTTGATTACGGGGACGGCTATGATCATGATCGGGACGGCCTCCACGATAAAGCCGCGCACCCTGATCCAGAGCTTCTCCATCATCATTTTCCAGGGCATCAGGCGGTAAGGATGTATCTCGATGAGGAGCTCGGGTGTAAAACCTTTAACCGCCCGGTTAAGTATGATACCGATAATGATCCAGACGGCCAGGAGTGTGGCGTAAATGATGGCAACGTACTGAAAACCGTGCTGTCCCACCAGTCCCAATATCAGGGCCTGCAGCGAGGCGCATGGCACGGCAATCGCGATCAGCGTCATGGCGATGAACCGCTCCTTGCGGCTTTCCAGCACGCGCGTGGCCAGCATGGCCGGCACGTTACATCCGAATCCCAGTATGGTGGGTATGATGGCGTAACCGTGCATGCCGAAGCGGTGCATGAGAGTGTCGATCATCACAGCCAGGCGGGGCAGGTAGCCGGTATCCTCCAGCAGTCCCATTGCGAAATAGAAGGTAATGATATAGGGCAATACCAGAGCGAATGGCACATACAGCGCCGTGGTCAGCAGCCCCCAGGATTCTATGAAATCGATCTGCCCGTCGAAAAGCCGGCCTATCAGGATATCATGCAGAAGCGGCACGCCGGCCGTCAGGCTGCTTATAACCGACACCACAGGCAGCCAGAATACGTTGAAAATGGGGTCGGCAATAAACTTGAACATTGCCTCGCCGCCATAGACTACGAAAGCGAAAACAGCCATAGCGACAAGTAACGCGATGATAGTCCCCGGCAGCGGCCTGACCGTGGCGTCGGCCAGCGTTTCTCCAAACGTGTGGTGGCGGTGGGTGACCTTCTGGACCTGTCCGATAATCTCACCGATGCGGGCCCAGCGCTCCTCCCTGGTGGCGGCGGGATTGGCCCGCATCACCGCCCGCGGAATGCTCTCCACCAGGTACTTGATACCTTCACCAGTGGTGGCCACAGTGGGGATCACAGGCACACCCAGCATCTGTTCAAGTTCAGCAACATTAATCTCGATGCCGATATGCCGGGCATCGTCCCACACGTTGAGGGCGACAATAATGGGGATTCTTTCCTCGAGGAGCTCGAGGGTCAGGTACAGGTCGCGTTCCAGGTTGGTGGCGTTCACCACATTGATAATGATGTCCCCGTCCCTCAGCATTTTTCTGGCCACTTCGCCGGCCTGGCCGGAGCTTTCCAGAGAGTAAACGCCGGGTGTATCTATGACCTCGGCGTTCTGATCGGCCACGCGCATATGTCCGGAGGAAAACCCTATAGCAGTGCCAGGGAAGTTATCGGAGGTCACCAGTGAGCCTGTCAGGCGTGAAAAAAGGACGCTTTTACCCGCGCCCGGATTACCTGCAAGAAGTATCTTCATCAACGAGCCCGTCCGGAATCACGAAAATCTTATCTGCGATGCCGCGGCCCAGTGAGAGCTGCACGTTATCGACGCGGATGGTGATCGGTCCGCGCAGATACATCGAGCAGAAGCGGGTTATGCGCTTGCCCGGACGTATGCCCATGGCTGTCAGCTTCTCCACCAGCCCCCGTCCGCCCTCCACCGCAGACACCACCGCCTGCTGGCCGTCCCGCATGTTTGAGAGCGAGATTACCGCGTTCTCCATACTTAACTCCGGCACCTGGGGCAGTAGCCGCTCAGGTTCACCTCGGCGTTGACGATGTCGAAGCGCCGGGCCTTGGCCACTTCTTTGCGTATGCGTTTGACAAGGGGATATTCGAACTCTATAACAGCGCCGCAGCTCAGGCACACCAGGTGGAAGTGTCCGCCGTTCTGCAGAGGCTCGTAGTGATGGTGCTCCTGGCAGAGATGACATTCTTCGACTAGGCCCAACTCCTTGAATTTGCCGATAGCCCGGTAGACGGTTGACAGGCTGATGCCCGGCATTCTGCGCCAGGCTCGGGCGTATATCTCGGCGGCGGCCAGGTGGCTCCCGCCTCTGCTTATGATATCGAATATCAGCCTGCGCTGGCTGGTGAGCCTGCTGCCCGGTTTCTTTAATATCTTTTTATCCAGTTTCACTGCTGACATTTTAATGCTAATGCGAATTATTTGCAATAAAGATTGTAGCTCTATTTGTTGTTTGAGATCAATCTGTGCGGATTTGCCAGGTTAGCCGGCGGCTTTCTCTCTACCCGGCTGCAGGCCTGGGGTATCAGGCTGCCGCAATCTTTATCAGGATGCCGCGTGCCAGCGCTGCCGCCCTTCCGCGGTGGCTGATCCGGTTCTTGATCTCCGGCGAAAGCTCCGCGATGGTCCTGCCATACTCCGGCAGGAAAAAGACCGGATCATATCCGAAGCCGTTGCTGCCCCTGGGCTTCATGGCTATATATCCCTCGCAGGTACCCTCGACCGTTTCAACAGCGCCGCTCGGATGGGCCACGGCAATAACACAGCGGAACCTGGCCGTACGCTTTGGTTGTGGGACGCCCTCGAGTTTGCTGAGCAGGAAATCCACCCTGTCTGCATCGGTGGCGTTGTCGCCGGCATAGCGGGACGAGCGTACGCCGGGCTCACCGCCCAGGGCGTCCACCTCCAGCCCGGAATCGTCGGCTAAAGTGAGAAGCCCGCCCAATTCAGCATAAAACTCGGCCTTGTGGCGGGCGTTCTCTTCGAACGTGTTATAGCTTTCGTCGGCTTCTTTGCTGATGCCGGCCTGGTCGAGGGTTACTATATCGAAGTCGAGGCCCTTGAGCAGGTCCCGGTATTCGGCAGCCTTGCCTTTATTGGTTGTGGCCAGCAGCAGCCTGGGCATATACCGATCTATAATTTCTCGAATCGCTTGGCCAGCTTCTTCATGACCTGGGGCATGGTGGTGTATTCCATCTCGTCCAGCGGCAGCCTGTGAGGCTCGAATGGGCCATGCCTCCTGAGCATATCGGCCATGTCCATAGCCTGCTGGCGGGCGTTGTTGAAAGCCACATCATCGAACATATCAACCGGACCAACCAGCCTGCCTTCGGCAAGCTGGAAGCCGGCGCCGATGACGCGCGGCGGGCCGTCGAAACGCGTGGGATTACACTCTTTTACGCTGACAGGGGTGAGCGGACCGTTATGTGAGCCGCGCATCCAGCCCTCCACAATGTGCGGGCGGGCAAAGGGTTCCAGCACCTCGCCCACGGCAGGGAAGATGCCCTGGGCCCGTACGATGCAGACAGGATCGTCCTTACCGACATAGCGCCCGGCGATGAGCGACAGTTTCTGTGTGGAAGAGGTAGCCGCTATATCACCGGTCTCGCGGGAGAAAACCGACTTAACCGTGTAGCGTGACGGCGCGCCGATGAAGACCAGCATGTCGTAGATCTCCTCGGGGCAATTGAACATGATGCGCTTGCTTTCCTTGACGTCATGGACCTCGAACTTGAAGCCGCCATGCATATTGGCCGAGATGACCAGGCCGATGGTGTTGAACGGATTGCAAAAAATCTCGTAGAGGGGCAGGTTCCAGGCGCCGGAGGCGGTCTTGTCCGCCATGAAGACGATGATCGGCTCAGCCTCGCGCTCGTTTATCTCCATCTCCGCCACGCCGGGGCCCTGTCCTTTGACATTGCCCGAGAAGGCATCGGACAGCAGGTCCTGTCCTGCGCCGTGAAGCTTTAATTTCTTGGCAACGGCGGTGCACCGCTGGAAGGCGTTCCACGACATTTCGTGTATCTTGCGATTGTCTACGCCCTTATTATGCGTCATGATGAACTGCAGGTCATCGCCGCAACGGGTGACATAGTAGTCGATGAGGAGGCCTGATTTTTTAGCTTTGGCCATGCACGCCTCGCCCTCGGCCATAAGATCCGGATGCATACTGCAGTGCCCCACCCATCCCCCGATGTCCGCCTTGATTACGCTGAGAGTGATTTTCATGGGGGCCTCCTTTAAGTTATTTAACGGCCCGGCGGCAAGTCCGCATGCTGCGGCGGATTTGCTTGCTTGAAGTGAATGCCCGGGCCGGCTGTCTGCCGTGTGGGGTCAATCCCTGAGTCCACCCGGTGTCGAATTTTAACAGAAGCCCGAATTGGGTGTCAAAGTATTGTGCGCGTTCAAAGAGATTAAGGCATAATGCGTTCTGTGTGGGGGCTGGAAGTACGAAACGGCTATTGCGCAATATATATAGCTATGGTAGATTTAGCCTGTAATGTAAAGGAGGTAGTGTCATGGAAATGATGGCTAAATACTGGTGGCTCAACCTCATACGGGGACTGCTGGCGCTGGCGCTGGGCATCATCCTGCTGGTAATGCCCGCCATTTTCTCTATCTTGCTGCTGGTGGCTTTTGTGGGCGCCTATTTTCTGGTCGACGGCATCTTCGCCCTGGTCTTCTTTTTCACCCATCCCCAAACCAATCACAGGTGGTGGATTTTTGCCGAGGGCATAGCCGGCATCCTGGCCGGGATAATAGTGTTTGTATGGCCGGGCATGACGGCGATATTCCTGCTCTATTTTATCGCGTTCTGGGCTCTGATAACCGGTATATTTGAGATCATTTACGCTATCGCTCAATGGAAGACCCTGCCCGGCAAGGGATGGATTTTAACCGGGGGCATACTCTCCATCATCATAGGCTGCATCCTGCTTTCTAACCCGGTGGCCGGCGCACTGGCGCTGATGTGGGTTATCGCTTTCTACCTGGTGCTTTTCGGCATAATGCTGATAATCTTCAGCTTCGTACAACTGGGAAAGGGCAAGTCTGCTGCGCCTGCAGCGACCGCCTGATGTTTTATACCGGATAACTGTCAATTTAAGTGGCGGGCCGGAGCTCCGGCCCACCACTATATTAATATCACCCGCCGCGGCATTACTCACGTGCTATAATTAGCCTGAGGATGAGTCATGGCGGAGGCCCTGCTCTACGATAAGCTGGACGACCGGCGGGTGCGCTGCAACGTTTGCCTGTGGCGTTGCCTTATCAACCCCGGCAAGCCGGGCGTGTGCGGAGTAAGGCGAAACGAAAGAGGGTCTCTGCAGCCGCTGAATTACGGCATGGTATCCTCGCTGGCCGCCGATCCTATCGAGAAAAAGCCCCTCTTTCATTTTTTCCCCGGCAGTTCCGTGCTTTCCTTCGGCACGATCGGCTGCAATTTCCACTGCATCCATTGCCAGAACTGGGAGATCGCCTGCATCAAAGATCCCGGTATTGCCAGGTACAATCTGCGTGAGATATCCCCGCAGGACGCCGTAAAAACCGCCGTTAAAAACGGCTGCGCCGGTCTGGCCTGGACCTATAACGAGCCAACCATCTGGTTTGAATACACGCTGGATTCGGCCAGGCTGGCTCATCAAAGCGGCCTCTATACAGTGTATGTGACCAACGGCTATATGACTCCGGAGGCCCTGGATATGCTCGGCCCCTATCTGGATGCCTGGCGTATCGATATCAAGGGCTTCTCCGACAAACTCTATCGCGACCTGGCGAAGGTCAGGCACTGGCGAAAAATACTGGATGTCGCCGAGAGGGCCAGGCATAAATGGAATATGCACGTGGAGGTCGTGACCAACGTCATACCGTCCATGAACGACGATGATAAGCAGCTCAAGGCGATAGCAGGCTGGATCAGGGAGGCGCTGGGCGAGCTTACGCCGTGGCATGTTACGCGTTTCCATCCCCACCGCCGGCTGTCGCACCTTCAGCCGACCGGGCTGGCGGCGCTGGAAAGAGCGCATGATATCGGGCGGGCGGCGGGCCTGCGCTTCGTCTATCTGGGTAATGTGCCGGGCCATGCATACGAGAACACGGTCTGCTACAAGTGCGGTGCGTTGGCCATTGAGCGCAGAGGCTATTCCATCAGCTTAAAGGCGGTCAAGGGATCCTGCTGCGCCGTCTGCGGGGCTGACCTCAATATCAGGACCAGTATAAGGGGGTGAGAGAATGACCAGGCAAGCTGCCGTGGCCGGCCAATTCTACCCGGGCCGGCCGGGTGAACTGCGGGACATGATCAGTGAGATGACCGATCCCAGGATGGAGAGGAAGGATGTCGTCGGTGTCGTATCGCCTCACGCAGGTTTTATATACTCCGGCCCCGTGGCGGGCGCGGTATTTTCGCAAATAAAATTCACGGACACATTTATTATCATCGGTCCGAACCACCGGGGAATGGGGAAACCGCTGAGCATAACTACGGGTGGCAGATGGAGCACGCCGCTGGGCGAGGTCCCGATAGACTCCGGGCTGGCAAAGGCCATACTGGCCGCCTCGGAAGGACTTGAGGAGGATACCCTTGCTCACCGCTACGAGCATTCTCTGGAGGTGCAGGTGCCGTTCCTACAATTTTTCAAGCCGGATGTGAAGATAGTGCCCATCGTGCTGGCTCAGGCTGCGCCTCAGGTTTACCAGGGGATAGGACGCTCTATAGCCGCGACGCTTAAATCCAGGAAGGAGGCGGCGGTTATAGTGGCCAGCAGCGATATGACGCACTATGAACCGCATGAGAGCGCGAAGGCCAAGGATAAGAAGGCCATTGAAGCTATTCTGAGTTTGGATGCCGATGAGCTGGTCAGGCGCATCGGCCAATATGATATCAGCATGTGCGGCTATGCCCCCGTTATCAGCCTGATTGCGGCGGCGCTCGAGATGGGCGCAGACAAGGCGGAGCTGGTCAAATACCAGACCAGCGGCGATACTTCGGGGGACTATAGCAGTGTGGTGGGATACGCGGGAATAATAATCGGCAGGTAAGAGGTATAAAATGAAGCAAGAGATGCATCCTTTGGCAAAGCTGGCCAGAAAGGCAGTGGAGGGTTACGTCAACGGCCGCCGTATGGTGGAGCCGGATGAGCTTGCTCCCGAAATGAAGGAGCGTGCCGGTGTTTTCGTCTCCCTTAAGAAGCGCGGCCAGTTGCGCGGCTGCATCGGCACCTTCGAGCCGACCCAGCCCAGCGTGGCGCAGGAGATAATTCAGAACGCCATCTCTTCCGCAACCGGGGACCCTCGCTTTAGTCCGGTCAGGCCTGACGAATTAGACCAGGTTGAGTACAGTGTCGATGTGCTGACGTCTCCGCAGCCGGTGGATGATAAGGCTCAGCTGGATGCGAAGAAGTACGGGGTAATAGTAGAGGCCGGACGCCGCCGCGGTCTGCTTCTGCCCGACCTCGAGGGTGTGGACAGCGTGGACATGCAGATAGACATCTGCCGCCAGAAGGCCGGCATATCCCCGGCGGAGCCGATCAAACTCTATCGTTTCCAGGTCAGGCGATACAGGTAAAAAGCGGTTGCTATACCCGCAGCTATCTGTTAAGGTATATATCAGAAGTATGAAGCTGGTAGTAATAGGTATCGGAGATTGCGGCTGCAATATAGCCGCGGAATTCGTCAGGCTGGGCCAGCGTGCCAGGGCGGAGACCGGCGTGGATGTGATAGTGAGGTCATACGCCATTAATGACGATGTGGCCGGATTGGCGGCCCTGCGCAAGGTGGGTGATAAACTGCTCACCATTCAGGTGCCTGCCATAACCGCTCCGGGCAGGGAAACCGAGGTGGGGGCGGAGTTGATGCGCGCCAACGGCGACCGCATTATAGCCACCATGCGCGCAGGAGAGTTTTTCGAGACGGATGCCTTCATGCTGGTGGCCGCCAGCGCGGGCTGCGTGGGCTCAGGCGGCATATCGATTCTGGCCAGGAAGCTGAAGGAGCGCTATGTCAATAAACCCGTCTATGCATTGATCGTGTTGCCGTCGACCGCCGAAGGCAACGTGCCTTCCAGCGTATACAATACGGCGCTCTGTCTCAAGTCCATCGATAAAGCATCCGACGCGGTTTTCCTTTTTGACAACGAAAAGGTGATGTCCGAGGCCAGCGTGAAGTCGGCCGCGGGCAACGATGCTCTCAACAGGGAGATTGTATCTCCCTTTTTCGATTTACTGCGCGCCAGCGAGAAGGTCGATCCCAAATTCCTGGGCACCAGCAACATCGGCATTGGCGACATCATCCAATCGCTCAATGGCTGGAGCGCCATCGGTTACGGCCGGGCGCAGATATCGCCCGCGGGGCTGGCGCTTTTCAGGCGGGGAGACCACTTCGAGAGCAAGGGCGAGGAGACCATCAAGGCCATGGAGGCTCTGAGCTCCGCCCTCAGCCACTTCTCCATACAGTGCAGGCTGGAGGACGCCCGCAAGGCATTGTATCTGCTGTGTGTGCCCGGTAAAAACGCCAATATCAATATGACGCGGTCAGTGGGCAACCGCATGCGTGAGCTAACCAATAATGGTGAGGTGCGGGGAGGAGACTTTTATGGCGTGAAGGACCACGCGGCGGTGACGCTGGTAGCCTCGCGCATCACGTACCTTGATAAAGTCAAGGACTATTACGAGAGGGCCTCGGCACAGGTCGAGGAGCTCAAGAAGAAAGAGACGCAGGAGCCATGACCCTCTTCGACCTCGGCTCGCCCGGCCTGAAGGGTGATAAAGGCGCCGGGTCAGCGCCGGGTCCCCTTTCCAACGATTCCATGCCGCTGGCTGCGCGTATGCGACCCCGCAATTTCGCCGAGTACGTGGGGCAGCAGCACATCATCGGCGAAGGGAAGGTATTACGCCGGGCCATAGAGTCGGACCAGCTGCCTTCCATCATACTATGGGGCCCGCCCGGCAGCGGCAAGACCACGCTGGCTCAGGTAATCGCCAATGTATCCAGCTCATTTTTCGTTCCTATGAGCGCCGTGACCGCGGGTGTGGCCGACCTCAGGAGGGTCATCGACGAGGCAAGGCGCAGGCGCAAACAGACGGGACAGCGCACGATACTCTTTATCGATGAGATACACCGCTTTAACAAGGGCCAGCAGGACGCCGTCCTGCCCTACGTGGAGAACGGCGAGGTGACCTTTATCGGCGCCACCACCGAGAACCCGTCGTTCGAAGTCATATCGGCGCTGCTCTCTCGCTGCCGTGTTTATACGCTCAACGCGTTGTCCGATGAGGAGATAGGCGCCATCGTGGAAAGGGCGCTTGCGGACGCCGAGAACGGGCTGGCCGGGCTCAAGATAAAGCTTGCCGATGACGCCCGCAGCACGCTGGTCACCATGGCTAACGGCGATGCGCGAGTGGCCCTCAACGCCCTTGAGATGGCCGGACAGGCGGTCAAACCCGGCGCGGACGGGCAGCGTAGTGTGGAGCTGAAAGATATCGAGGAGTCCCTGCAGAAGCGTGCCCTGCTCTATGACAAGGCGGGGGAGCAGCACTACGACCTCATATCCGCCCTGCATAAGACGTTGCGCGGATCGGATCCCGACGCGGCTTTATACTGGCTGGGACGCATGCTGGAGGCGGGGGAGGACCCGCTTTATATCGTACGGCGGCTTATACGCTTCGCCTCAGAGGATGTGGGCATGGCCGATCCCCAGGCGTTGGTGGTCTGCGTTGCCGCCCAGCAGGCCGTGCACTTCATCGGTTTGCCCGAAGGCAACCTGGCGCTGGCCCAGGCCGTGGTATACCTGGCCACCGCGCCTAAAAGCAATTCGCTTTACACGGCATATGGACGGGTGCAGAAGGACGTGGAGACAACGCGCAATGATCCCGTGCCGCTGCACCTGCGCAACGCCCCCACCGGCCTGATGAAGGACCTGGGTTACGGCAAGGGTTACAAGTATGCTCATGAATATGAGGGGCATTTTGTAGAGCAGCAGAACCTGCCGGACTCCATGAAGGGAAAGCGGTTTTATTTCCCTTCAGAGCAGGGATTCGAGAAGACTATTCTGGCCCGGCTCAAGATATGGTGGGGATCGAGAATGGAGAAGAAGGAATGAGGCCGCAACAAATCGTCTTCCCCTGCGGCGGTATCAAATTGGAGGGGCTTTTTTACAGCGTCGAGGCCGGTGGTTCGGCGCCGGCGGTCGTTGTCTGCCATCCTCATCCGCTTTATGGCGGGACGATGCATAACAACGTCACCTATGCCATCGCCGATGCCCTGATGAAAACAGGAATCGCTGCGCTGCTGTTTAATTTCAGAGGGGTGGGCGGGAGCCAGGGCAGCTATGGGGGCGGCGTCGCGGAACAGCAGGATGTCGGGGCCGCGCTGGACTGGTTGGGATCGGCGAAGGGAGTGAGTGGAGACAGGATGGGCCTGGCCGGTTACTCATTCGGCGCAGGAGTGGCTTTCCCGGTCGGCTGCCGCGATGCCCGGGTGAAGTCCATAGCGCTGGTGTCCCCCTACTTCGAGAGCCCACCTGTCTCGTTGTTCAAAGGCTGCCTGAAGCCCAAGCTTATGCTGGGCGGCAGCCTGGATGACATGGTGCCGTGCGGTGATGTCGAAGCGTATGGAAAAGAGGCGGCGGAGCCTAAAAAGTGCGAGATTATCAAAGGGCCCGACCATTTCTGGGGAGGCTATGAGGGATTGATGGCGGAGAAGGTCGCGGGCTTTTTCAAAGAGACAATGTAGGGGCGGGTTTTTAAACCCGCCCGAATTGGGCGCAGCTAAAGCAACGCCCCTACGTAACACCCCTACGGAATATACCCCTTGCCCTGCATATATCTGATGCTGGCCCGGGCATCTTCGACCTGTAGCGGGTCTTTGGAAAGCTCTATTACCTTCTCCAGATCTGCTGCCAGCAGGGTATAGTAACCAGGATTTTTAGTCTGCTGGGCCAGTATGTCATAAGCTGCGGCGCGGTTGATATAGTTCTCGGGGATGGTGGGATCGATTTCAATCGCTTTGTTTATGGACGCAAGCCCGTTTTCTATGTCGGCATTTGTAACAAGTATTTCGCCCAGGGTCGCATGTTTAAGGGCTGATTCAGGGTCGAGCTCAACTGCTTTCTGAGCGTCCTCCACCGCATCGTTAAGTAATTGCTTTCCACGTTTGGATATCGCTCTTTCCAGGTACATGCTGGAGATATCTACGTGGAACGGGTCCCCCGTTACCAACGGCGTCTTCGAACTCGATGCCAGCACCAGGGCGCGGTTCAGGTCATCCAGGGCCTTATCGTAATCCTCATTGGCGTTATTCAGATGGCCCCGGTACAAGTAGGCCATCGGATCGCTGTCGTCCAGCTCCACGGCCTTGTTCAAATCCGCCATAGCATTCTGCGGCTGTTGAAGTACTACATAGACAAGCCCGCGCATCTTGTAGGCGTCGGCCATATCGGGGTCCAGCCCGATGGCCCTGTTGAAATCGGTTATGGCCTGCGTGAAATCGGCGTTATTTACGTTCACTTTGCCGCGGTAATTATAGGCGGGCGCCAGGTTGTGGTTGATAGCCAGGGCGGCATCCATATCGGAAAGGGCATTCATCATATCGCCTCTGGCATAGTAGGCTGCTCCGCGGTTGAAATAAGCGTCGTACAACTTGGGATTAAGCTCAATAGCCTTGCCGGCAGACTCTATAGCCTTATCCCACTGGTGGTTCTGCACATACAGCCAGCTCAGGTTGGTGAAGGCCATGACGGCCTTGGGATCGAGCGAAACAGTCTTATCCAGGTCGGCGATGGCCTGCTCGTATTTCTCTTTGGCCAGGTAGGCGAAAGCGCGGTTCTGGTAGTTGTCCGCCCGGCTGGGATCGAGCTGTATGGCTTTGCTGAGGTCGGCGATAGCCAGGTCCCATTCCGCCCTGGCGTTGTATACAGCGCCGCGGTGCGTATAGGCTGCTACCAGATTGGGATTGCTTTCGATGGCCCTGGTATATTCGGCGATGGCTTCCACGAACTGGCCGCGGTCGTAGTATGTATCTCCCTGCCTGAGATATTCAGCGCTGGGATCGCCGCAGGACGTAAGTACCAGGGAGGCTGCAATAATCAGGGCCATCAGGCTTCCAATTCTACTCATAGGGTCGCACCTTCCAGTTAATATACTTCGCTGTGTTGTGCCGGGGATAGGCCGGCCTTCAGGGCAGGCGTGTATAATTTATATAGCATAGCAAATTATTTCTTTCAGGGGGAAAAACAACCTGGATTTTATTCCACGGGCAGCCTTTTTGAGAAGACAAGATCATCGATCTGCCGCCGGAGTTCCTCCAGCGTGCCTGAATTGTCCAGGCAATAATCCGCCAGGGCCTCCGCCCTGCTGATCTGGAACTCATTCTCCTCATTCCTGTCCTGCTCCTGGAAGGCCTCCAGTGTCAGCGGATCACGACTTTCGCCGCGCAACCTGACGCGCTCAAAGCGTATAGCAGGATCCTTGATATCCACCCTGACCAATATAAAACCGTCGCCGAACATTTCCTTCATGACGGCCACGTCCTCCGGCGACCTCACGCCGCTGATGCCCGCCACCTTCCAGCCCCGTTTTTGTATCTCCTGCCCCACCATGCGCACGAAACAACCTCTTCCCATCTCGGTAAAGCAGCGCCTGGAAATGGCTGCGAGGTTTTCCCTGGTGCCCACCACTCCCTCTTGTTGTGCCATCTGCCGGACTATATCGCCGGTGGAGATATATGGCACGCCGTACCTGTTGCGCAGGTGCTTGAGCACCTCGTCCTTGCCCGAGCCTATGTCGCCCACAACACCGATGACTTTCATTTCACGGTATATTAACATTTTGAGTTCATTATTTCCCGCTTTTTTGGAATTTTACTCTGCAAACATAGTAGAATAACCGGACTGTCAATCGGAAGGAGGCATGCTTTGGACGTTATCGATGCCATCAACAATCGCAGGAGCATACGCGGATTTAAGAAGGACCCGGTGCCCAAAGAGATCCTACACAAGGTGCTGGAGGCCGCCGTTCGCACGCCATCCGGCATGAACACACAACCCTGGGAGTTCATGGTAGCTACCGGCAAGGTGCTGGATGAGATTCGCGAGGAGTGCGGCAGGCTGTTCAACGAGCATACCATTCCCACCAACGATATGCTGCGCAACCCATACGAGGGTATATACCGCCAGCGCCAGGTTGACCTGGCTATCGAGATATTCAAGATCGTCGGCATCAAGCGCGAGGACAAGGAGGCACGGCATAAATGGATGCTGCGCGGAATCCGATTCTTCGAATCCCCCTGCCAGATCGTGATATGCGCCGATAAGGAGATGCATTATCACCTGGATATGCTGGGGATCGGCGGGGTCTGCCAGACAATTGCATTGGCCGCCATGAAGTACGGCCTGGCGACCTGTATCGCCGACCAGGGTATTTTATACGATCAGGTCTGGCGGAAATTCGCCAAGATACCCGACAGCAAGAGGCTGGTAGCCGGCATTACTATCGGCTATGCCGATCCAGGTTTTCCCGTCAATGACATGGTCACACCGCGCGAGCCGGTGGACAAGATAACCACCTGGGTTGGATTCTGAACTGCTTTTAATAAACAGGGAGGTTGAAATATGGGTGATACCAATAAACTGCCGGAGATAGGTCCGCAGCAGGTAAAGGATGCCTTTACCTTCACCGACGAGGTGGTGGAGGGATATCCTAATCGCCTGACCGGCACCGAGTCCTGCCATAAGGCCGGACGCAGGATAGCCAGGGAGTTCGAGAAAGTCTGCGATCCCGGCTCGGTTAAAATCGAGGAGATCACCACGCACCCGCTCAGTTTTCTCAAGTATATACCCGGCATGGTCGTGCTTTATTTCGCCTGCATGCTGCTGTGGTATTTCGTCCCCTCCCTGGTCTGGATTTCCTTTGCCGGCCTGGCGCTGGGCATCTTCGTCTTCTACGGGCAGTTTGTCAGGTACTGGCACCTGCTGGACCCGTTGTTCCCCAAAGCTAAAGGCTATAACGTCTACGGCTCGATCGAGCCGTCGGGCGAGGTCAGGCAGCAGGTCATCGTCTCGGCCCATCACGATGCCGCATACGTTTTCCAGATACTGGATCGCCTGCCCAAGCTCTATTCACCGCTGCTGGCGGGCGGGGTCTTGCTGCTGTTCGTCGGCCTGCTGGTGACGCTGGCAGCCGGCGTGCTACTTTGTTTCGGCATTATTCTCCCTCAGTGGGTGGCGCTGGTGCTGCTCATACTGGGCATATTCGAGATTCCCTTCCTGTTTTTCACCACCGGCCAGGTGGCGCCGGGAGCGGGCGACAACATGATAGCCGTAGCCATTGCCGCCGGCATCGGCCGGCTTTTCGGCGATGACAAGAGAGCGGGAAACAATCCGCTCAAGCACACCCGGCTGATCATACTATCCTTCGATGCCGAAGAGTGCGGATTGCGCGGCGCGCGCGCCTGGATCAAACGCCATCTGGAGGAGCTCAAGAAAACAAAGACCTACGCGCTCAACATGGATACGATATACAAGCTCAACAGTCTCAACTTCTTCGACGCCGACCTGAATTCGACAGTCCCACTGTCGAAAGAGATGGCGCAGCAGTGCGTGGATATCGCCGGGGAGAAAGGCTACAAAGCCTTCATCTCGCGCATGTCGCCCGGCGGCGGCAGCACCGATGCCGCGGCCTTCGGCGAGGTCGGCATCGAGGCTACTAATTTATGCGCTATGAGCTTTATGGTCAAGGATTACGACCAGAACTGGGTGTATCACACACATAACGATTTCAGCAAGTATATCGAGCCGGAAGCTGTGGAGGCCTCGCTCAAGGTGGTCCGGGAGTACATCCTGAGGAAAGATTCAGGCTCGTAGATTGCCGGCTGCGCTCGAACACGTTCCGTTTGCAGGAGTAATGCCATGCAGCCCGATAATATTAAAAATCTGCTTTATCCCCGTTCTGTTGCTGTAGCCGGGGCCTCGGCCAGCCCGGACAAGTTCGGTTACCGCGTGCTCTTCAACATTGTTCACAATGGTTTTAAAGGTCGGATTTATCCTGTCAATCCGCGTGAGAGCAGCGTGCTGGGGTTGGAAGCCTTTTCATCAGTGGCGGACATACCGGGTGAGGTCGATCTGGCCGTCGTCACGGTGCCTACTGCCGGCGTGAAACAGGTCCTGCAGGACTGTATTCAGAAAGGCGTGAGGGCGGCCATCGTGATCACCTCCGGCTTCTCAGAGGTCGGAGGGCGGGGGGCGGAACTGGAATCCGAGATCAGCGAAATGGCGCGCCGGGCTGGACTGGCGCTGGCCGGTCCCAACTGTGTGGGGCTGGTCAGCACGCATATTGATCTCTATTGCCACATGATGCCGTTCTATCCCACCCGGGGTTCGGTGGCCATCGTGGCGCAGAGCGGCAGCGTGGCGGACATGATAGCCAGCCGGCTGGACGATCACGGCCTGGGCACAAGCCATCTTATCAGCGCCGGCAACGAAGCTGTGCTGAATGTGGGGGACTACCTGGAATACCTGGCCGGGGACGAGAGAGCTTCGGTCGTGCTGGCCTATATCGAGGGTATCAGGGATGGAAGACGGTTTCTGCAGGCAGCAAAGAAGCTAACGGCGCGTAAGCCCCTGATCGTTTTGAAGGCGGGCAACACAGCAGCCGGTGCGCGCGCCGCGCTGTCGCACACAGCTGCACTGGCGGGCGATGACAGCATTATTAATGGCCTACTGCGCCAGGCTGGCGCTCTCAGGGTGGAAGATATGGAAGAGATGGTGGATGCAGCCTGCGCATTCAACAATCAGCCGCTGCCGCGCGGCAACCGGGTCGGGATCATAGCCCCGGGAGGGGGTTGGGGCGTGATGGCCGCAGATGCCTGCACGCAGCGCGGGCTTGATGTCGCCAGGCTTGACCGGGCTACGCTGGATAAACTGGACTCCTTCCTTCCGCCGACGTGGTCGCACGGCAACCCCGTGGATACGGTCGCCGGCGTAACGGGTCATGCCGCCGAGATGGTACAGGCTCTGCTGGAGAGCCCGGCAATCGACGGCCTGATAGTGCTGGGAGTGGTCGGCGGGCTGCAATCGATATGGAAATATATCAGGGCCGGAAGCGGCGGCAAAGTTATTACCGACGGTCTCACCCGCGGGGCCATGGACCACTTCGACACTTATTACCGTGAGATGATGACGCTTAAAGAGCGATTCGACAAGCCGACGGCCGTGACAATCATCCTGCCTATAAAAGCAGAGATTATTACGGAGACGGCGTCCCGTCTAACCCGGGAGACCGGCACGACATGTTACTCCTCGTTTACGCAGGCCATCAGGGCCTATTCAGCGCTGAATAAATACGCGGAGTATTTAAGGAAAATTGATTCACAACTATATTGAAAATATATATGGGTAGTGCCACATCGATTTGTAAGTCATGATTGACACTGATAAACCAAGATTATTTAGGAGGAATATACTGAAAAGCGTTCCATATATTTGGAATTAGCCAAGTTAGAACCCCACCACCTATAAGAGCAAGTAATAATTGCCACCATCGCTCTTTTATCACTGATTTGTGTTGTCCTGCTTCATATTGGCTTAATGAAGGCATATGGTTATTAACATAGGTTAACATACCCCCCATTTCTGCGACTAAATCGTTCAAAGCTACGACATTGTCTTCATTATCATCGCCAACATCCTTTGTTTCACGTAAACTCACTATTTCCTTTTCTGTAATTGTATACAGGCGTGGAAGTATTTTAGTATAAAACTCAGGCATAACTGTATGTTTTGTGTTAACTGAAAAAGGATCCAACTTGACCGATATCGATTCCTTGATAGTAAGTCCTAATAAATCCAATGTGTCGTACATAGCTCGATACATATGAGCATACGCTTTATCAAGCTGTTTGGAGATATAATCTGTGGTATCTGTTGGTGCATGGATCCCTAATTTATATAATATAACCCTTGAAAGGTGATCAACAGAATGGCGAATTTCATTATAAGGTTGTACATATGATAAGCCAGTAGGTTCAACTTGATCTAAGAAGATAAGTCCACCTTTCAATATCGTGTAATGTTTGAATATTTTCTCCAACTTTTCAGACTCGCTAGCACTAAAACTGATTGATTGACTCAAAATCTACCCTCCCAGATAATTGACGCTTGCCCTATGTTAAGAAAGGCGTATGTCACATACGCCTTTCTTTTCTGCACAACCTCTTATTAATTTCCTTAATTGATCCTTAATTTGCGCATAGCTTTCTTAACGTCTTCCACAGAAGCGTCGGAATAGAAATGGCCTTCTGCTATACGTGGATTCCCCCTCCCCCTATTGCTATACTTAACAGCTAATTTCGGGCAAAAATGAGCATCAGAGGGCTCTACATCTATGAGGTGCTTGGACTTATTGAATAGATCGTCCAGCTTACCCATTGTTTATCACTCCTTTATACGTTATTTATAACGCTCAAAGTCAATATTTTAATTGATTCGGAGGCATGAAGGCAAACTTCAATAAAGGGTAAAATATGAACGAATATGTAATAGACATATCAGATATACTAAGTAGATCATTCATATATTTAATTTATTAAGTAGCACATTTTACACCAGCTGTCAATGCCTGTCTAATCAATTACTGCATATCAGTCTTACAAATAGCACAGATCATGAAACGTGATATACACTGAGAATTAACATGATCACGCAGCGACGCCACTTATGGATGCGCCTGTTTAAGATACCAGCTTGAAAACCGGCCGGGCGATATCGCCCGAGGAGTACCTGTCACCGGCGAAAACAGCCGATCCATCCATGGTTACTTTCCGGCCCATGATATCCATGCCGGCCTCCTCCGGCTTGATTCCAACTATGTTCCCCATGATCCAGGGCCCTTCGTCCAGCTCTACGATCACCACGATGTAGGGCACCTCCGGCTCCCGTCCCTCGGCGGCCACGTAGTTGACTGTGAAGGTCTGTACGGCGCCGCTCCCCTTCAATTCCATGGTTTCCAGCTGGCTGCCTCCGCATTTGGCGCAGATCAGCCTGGGCTGCGCCGACACCTCCCCGCAGCCGCCGCATTTAAGTCCGCTCAGCCTGCCCTGTTTGAGGTTCTCGTTATATTCTTTGAAAGTGAGTTTAGCTTCCACTTCATTGCTCCCTTATGTTTATATTACCAGCCGCGCCTGAGTATCATATTGCACAGCGTGCCGCCGTCCCCACCCAGCGTGTCGGTCATACCAACTTTAGCCCCCTCCACCTGTCGCTCGCCGCACTCACCGCGAAGCTGTCTTACGATTTCGAAGGCCTGGGCGGCGCCCGTTGCGCCCACCGGGTGTCCTTTGGCCTTGAGCCCACCCGAGGGATTAAGCGCTATCTTGCCCCCGATTTTGGTCTCGCCCTTTTCCACCGCCAGTCCGGACGTTCCATAGGGGAAGAAGCCCAATCCTTCCAGCGCGATCAGCGCAGCGATGCTGAAGCAGTCGTGCAGCTCGACCACGCCGATATCCTTCGGCCCCAGGCCGGCCATTTTATAGGATTGCTGCGCCGCCAGCTCACGGGACCTTATACGCGGCAGGAATTCCTTCTGGCTGAGCAGGTTGCCGGCGGACGCCTGCCCCACACCGGCGATCAGCACCGGCTTTTTAGTCAGCTTCCTGGCCGCCTCCTCCGAGGTGATCACCAGAGCGGCCGCGCCGTCTGTGAAGGGGCAGCAGTCTGATAGTTGCAGCGGGGATGCTATTACAGGACTTTTCCGTGCATCCTCAAGGGTCAGCTCCTTCTGAAACTGCGCCCTGGGATTACGCGCCCCGTAGTAGTGCGAATTGATCGATACCTGGTAAAGCTGGTTTTTGAGCGTATCCAGCGGTATGTTGTAGCGTTTTGCATAGAGGTGAGCAAGCATGGCGAAGACGCCGGGAAAGGTCACCCCCGCGGCGTATTCGTAGCGGCTGTCGCTGGCCATGGCGAAGGTGCGCGTGGCCAGTGGTGTGCCCATTTTAGTAGCGCACTCGGCTCCGCCGGCCAGCACGATATCGTACTGCCCTGAGGCCACCCAGATGAAGGCGTCGCGTATTGCGGCCGAGGCCGATGCGCAGGCGTTCTCGTACCTGTTGGCCGGTATGCCGGCCAGGCCCAGGTAATCGGCCGCAAAGGCCTGAACATGCGCCTGCCCTTCCTCGAAATCGCCCATGAAATTGCCCATGAAGAGGGCCTGCACCTGTTTGGGTTTAATGCCGCACTCGTTAATTGCCTCCGTGGCGGCGTCACCGAAAAGCTCTATGGCCGTCCTCGGCTGCTTGCCGGTGAATCTGGTCATGCCGGCGCCTGCGATCACCACTTTACGCATGTGAATCCTCCTGGTTTTGATGCCCGGACCGGCCGGGAAAACAGTCTATTGTAACGCTTTAGACAGGGCGTTGGCCATCTCGTCAATGGCCTGCCCCGCATGCGGCAGCAGTCCGGTGAAGGACATAAATCCATGTATCATGCCGTCGTATCTGTGTAATTTGCAGTGAATGTTTGAATCCGATAAACGGGTCGCGTAAGCTTCTCCTTCGCTCATCAGCGGATCGAACCGGGCGGTGATCACCAGCGCGGGCGGCAAGCCTGTGACATCCTTTGCCAGCAGCGGGGAGACGTAAGGGTCAAAAACATCCTCGAGCTTGTTGATATAGAGAGGGATGACCTGTTCGATGATCTGTTTGGTCAGGTAGTAGCCCTTGCCGTTGAGATGGTAGGATTCCCTATCCCGGTTCGAGGCATCAACCGCAGGGTAGGCCAGAGCCTGGAAGCGCAGGCGTGGTCCGCCCCGGTCGCGGGCTACCAGGCATACCGCAGCGGCCAGGTTTCCCCCGGCGCTGTCTCCTGCCACGGCCAGGCGGCCGGGGTCGCCGCCAAAGGAGCCCGCCTTTTCATAAGCCCACTGCAGGGCGGCATAGACATCCTCAAGACCTGCCGGGAATTTGTTCTCCGGCGCCAGCCGGTAACCCACTGAGACCACGACAGCCCCTGAGCGGTTGGCTAGCTTGCGGCAGATGCTGTCGTGAGTTGCGATGCTGCCCACCACCCAGCCGCCGCCGTGGATATAGAGTATCAGAGGGAGACCGGCCTGGTTCGACGGCCTGTAAATCCTGACAGGCAGTCCATCATGCACGCTTGCATCGGTCACGCTGAATACTTTTTCGCTGCGCCCGGCGACCAGTCGGCTGTCCCGCTCCACTGTTCGGCGGTTGGCGTCAGGAGATATTTTAATGCTGTAGAATTCCTTATTGATCAGCCGCATGCCGGCCAGCATAACGGCGATGCGCGTGTCCAGCCTGTCCCTTGTTTCAATCATATCTTTAGCTTTAGCCGTATCTGACGATGTGCACATGCTTCGGATGTGCTAATATTATATAGGATTTACATGACATACAGTATCATCCGCACGCCTCTCACCAGGCTCCGTAAATAACTACATCACAGGAGACCGACTTGTCCCCGAAATTCCGTGAAGATATAAGAAATATAGCTATTATTGCGCATGTCGACCATGGCAAGACCAGCCTGGTGGACGCTCTGCTCAAACAGAGCAAGGTGTTCCGCGAAAACCAGCAGGTTGGCGAGCTGATTATGGACCGCAATGCCCTCGAGCGCGAGAAGGGCATCACCATACTGGCTAAAAATACAGCGGTGATGTACCGCGGCGTTAAGATCAATATCATCGACACGCCCGGCCATGCCGATTTCAGCGGCGAGGTGGAGCGCGTGGTCAACATGGCGGACGGATGCCTGCTGCTGGTTGACTCGGTGGAGGGGCCCATGCCCCAGACCCGCTTCGTGCTGCGGCAGGCCTTTGAGAAAGGTCTCAAGCCCATCGTGGTTATCAACAAGATCGACCGCGAGAACGCCCGCATAGCCGAGGTGGTCAGCCTGACACAGGACCTGTTTCTGGAGATCGCCACCGACGCCGGCCAGCTCGATTTCCCCGTTCTGTATGCCAGCGCCCGCAACGGGACATGCACAGCCGATCCGGCAGTGGAGGGTACCGACATGGTGCCGCTTTTCGAGGCCATACTCAAACAGGTGCCTCCGCCGGCTGTTGACGAAGGTCCCTTTCGCATGCTGGTATCCAACCTTGATTACGACAGCTATAAAGGACGTTACGCGATAGGACGCATACTGAGGGGCAGCGTCCGGCCGAAGGATGGGCTGGCGGTCATCGGCGCTGACAGTGACCCGCGCAAATACGAAATAGACGATGTGTTTACCTTCATGGGGCTTACCCGCCTGCCGGTCGAGGAGGCCTCGGCCGGGGAGATAATATCCATTACCGGCCTCGATGAGGTCAGCATCGGCGATACCGTAGCCGACCCGGAGCACCCTGAGGCGCTGCCCCGCATCGAGATCGGCGAGCCGACTGTAAAGATGACATTCGGCGTCAACGGCTCCCCATTCGCCGGCCGCGAGGGCAAGTATTGCACCTCCAGGCAATTGCGCGAACGCCTCTATCGCGAGCTGGAAGTCAATATCAGCCTGCGCGTGGAGGATACCGACAGCCCCGACCTGTTCCTGGTATCGGGCAGGGGCGAGTTGCATTTAGCCATACTGGTGGAGACCATGCGCCGCCAGGATTACGAGTTTGAGATATCGCGTCCCGAGGCCATCACACGTGAGATTGCAGGCAAGCTGCACGAACCGATTGAACAGCTTACACTGGATACGCGCGAGGACTATATCGGCGTGCTCACCGAGATGCTCAGCAAACGGCTGGGCAGGATGACCGATATGCACAACGACGGGCGCGGCAACCTGCGCATGGAGTACCGCATTCCTACTCGCGGCCTGATCGGCTTCCGCAGCGCCTACCTAACGGCCACCCGAGGCGAAGGGGTTATGAACACGCTTTTTCTGGGCTACGAGCCGTATGCAGGGGAGATATCCTCCACCCGCAGCGGCGCGCTGGTAGCCGCCGAGGACGGGGTGTCGGTGACCTACGGCCTGAACAACGCCCAGGAGCGCGGCATCACATTCATCGATCCGGGCACACCGGTTTACGAAGGTATGATTGTAGGCATGAACTCCCGCCCCACCGACCTGGCCGTCAACGTCTGCAAGGAGAAGAAGCAGACCAATATCCGCGCCTCTACAGCCGATATCGCCGTAAGGCTGACTCCTCCGCTTAAAATGAGCCTGGAGGAGTCGATGGACTTCATCAACGCCGACGAACTGGTGGAGGTCACTCCCAAGAATATACGCCTGCGCAAACAGCTGCTTAGCATGAATGAGCGTTTCAGGGCTAAAAAGGCCGCCGAAAGGGCTGCGCAGGAATAGTTGTAGGGGCGGGCTTAAAAGCCCGCCCGGGTGCGGGCGCAGCTAAAGTAACGCCCCTACGGTGAATATACGACAAATCGGGCAAGGTAAATATGGGAGGTATGTTTAGATGAGGACAATGTATGTAGTGCTCTGTGCAATCTTGCTGGTGTGCGTTTTCCCGGCATGCGGTGCTCAACAGGAGCAGGCCGCGTCCGTTATGCGGACACGCGCCGAGGTTATTCCGGCAGGTGCGGTGAAAGTATCACCGTCCACCGATGCCCATCCGCCAATCCTGCATTCCGACGAGTTCGATCAGCCGCTGCCGCTGGCCGACGCCGTCAACACAGCCGGCGCCGAGGACTCGGCTTTTATCCTGCCTGACGGCAGGACGCTTTATTTCTTCTTCACGCCGGATGTGGGGATACCGCCGGAGAAGCAGCTGCTGGACGGTGTGACCGGTATCTGGGTTTCGCGGAAGAATGCGGGAGCCTGGCAGCAGGCGGAGCGTGTTGTGCTGCAGGATAATAACCAGCTTTCGCTGGATGGGGCGGCATTCGTGCAGGGTGATAAAATGTGGTTTGCATCCGCGCGCCAGGGGAATTTGCGCGGCGTAGACATGTGGACGGCGACGTTCAAAGATGGTAAATGGAGCGGCTTTACCAATGCGGGCGAGAAGTTGAACCTGGAATACGAAATCGGTGAGATGCACATCACGGCTGACGGCAAAACCATGTATTTCCATTCGCCCCGCGCCGGCGGCCAGGGCGGCTATGATATCTGGCTCACCTCTCTAAAAGATGGCCGGTGGCAGCAGCCGGTCAACGTGTCCGAAGTGAATTCGGGCGGAACCGACGGGTGGCCCTTTCTGACGCAGGATGGTAATGAGCTGTGGTTTACACGCACATACATGGGCACCCCCGCCATTTACAGGGCGAAAAAAGCCGACAGCCAGTGGCAGAAGCCGGAATTGATTGTCTCACAATTTGCCGGCGAGCCATCGCTTGATAACGACGGCAACCTGTATTTCACCCACCACTTTTTCAAAGACAATAATATGATCGAGGCTGATATCTATATGGCCGCCAGAAAAACGCGTTAGGCTGGCTCAGTCCCACCATTCGGGGAACATGGCCAGTTTCTGGGCCGAATCGTGGCCGAAGATGACCTTTGCCTCGTACAGGCCGGCAAGGCGCCTGATTTTCTCAACGCTTTTTACGTAATCATCCAGGTTAATGGCGGCGCCGGGCAGCCTGGCCGGCGGGCCGAAGCTCTCGGCGGTGTAAACCGCATCGCTGGCTATGATCAGATCGCCGTTCTTTTTCGTCTCGATCCGGGCGCCCATCTCACCCGGGGCATGACCGGGCAGGAAGAGCAGGTGCACGCCGGGCAGCAGGTCATAGTCGCCGTCGATGACCATCCAGTTCAGATCCGAGAACTGAAAATCGGTGCTGATATAGCCTGCATAGGCCACATCGGAGCGGTTGGTGTAAACCGCCGACATGGCAACCTGAGCCTCCGTTTTCTGCACCACTATTTTGGCCTTTGTACCCCTGAAGGAGGACAGCCCCCCCGCGTGATCGTAATGAAGATGCGACATGATGACGTAATCGATATCCTGCGGCGCAACCCCCACCTTTTTCAGTTGATCAAGCATGAAGCTCGGCCTGACATACGGCATGAATTCGTTCAGCAGTCCCCACGTCTGCTTGAAGTCGGGGCTGCAGCCGGTGTCGAACAGTATTTTGCTTCCCGTGTCGGTTTCGAGATAAAAACCGGGTATGGGGAAAACGAACTGCTCCGAGGGTTTGTCCGCGTAAAACAGGTTCGTGAATCCCTGCTCCTCGCCGTAATCCAGACACGTGACCTTGCAGTACGGTGATGCTTTGCCCATCCTGTACCTCCTCAGTTCCTGAAACGTTCTTCTATATAATTGATGATGTCTCTGGTCGATGTGCCGGGGCCGAAGACCGCCTGCACCCCGATTCTCTTTAGCTTCGGTATGTCCTCATCCGGTATGATGCCCCCGCAGATAAAGAGGCTATTTTTTTTGCCTTTTTCAGCCAGGCCTTTGATAATCTCCGGAAACAGCTCCATATGCGCTCCGGAGAGGGAGCTCAGCCCCACGACGTCGACGTCCTCCTGAATGGCGGTGGCGACGATCATACCCGGTGTCTGGCGTATGCCGGTATAGATCACCTCCATGCCGGCGTCCCTCAGCGCCCTTGCTACCACTTTGGCGCCGCGATCATGGCCGTCCAGACCCAGCTTGGCCACCAGTACACGTATCTTCTTGTCCTTCTCCATGATTCATCCTATTTCTTAATACAAAGTTTTACCAGGCCAGCGATATTATCGAGCTTATCCAGGCTGGATATGGCGTTTTTAAGCTCCGCGGCCTGTTTTTTCGACAGTGTGCGGGTGGCCTGCATCTCGAAATTGGCAATCACACGCTCGTCGTTCATTACCTCCAGGTCTTCCATCTTCTCATGGATAACCTTGCCCCCCTTGAGCGTTACGGTGATCTCGCATCCCTGTTTCTTGGGATAGGCGCCTGTGATGGCGTCGTCGACATCCACTGTGGCAAGGGCGGTCAGCTTATTAACGCGGGGATCCGAGTATTTCTCATAGTTAGATTGTACCAGCTCCTTGAAGATGAAGACTGCGGCTACCGAGTACTGCTGGCTCATCTTGGACTGCGCGATGTCTGTGAAGGGGCCCTGGTAATCGAGCCCGGGGAACATCTTGCCCATGGGGAATGTTTTGATATTTATTTTCTCGATTGCCTGTGGATCGATATCATATTTGTTTACCATCCTGAGGGCCAGGGCGGCGGATGGTTGGGTGTAGGCGCAGGCAGGGGCGGGTTTGCAGAACACCTTCATTATTTCAAACGATTTTCCCAGCCCTTCGGTGATTCTCTCACCCAGGGGCTGTTTACCGTAGGTGTTCCAGGCGCCTAAAAAGCCTTCCAGCACCTGCCGTGACGCTTTCGCCCCCTCTTTGCCCAGCAGAGCGGCCGAGATACCGTTGCGGCAGGCGAATCCGTTTTGATAGACGATCTCGTGAGTGCCCTCCATCGCCCATTGCATATTGCCGCAGGACAGCGTGCCCGCCAGTCCCAGACCGTTGACCATCTGTTCCTCGTTCAGCTTATACAGTTTAGCCGCTGCGATGCATGCGCCGTAGGGACCGAACATCCCGCTGGGGCGGAATTTCTTGGAGAAATCGGGTGAAAGCATACTCATGCCGATGCGCCCGATGACGTCGTAGCCAAGCACGATGGCGGTAATAACGTCCTTTCCGTTGCTGCCCAGCTCCTCGCCCACAGCGAACGCCGTGGGTATGATCATCGAGCCGCAATGGCAGGATGAGTCCGCGTGCATGTCTTCCTGGCCCGTGCTCTGTCCGATCACCGAGTTCACCAGGGCCACCTCCCAGGGCGGCCCTTTGATGCCGTCTACGAAAGTTGAAGCTTTGCCGCCCAGCTTCAGCTTCCTGAGGTAATTGGGGGCGGGCGCGATTAAATCCTGGTTGCGGCCGGCGAAAGTACAGGCCAGCGCATGAAAAACAAGTATTTTCACCCTGTCAACCAGGTCTTTGGGAAGATCTTCGTACTTCAGCGAGGCAGCCAATTTCGCCAGGGACTCCGTTACCGTAACTGCATCACTCATTACCCTGCTCCTTTAACAACGCAAGTTGCAAAATTCTTTATATTATTATAATGTTATAATAATAATTTGTAAATAGCCTGCGCCCATATGATTGTTATAACAATTGTTCTGGCGATTCCTGTATAATGTTGTAGTAATGATATGATAATAGCAATTGAGGAAGCGGTATGTTAACGAGAGAGAAAGGTGTACCACTGTATTATCAGCTTGATACCATACTGCGTAAAAAAATACTGTCGGGTGAGATAGCGGCCGGTGCTCCTTTCCCCACCGAGGATCTGCTGGTTCAGCAATACAATATCAGCCGCATTACCGTGCGCCAGGCGCTGGCGTCGCTGGAAAAGGACCGTTTGATCGTCAGGAAGCAGGGCAAGGGCACGTTCGTGGCGGAGAAAATAGAGAGGGCCGAATTGCCCAAGCTGTCGGGCACGGGCAATGACCTGGTCGATATCAGCTCCCATGACTCCAAGCGCATCAAGATCATGACCCGGGTCGTCGGGTTTTCCAGGCTGCTGGCCAACAAGACCATCACCGATTACCTGGGCATTCCCGAGGGTGAAGAGATCATCCGCATAGAGCGGGTCAGGCTGGCCAACGAGAAGCCGCTGTATCATCTGCTCAATTACCTTCCCCTGGATATAGGCGAAAAGCTGAATCAAAAAGCGTTAAAGAACAAGACGCTCACCCACCTGATGGAGACCGACCTGAAAATAGTCATAAAAAAAGCCGTTCAAACCATTGAAGCTGATACTGTAGACAGCTATATCGGTGCTATCCTGGAGGCCCGCGAAGGGGACCCCTGCCTGATATTGAGAAGAGTGGTATATGAAAAGAGCGGCAGGGCCATCGAATATTTAGTAGCCACGTTCAGAGCCGATCGTTACATGTACACCAATATGCTGCTGAGACATAAGAAGGGCAAGGGTTACGAGTGGCTTAACACAGAGTTTTCAAAGCAGGCACAATCCCGCCATTCCGGGCCCAGCGATCCCCTGATGAACGAGCATCTGCCGTCCTTCATCCGCACCTGACGGACGCTTGAAGCGCCTCCACCTGCAATAGTGCCGCGCCCGCCCGGCCCTTCCATCTCCCTACACAAAAGATCATTGACAAGTCTGCGCTGTTATTATATGATGATCTAAAGTAAATATGATATAACAATAATACAATACAACATTACTATCGTTTTGTTCGTGTATTTGGGATTGCAGGCTGCTTGATATCGATTAATTAGTGCCGATTCATTATTTAGTATAAGGGAGGTAAAAAGGACTATGGCGAGGTCAAACAAGGTGGCTGTTATCACCGGGGGAGGACGGGGCATCGGAAAGGGCATTGCCAGGATATTCACTCAAAACGGCATCGATGTGGTTATAGCCGGCAGGAACTTTGAAAAGCTTGAGAAAACGGCCGGTGAGCTCAAATCACCCAAAGCGGAGATATTGTGCGTTCAGACCGACGTATCAATCCAGGCGCAGGTTGAGCGCCTGTTCGACAAGACGCTGGAGAAATTTGGCAAGGTCGATATTCTGGTCAACAACGCGGGCATCGCCGAGCCGATGGCGCCCATCACCGATATCGATATGAAGCTGGTGGACGATATCGTCGGCATCAACTTCAGGGGTGTTTATTACTGCGCCCGCCGGGCGGTCAAGGAGATGAAGAAGCAGAAAAGCGGCAACATCATCAATATCGGCTCGGTAGAGGGGCTGATCTCTTTACCGGGCATAGCCTACGGGCCTATGAAGGCCGCTGTGCACAGGTTCACCAAGCTGCTGGCCAGCGAGCTGGCGGACATCCCTATCCGTGTTAACTGCATCTGCCCGGGGCTGGTGCTTACGGAGATGATGGAGGAGCTCTCCGACCGCGATGTCGAGGTGTTTCTGGTGCATATCCCCATGCATAAAGCGCTGGTCCCCGATGACGTGGGCAAACTGGCTTATTTCCTGGCATCCGATGACGCCAGGTATATCACCGGCTCCATAATTGCGGCCGACTCGGGCATCACTGCCGCCACGACGGGATTCAACATCACATTACCGGGCGTCGAACCATGGATGAAGGCTGCCGTCGGTTGATCATACAGGTGGCATGAGGTCTTATATTAAATGGGAGGTGCAAGTTAATGGCAAGGTCAAATAAGGTAGCTGTGATCACCGGTGGAGGAAGCGGCATCGGCAAGGGTATTGCTAAAGTATTTACGCAGAACGGCATCGATGTGGCAATAGCCGGCAGGAATTTGAAAAAGCTGGAAAAGACGGCGGCGGAGCTGAAATCCTCCAAAGCTGAGATATTGTGCTTTCAGACCGATATAGCGGTACAGGATCAGGTGGAGCGCCTGTTCGATAAGGTGATTGAGAAGTTCGGCAAGGTCGACATACTGGTAAACAACGCCGCCATCACCGAGCCGATGGGATCGATAACCGATCTCGACATGAAGCTGGCCGAGGATATAATCACTATCGATTTCATGGGTGCCTTCTATTGCGCCCGCAGAGCGGCCAAAGAGATGAAGGCGCAGAAAAGCGGCAATATCCTTAATATCGGCGCGACCGAAGGGCTGGTATCCCTGCCCGGCACGCTGTATGGCGCCATGAAGGCCGCCATATCGCAATTCACCATAGTCCTGTCGCGCGAGCTGGCCGCCGTTCCCATCCGGGTCAACTGCATCCGGCCGGGAGTGGTCATCACGGAGAAGACGCAGGGGCTGTCCGCCGGCGATCTCGAGGCGTTTCTGAAGAACGTCCCCATGCATAAGGCGCTGTATCCCGAAGATATCGGTAAACTCGCTTACTACCTGATCTCTGATGACGCCAGGCATATCACCGGCGCCATCGTTTCGGCCGATGCGGGCGTCTCCGCGGACGGCGGGTGGTTTGCTTTCGGTCTGTAAATCCAAATTAATACTAGAGGAGGACTCTAATGGATCTCGGTCTTAAAGGTAAGGTGGCGATCGTAACCGGCGCCGGACAGGGCGTCGGCGAAGGGATAGCTGCCACTCTGGCAAAGGAAGGGGCCAAAGTCGTGGTGAACGACTTTTTCCAGGACCGCGCCGACAGGGTTGCCAGAGATATAGTCTCTGCTGGTGGAGAAGCCATTGCGCTGCAGGCCGACGTGACGGATTACGACTCGGTCACGCAAATGGTCAAAAAGGCGCTGGATAAATTCGGACGCATTGACATCCTGGTAAACAACGCCGGTGTCCCGGCTCCTTTGCCCGAGGGAGATTCCCCCTCCTCGATGGATAATACCTTCGACAAGGTGGACCGCGCTCTCTGGAAGCGCTATGTCGATGTAAATATATACGGTGTCATGAACTGCACGCGGGCCGTGCTTGACGGCATGATCGGTCAGAAGTATGGCAAGATCATCAATATAATCTCCGACGCAGGCAGGATCGGCGAGCCCAGGCAGGCGGCCTATTCGGCCAGCAAGGCCGGCGTAATGGGTTTCAGCAAGGCGCTGTCCAAAGAGGTGGGTAAGAGCTGCATCAACGTCAACTGCCTGGCCCTCGGCGCCGTGCCCCATCCCGGCCTTGACAATCGCAGGATAGGCATGATGGTTAAGATGGGAATGACCGAGGAGCAGGCCAAGGATATGATCAAAGGTATCAGGGAGAAGGCTATAAAGCTTTATCCGATGGGCAAAGGGCTGGGGCGGTTCGGAACGCCTGCCGACGTTGGAAATGCCGTCGCCTTCTTTGCCTCCGACGCAGCGGTTTTCATCACCGGCCAGACGCTGAGCATCAGCGGAGGATATACCACGGTGGGTTAACCCGTAGTATCAGGGGATTTTAAAATTTCTTGAGCTTTTGCTTATACACCGCAAGGAGGTGAGTTAATCGGAAAAGTCAGTAATTTATTTTTTCAGGTACGAAAAATCAAACACTACAGCGGTTGAATTAACGAGATTTAAGGAGGGAACATGATAAAAAAAGGCACTTTGTTATTAACCATAATTATTGTTCTGACTGTACTGATCGTCTCATGCACTCAACCTGCTCAGCCGGGGCAATCGCCGGCATCTCAGACTCCTGAAAAGACATATCACTGGAAATATGTACAGGCCGTGCCGGCCGCGGCAATACATATTAACAACACGGTATTTCTTCCACATCTTGAAAATATAGAGAAGCGCAGCAACGGCAGGCTCAAGATCGACTGGGTCAACTGGGTTGAGACCCCATACAAAGGGAGCGACGCTCTGCGCGTGGCGCGCGATGGACTGGCTCAGGGTTGCGAAGTGCTATTCGGATATTGTACCGGCGATGCGCCGATGCTGGGCGCTCCCGAGCTTCAATATATGGCTCCGCATAAAGTTGATCTGCCTGAATTATACTCACTGTATGGAAAGGTCTGGAGCAACCCAAAGGTAAAGGCCGCGGTTCTGGACAAGACCATGCAGGACTTTAATGCCGTATCGCTCGGCGTTTATCACTGGGGACCGCAGCCCTTCTGGCTGACCAAGGAAGTCAAAAAGCCGGCTGATTTCAAGGGTATGCAAATACGCGAGTTTTCCGCCGAAGGAGCGGACATGGTCAGGGCCCTCGGCGCTTCCGTCACACTGGTAACCGCCGCTGAGGTATTTACAGCATTAGAGAGGGGTATGTGCGACGGATTGATATCTGCGCCGCAGGCTATGCTGGCCGGGGGATGGTACGAAGCTATTAAATACGTGTACCTGTCAAATACGAGAATAACAGCCAATTCATTCACAATAAATAAGAAGGCCTGGGATTCTCTGCCGCCCGACCTGCAACAGATCATGGCTGAGGAAATAGCCGCCGCCTGCGCGGAATTGAACGTAGCCAACATAGAAGACTCTTATAAGCTGTACGAACTGTTTGGTAACCAGATGACCTTCAACGAAGACAATGAAGAAGATTACCAGTACATCCGCAACCTGTGTAAGGAAAATGTATGGCCCAACTGGCTCAAGCGGGTAGGCCCGCAGGGCAACGACGTACTCAACATGTGCCTCGAAGCTATGGGGGCTTCGGAAAGATACTAACCAACGGTAGTTCTGTCGGACTAACCGGCATATCCAGTGGGAGTGTATGAGCCATGACGAAAATAGCATCTGCGATCGATACGATAATTGAGCGGCTGTCCGTTGCGGGTCTCTGGATAGCCTCAATAGGTGTATTGATCATGTTTGTCATCGTTTTCATTGAAATCGTGGTGAGAAAGGTATTCGAAACCAGTATATACATAAGCCAGGATTATTCAGGATATATGATGGCTATTTGTCTGGCGCTTCCACTGGGTATGCTGGTCAGGAGGCGGGGGCATATCAAAGTCGATGTCATATTTACCCGATTCCCTCCCAAAGTAAAGTACTACTTTGATCTGGCTTTTTTAATCATCATGCTTTGCTATGGAATAGCATTGACTTACATATGTTACGGGCTGGCCAGGGATTCATATGACCTGAAAGCTGTCAGCATTGATTTAAGTCATACGCCACTCTGGATCCCGCAGTCTACACTGGTCATCGGAGTAGGTTTCTTTGTTATTACATCGATATTCGAGATCTATAAAATGCTGTTCATGAGAAGCGATGGTATTGCAGTCCCGGCTCCTATCAAATCCTCTGGAGCGGAAAGCAAATGATTATCAGCCTGATCATGTTTGCAACCATACTCATCCTCGTAATGATCGGTGTTCCCATAGCTGCAGCGCTGGGAATGACCGGTATCGTGGCCATTCTCCTGTTTGACCCCAATTTGCTCAAAGGAGCAGCTTTTACCGTGTGGGCCAATGCTACGAGTTTTATCCTGGTCTCGGCGCCGCTGTACATCCTTATGGGTGACATGATAATCAGATCGGGCGCAAGCACTCGATTCTACAGCGGTATGGGCCTCTGGATGCGTAAAATTCCCGGAGGATTGCTGCATACCAATATTCTGGCATGCACCATCCTGGCTGCCATCAGCGGCTCCAGCGTTGCAACGGCGGCGACGGCGGCATCAGTGGCGATACCCGAGCTGGACAAGCTGGGCTACGAGAAAAAGATGACATTCGGTTCCATCGCCGCCGGCGGCACACTGGGAATACTCATACCTCCCAGCATTTCCATGATTATATACTGCGGACTGACATCAACGTCGGTGGCGGAGTGCTTCATTGCAGGGGTGATTCCCGGCCTGATCATGAGTTTCCTCTTCATGACATATATCGGTGTTAATGCTCTGATCAATCCGGCTATTGCACCGCGCAGAAGCAGCATCGTCAAGATCACGCTCAAAGTGGCATCCCAATCGTTGCTTGATGTGATGCCCATCCTGCTGCTGGCGGTAGTTGTATTTGCCGGCCTGTATTTAGGCTGGGCTACCCCCACTGAACTGGCCGCCATCGGGGTATTCTTTGCGCTGATACTTCTTGCCATCAATCACAATTTCAACTGGAAGACAATATTTGGCAGCGCATCTTATGTGGCGCGCGTTGGCAGTCCTCTGCTCTTCATCATCATAGGCGCGCAAATATTCTCGTTTGCCCTGTACACCTGGGGCGCCACCCAGGAGCTCACCGTGGCGGTTACAAATGTACCTCTGCCGCCGCTTGGTATCTGGGCGATACTCGCTGTTCTGTTGCTTGTACTGGGCATGTTCATCGACGCGATATCGATGATGGTGCTCACCGCGCCCGTGATCTTCCCCATTATGGTGGGGCTGGGGTTCGATCCTGTCTGGTTGTGCGTTGCGGTTACGCTGCTTCTGGAGACCGGCCTGATAACACCGCCGGTAGGGATGAACCTTTTCACAATTCAAATGCTTGCTCCGGGATCGACCCTGGGTCAGATTGCCCGAGGCTCTTTACCTTTCGTGATAATACTTTTAATCGGAGTTATTGTGGTCACAGCATTCCCTGAAATTGCTTTGTGGCTGCCTGCCCACATGAAAACACCGGTTGGACCTGAAGGCCAAATTCATAAGCGCGTTGGATTAATAGTGAAGGCGTCGGGGTTTTATAAAACCCCGGCGCCTTATTTTTCAGGCTGCATGTCCCTTTATTAAAACAGATTGGATTCCTTCTGCGTACCGAATACCTTGCGCAGCACATCGCACATCTCGCCCAGCGTAACGTAGGCAGCCGCACAATTGATCAGCGCAGGCATTATGTTGTCCTTGCCTTCGGCCGATTTTTGCAGCCGGTCCAGGCAATGCGTGACTTCTTCGTTGTCCCGTTTGTTCTTGAGCTGGGCCAGGCTTTTTTTCTGAACCAATTCAACCGCAGCGCCAACCCTGTGCAGTGATATCTCGGGCGTTTGCGACAGGTACTTATTAACGCCGACCACGATGCGACGGCCCTCTTCAACCTCTTTCTGGTAGTTGTAGGCGGCCTCCTGAATAAGAGCTGTCTGGTAACCGGCTTTGATAGCGCCAGCCGCACCGCCCATTTTCTCTATTTGCTCAATGATGTTATTGGCTTCGTTCTCAAGCCTGCCGGTCAGGCACTCCAGGTAGTAGCTGCCGCCCATCGGGTCTACAACATCGGCAATTCCGCTCTCACTGGCAATGATCTGCTGTATGCGCAAAGATTGGGTTGACGCTTCCTCGGTCGGGATGCAGATAGCCTCGTCATAGCTCGCGACTGCCATCGATTGGACGCCGCCCAGCACTGCCGCCAGCGCCTGTATGGTTGCCCTCGAGATATTATTGAGGGGTTGCTGCGCCGTAAGAGTTACTCCCCCCGTCTGAACATGGGTGCGGAACATCAAAGAGCGGGGATCTTTGGCGCCGAACCTCTCCTTCATGATCCTGGCCCACATACGCCGCAGCGCGCGCAGCTTGGCGACTTCCTCAAAAAAATCATTATGTATCTGAAAATGCCAGGAAAGGCGTGGAGCAAACGAATCGACGTCCAAACCCCGGTTAACCAGGGTATTAACATACTCGATAGCATTGGCCATGGTCAGGCCGATCTCCTGGGCGGCAGTCGAGCCTGCTTCGCGTATGTGGTAGCCGGAGATGCTGATAAAGTTCCAGCGAGGGAGGTTTTTACTGCAATACTCGGCAATGTCGGCCACCAGTCTCAGCGACGGCTCCGGCGGGAAGATATAAGTGTTGCGGGCGATATATTCCTTAAGAATATCATTCTGTACCGTCCCGTCCAGTTTGTCCAGGTCGATACCCCCCCTCTGAGCCAGACATATATACATGGCCAGCAGCGGCGCACAGGTGGCATTGACCGTCATGGATGTGCTGATTTGATCAAGTTCGATACCTTCAAACAGCACCTCCATATCGCGCAGGGAGTCCACGGCGACGCCCACTCTGCCCACCTCTCCGCGCGCATAAAGGCTGTCCGAGTCGTAGCCGAGCTGTGTCGGCAGGTCGAAAGCGATGCTGAGGCCGGACTGTCCCTGTTTGAAAAGATGGTGGAAGCGCTGGTTAGTGTCCCGGGCACTGCCGAATCCCGAATACTGGCGCATCGTCCATAACCTGCCGCAGTACATTGCAGGATGTATACCCCTGGTGTACGGGTATTGCCCCGGATAGCCCAGATCACGCTCATAATCGAAGCCGCCCAGATCCTCGGGCGTGTAAAGCACCTCCAGCTCGCTGCCCGAGCTGGATTTATATGAGGCCTGGCGGGATTTACCCGATTTTAAAGCCGGGTTGAGCGTGTCCTCGACCCATTTTCTTTTATTGCTCATATTCACATAGCTCCGTTTTCCACATTGACAAATCCAGGAATGTGGTATAGAATTTTGCCATCAATGTATTAATAATATTACAATATAACATTATTATATTAAATTAATACAAGCCGGGTCAATAATACTTGCAGGGGTCACTGAATAAAAGCCGCTTTTCGGTAGTTGTGCGAAGTAAACTGTGAAAAGGTTAAATAAAGGAGAGACGACAATGGCCGATAGATTATTCACCGAAGCTGAGCTCGAGGAGCTGGGTACTGAAACAGCGGATCTGGTTGAGAAAGCGATAGATGCGGGTGATCTGCAGAAGGCCAAGAAACTGAGCCGTCGCCAGTACAAGGAATTCTACTCCATGCACGAAGGGTTCCGGGATTGGATCGCCACCCTGATGAGCTATGTCTATAACCGTATGGGTGACGAGGCCCTCTATGAGGTGCTGCATGAGGTTTTCAAGGATTTTGCGATCCTGGCTCAGATATACCGCGCGGAAAACGTTAAACGCCAGGTGCAGATGCTGGCCGCCGGTTTCCGCGGGCACCTGACCAAGCTGAAGATAGAGGAAGACGATGAGAAAGTTACGGTTATGATGACGCCCTGCGGTAGCGGTGGCAGGGCTATCTTAAACAATAGCTATAACCCTCCCAAGAATTTGGCCAAAGTGAAGAAAGCCCAAAAAATGACGTTTGGTATGACCGATGTCCCGGTGTACTGTGTTCACTGCGCGCTGCAGGATATAGTGCCCATAGAGGAGACAGGATACCCCATCTGGATCATTGAGCCGCCCAGGGAGTTTGGCAAGGACCCCTGCCGCTACATGATATACAAGGACCCGGACAAGATCCCCGCCAAATATTACGAAAGGTACGGGTTGAAGAAACCGGCAAAGGCTTAATTTTAGTGAAAGGAGAATTGCTGTGATTCAAGCACTGGATGGTATAAAGGTACTGGACCTGTGCCGTGGCTATCCCCCTGCTTTTGCGGCCATGCATATGGGTGATTTCGGCGCAGACGTGATCAAGGTCGATCCCGTCGGGTACGTTCTGGCACTTCCTATGGAAGCGGCTGCGCAAACGATGTCTGCATATACCTTTATCGACAGGAACAAGCGCAGCGTCAAGCTCAACCTGAAATCGGAGCAGGGGAAAGAGGTCATTTATAAGTTGATCAAAAAGATGGATGTCCTGGTGGAAAATTCGAGGCCGGGCACAATGGAGAAGCTGGGCATCGGGTATGACACCTTGAAGGAGATTAATCCACGGCTGATATTCTGTGCGGTCAGCGGATACGGGCAAACGGGCCCATACAGGGACATCGTAGGGCATGATGCCAATTTCATGGCCATCTCAGGCGCTCTCAGCCTGATCGGCCCCAAAGATGGGCCGCCCTGCTGGCCCAGCAACATGGTTGCCGATTTTGCCGGCGCGGGATTGCATCCACTGATAGGAATACTCATTGCCCTGCAGGCCAGGGAGAGGACGGGTAAAGGGCAGCTGGTGGATATCGCCTACCTGGACAGCGTTTTCTCATTGATCTCGTTTGATGCTACGATGTATATGGTTTCAGGAGAAAAAAGGAGGCGGGGCTGCACACCTCAGACCGGCGGCGAACCGCACTGTTCCACCTATCTTACGAAAGACAATGAGTATATCACCATCCAGTTTATCGAAACGCCTTTCTGGAAAAACTTCTGCGAGGCCATAGGGCGGCCGGACCTGATAGCCAGGCAATGGCCGAAAGATGATGCCGACCGTCAGGAGATGTTCAAGATAATGAGGGAACTCTTTCTGACCAAAACGCGAGATGAGTGGTGGGAATGGGCCAAACAGAGGCAGGTGTTCTTCGGCCCGGTGCTCTACATAGAAGAGGCGATGGACGATCCTCAACTGAGGAGCAGGCAGATGATAATGGAGAAAGAGCATCCCGTGCTGGGGAAGATAAAGCAGCTGGGCAACCCGCTCAAATTATCCGATACACCCGCCCAGTTCAAAACATACTCTCCCATGCCCGGTGAACATACCGATGAGATATTAGCAGAGATGGGCTACTCCGTGGCCCAAATCCAAAAGTTGAGAGAAACCAAGGCCGTCGAGTGATCAGCAGCGTCATTTCTGGAGGTAGCAGCCATGTTAAACGGAATCAGAGTATTGGACGTCGGTGGTTGGGGAGTGGGGCCAATAGCTTGCTGTCTGTTAGGCAGCCTCGGTGCGGATGTGATCCGCTTCGAACCGCCCAAGTATGACGGGCTTTACCATGTCGGTACCATGTTGAGCGGCGCCGGCACCACCTATATCTCCGCTCATTTCAACGAGCGCAATATCATCATCGACCTTAAAAAAGAGGACGAACGGGAACTCGGCCTTAAAATCGCCGCAACCGCGGATGTGTTAATCGAAAACCATCCGCCCGGCGCGATGGCAAAGCTGCAATTCGATTACGAAAGCGTTCGCAAAGTGAATCCGAATATTATTTACTGTGCGAGCTCCAGCTACGGGACCAAAGGCCCGTATGCAAATATGCCCAGCAACGATCCTATGATGCAGCTCGCTTCAGGTTTCGCCAGCCTGAATGGATCACCGGGTAGCCAGGGCGAGATGTTTCGATATGTCGCATCGGTGGACTATACCACCAGCCTTAACATCGTACAAGTGGTGTTGCTGGCATTAATGGCACGCCAGGTCACCGGGCGCGGCCAGAAAATCGAGATGTCGCAGTTTGAAGCAGTGCTGGCCCTCCAGACGACCCGTATCGCGGAGTTTTTCGCAACCGGAAAAAGCCCATCGCCTATGGGGACGGCCAATCCCAATATCGTGCCTTCACAGGCTTTCCGGACATACGACAATAAATATGTCAATGTCAGTGTGCATCGTGAAGAATACTGGCCGAGGTTATGCAAAGCGCTGGGGCTGGCCGACCTTGAAAAAGATCCTAAATATGCTACCAATGAGGACCGTGTTAAAAACAGAGAGGAGCTTATACCCATACTGGAGGAAAAATTTGCCCGGGAGCCTGCCAGATGGTGGTTGATGCTGATGCGGCGCAGCGGCGTTCCCATCGGCCCGATTAACTCGGTGGATGAAATCTACAACGATCCTCATCTTAGGGAAAACAAGATGATTTTGAAGCTGAAAACCCCCTGGGGGCCGACTCTGTTCACCAACTTCCCTCTCAAGTTCAGCAATCCACTCAAACCTATCAAAATCACGGCGCCGGTTAAGCCCGATAAGAACAGGAGGGAAATCCTGGTGGAGGTTTCCGGGTCGAATAAACAAACTAAAGGCAAACAAGTTAAGTAGAGGGAGGATCTGAGCGATGACACCTCTGAAGGGAATTAAAGTACTGGATTTAAGCGAGGAAATCGCGGGCCCGTTCTGTGCCATGCAATTGAGCGATGGCGGGGCCGAGGTTATCAAGGTGGAGCCTATCGGCGGTGATTGGTCGCGTCACCTGGGAGAGAAGAAAAACGGTGAAAGCGTTCTCTTCCTGTCATTGAACCGCGGCAAGAAAAGCATTGCGCTGAATCTGCAGGAAGCCCGGGGGCGTGAGATAGTGCGCAAGCTGGCCAAAGATGCAGACGTCCTGATCGAAAGTTTCGGGCCAGGCAAAGCTGAAGAGCTGGGAATAGGATATGCTCAACTATCCGCGGAAAATCCGGGGCTCGTCTATTGTGCGATTTCCCCCTTCGGTCCCGTCGGCCCCTATGCGGGGATGCCTGCCTCTGAGCTGGAGATACAGGGCATGGCGGGTTACCAGTGGTTCCTGGGTGAGATGGGTGAGGCGCCGGTGCGCCTGGGAGCGGACATGGCGACAACCACAACCGGCATGTGGTCATTTATAGGCATACTCTCCGCCCTGTTCAGCAGGAAGAAAACAGGCGTCGGCCAGAAGATAGACAGTTCCATGTTCTTGAATATGATTATGATGTATGGATATGTTATAACGGCTCATTACAACCTGGATTTCCCCGGCGGCTGGCATTTCACCGGCCCGTATGATCATGCCGAGACGGGATACAGGACCAGGGACCGTGCGCTTATGTTCGGTATGCCGATCGCGGCCGACAAGATACAATCCGCCTGGGAATCTTTCTGCAGGCAGGTTGGACTGGAAGCGCTGCTGGAAGACCCCTATTTCAAGGAAAAGGGGATGCGTATGGTAGGTATCGGTCGCGATGCCCAGGAGTTCAAGCCCGTGATAGAATCAGCCCTTGAAAATATGACTTCCGCAGAGATAAAAAAAATAGTCGAAGGCCTGTCCGGCTACTGCGCGGTATTCAAGAATCTGCAGGACGTGTTCAGCGAACCACAGGTTGAAGCAGTTAACATGGTCGAAGAGCTTGAACATCCGTCCGCCGGCAAGATAAAGGTCACGGGGATACCATGGAAGCTGCTGGACACTCCTTTAAAGGTACAGGGACCTCCTCCCACGCTGGGTCAGCATACGGAAAAAATCCTGCAGGCGCTGGGCTATTCAGCCCGGGAGATCACTGCCTTTAGAGAAGCGCAAATCGTAGCTTAATAATGATGGAGGACAGCATAATATGATTGTTGATGCTCACACCCATTTCTGGTTCAAAGGATTCATGCCGACGGCGTTCCACCGTAATACGGCCGAGGAGTGGGCCAAGAAGGAGGCGGGACGCAAGCCCGAGATGATCCTTCCCAAGATCGAGGAGGGAGTCACAGATCCGGACGGCACGGACTATATAGCTAATATGGATAAGGCCGGCGTGGATGCCAGCATCATCATGATGACCGATTTCGGCACATACTGGACCGGTGAGGAACCCGCCGTTCCATACGAAGAGCAGGTGGTGCTTTTTGGCGAATTCCAGAAAAAATACAAAGGCAGGCTTTACGTCTGCGCTTATGTTGATCCCCGCAGGCCGGACTGTGCCAAGATCATGACCAAAGCGATTAAGGAATGCGGCTTGAAGGGATGCGGCGAGTTCACGACCAAAAGCCTGCTGGTGAACAGCGACGAGGCGAAACCGCTGGCCAAAGTATGCGCCGATCTGGACATACCGGTAGTGATCCATACGCGCGCAGGCGAAGGCATCAATATGGCCGGCGCAGATTTCACCTTACCCAACCACAACCACCCCGGCCACATCGCGGGGCTCCTTAAAGCTTATAAGGGATTAAAAGTGGTGATTGCCCATGCCGGTTATCCCAAGTGGTGGGAGGCTGCCATACAAGTGGCCAAGGGTCACCCCAACTGCTACCTGGAGCTATCAAACTGGAATTTCGGCGCTGTGAATATGGATGATTTCGTGCCGATCCTGGCCTGCATGAGGGACAACCTGGGCGCAGACCATATACTGTTCGCCAGCGACCATCCCTCGGGCAAACGCTACCGTTCGCTGGGTTTCCTGCCGGGCTGGGTCAACTACTTCAAGGAGTTGCCGGAGAAAGCGAAGAGCCTGGGATATGAATTCACCAAAGCCGAAGTAGATATGGTACTGGGCGAAAACGCCAGAAAACTTTTCAAGCTATAGAAATTCAAAGGAGAATGAGAGATGACCATATTAGTGACAGGTGGAAAGGGCTTTATCGGCGCCCGCGTTATCAAAAACCTGGTGGAGCGCGGTGAAGAAGTGGTTTGCATGGAGCCCAAGCTCACGCCGGGAAGGCTGGGTGAGCTGGCCGGCAAGATCACGATGGTCGAAGGCGATATAGTAAACTTCGCTAATATCTCCGACGTCCTGAGCAAGTACAAGGTCGACAGGGTGGCGCATATGGTGTTCTTCTCGGCGGAGGAGCGTGGTGTCAGCGAGCGCCCCGAGAAGGCCGGCGACCTGTATAAGCAGATGATGATCATGAACACCGGCACTTTCCATATTTTTGAGGCTGCCCGCCTGGCCGGTGTAAAGAAATTTGTTTACCCCAGTTCCATACAGTATCACGGAATACCCTGGGACGGCCCCGAGCCAGTGAACGAGGACTCCCCTGCCAGGCCCAACAGGGGTTATGGAATCGGCAAGTTTTTGTGCGAGCACCTGGCACATGAATACAACAGGCTGCTCAAGACAGATATTGTCACTATAAGGATACCCGGCGTATACGGGCCGGGCGTGCGAATCGGCGCCCGGGGAGTAAACCTGATAGGTACGGCTGGAGCGCTGGGCAACGAGATACCTTTCCCCTATCCGGCCAAGCAGTACATCGTTCTGGCTCACGTCGATGATATAGCTGAAATGGTGGCCAGGATACTGTTTGCGCCGAAACTGCCGCATGAGGTCTACCATGTCGGCGGCCACTATGTCTCGTACGGCGAAATGGCGGAGATAGGCCGAAAGATTATCCCCGATATGAAGATCACCTTTGATGACAGCGGTCCCTTCGGGCATATGTATAAGATAGATTGCAGCAGGATGATCAAAGAGATAGGAGTGCAGCACCGCAGCCTGTATGACGGGTACTTCGAACTCGTTAACCTGACACGTAAAGAGAACAACCTGCCGCCGATAGAAAAGAAATAGCTTACGCGTTTAAGCGGGAGTATAAAATGAGCGAAAATGTAGCGGGTGCAGAGAAAAAGACTATTCCTTTGCAGGAAGGCCTGTTCGAAATGGGCAGCGACGGCAAATATCACCTTGTTGCCAGCCGCTGTAAAAGTTGCAAGCTGACCTTCTTCCCCAAAAGGAAATACTGCGGGAAATGCGGTTCCGGCGATGTAGAGGTATTTAATCTGAGCGACCGCGGCAAGGTCTTTACCTTCAGCCAGGTAGACAGGAAGAGCATATATACAATTATAGAGCCGCCCTATATGGAGGCGGAAGTCGAGATGCCGGAAGGCGTCCATATATTCACAATACTCGATAAATGCGATTTTAAGGCGGTGGACTTCGGGATGGAGGTGGAAGTCTATATGGACAAGGTCAAGCAGGATGAAGCGGGCAACGACGTCATAGCCTTCAAATTCAAGCCCGCTGCTTAACTATTAAGTCTTAAATCGGCTCAGTTTGACGGAGGAAACGGCATTATGAATGAAGTAGTAGTTATGGGAGTGGGCACTCTTCGTTTCGGCAGGTGGCCGAATAAGTCTGTTATGGAGATGGCTGAGGTGCCCATTGAGGCTGCGCTTAAGGACTCGGGCATCCCGTTCAAGGACATTCAGGCTGCATACATAGGCAGCGAACTGGGGCATTTCCCGGATGCCAGGATGATCGTACAGAGTTTCGGCTGGACCGGCATCCCCATCAGCCAGATGCAGCAGGCCTGCGCCAGCGGATCAGCCGCATTCAGGGAGGCCTTTTACTCTGTGGCCTCGGGCAGGTATGACGTCGTCCTGGTGGCAGGCTATGAAAAAATGGGGAAGGGGCTGATCCCGGGCGGCGTGCCCGAGCAGGACAAGGAGTATCATCTCCATTATATGGGGCTCGATGTAACGCCGGCCCGCATCGCCATGGCCATAAAAAGAAGAATGCTTACGTACGGCGATACTCCTGAGATGCTGGCGGCCGAGGCGGCCCAGTGCTTTGAGTACGGGTCGCTCAACCAGTATGCGCACAACCAGAAAAAATACACCACGGCCGATGTGCTGGCTTCGCCCATGATCTGCTCTCCGCTTACTCTCCTGATGAGCTGCCCTATCAGCGATGGGGCGGCGGCGGCCATAATTTGCAGCAAGAAAAAGGCCAAACAGTACGGAGCGAGCAGGGCTATCACCGTTGCTGTGAGCGTTGCCGGTACGCCGGATTATAACGATCTGGTGGGCGGGCCCGGACCGCACATCGGCGGCGACTTCAAGGGGGGCAAACTGACCAGCAGGGTGAGCACGGAGGCCTACGAGAAGAGCGGTATAGGGCCACGAGACATCAAGGTCGTCCAGTGCCATGCGCCCTTCGCCGGCGGTGGCGCAATCTGCATCGAATCGCTGGGATACTGCAAGGAAGGGGAAGGCGGGAAATGGTTCCTGGAAGGTAAAACCAGGATTGACGGTCAGGTAGCCGTCAATACCGACGGCGGCCTGATAGCCAGGGGACATCCCCTGGGAGCCACCGGAGTCGCCGAGATTGGAGAGCTCGTCCGCCAGTTGAGAGGCGAAGGCGGCGCCCTGCAGATACCAAACAATCCCAAAGTGGCCATGGCACACAATACAGGACTGGGCTGTGTAAACATCCATATTTTGAAGAAGTAGCGGCTCTCCTTCACTTGCAGCGCGGGCCAAAATACTTGACCGTGAAGTAAAGTATACCTGATATGATATATCGTTTAAGAAAATTGGTTTTGCGATGAAAGACGAGGAATATTTCAAGCAGATGTTCGCCTCGCCGCCGGTCGGCCGGGATAAAGTCGTCAGCCTGCGCGAAGCGCTGGAAAAGAACCTGAAAGCGGGCATGTCCGTCTTTCTCGGCTGGAACGCCAACGCGGCGGTCTGCGAGATCATACGGCAGTACAGAGGTAGCAGCCCCGGCTTCACTCTTGTTATGACCATGACATGGGACCTGTCGATAAACCTCGTCCATTGCGGCCTGGTCAAGAAGCTTCTCTCAACCAGTTGTTCCTATGCCGCTCCCAACCCTGCGCCCAGCCATGTAATTCAGAGGGCGTACCGCGAAGGGAAGGTGGCGATTGAAAACTGGACTCTCTATTCCATGCAGCAGAGGCTGATGGCGGGCGCGCTGGGAGTGGGGTTCATGCCCACCAGGTCCATCACCGGAAGCAGTATGGCAGCGGAAAACAGCAATTGCTTCACGGAGATAACCGATCCCTTCGACAGCAGCAGGAGGATCGGCGCGGTTAAAGCGTTGAACACGGATATAGCCATTGTCCATGCCCTGGCTGCGGATAAATACGGCAATACCATCCTGTCGCCTGTTTCACAGGACACGCTGTGGGGACCCAGGGCCGCAAAGGGGGGCGTGATCGTAACGGCCGAAAAAATAGTCGACACCGATTTCATACGCCGTCACGCCCATCTGGTCGGCATCCCGGGATACCTCGTGAAATCGGTTTCGCTGTGTCCGCTGGGAGCTCATCCGCAAGGTCATTTCTCCTGCATCGAGGGCGTTGACAGCTACGGCGAAGACTACGACTTCATGCTCGAGCAGAGAAAAGTGAGTAAGGAACCTGATTCTCTGGACGCCTGGTTGAAACAGTGGATATACGATGCCGGCGATCATGAAGAATACACACACCGGCTTGGCCTTGAACGTATCTTCGGCCTTAAGCGCGCACTCGATACGACATATCGGGAAGGCGGCCAGCCCTCCCGGGATTCGGGTAAGGATGCCGGACGCACGGAGTCGATGATCATCGCCGCGTCGAGAGTAATCGCCGAGCGGGTAAAAGAGGCCGGGTATCAGGTTCTACTGGCCGGTATCGGGATACCGGGACTTGCCGCATGGCTGGCCTATTACCGGCTCAAGAAGGACGGTATCGATATAAAGCTGATACTCGGTTCGGGGGTGTTTGGATATCAGCCTGCGCCGGGCGATCCGAACTCGTTGAGTGTCCGCCACGTGACTTCCGCAGCGATGCTGATCGACACCAGCGAGATGTATGGATTCATTATTTCGGGTGAGGGCGCAATGTGCCTCAGCATAATAGGCGCCGCTCAAATCGATGAAAAAGGAAATATCAACACTACGCGGGTTGGCGCAGATACTTATATCAGCGGGTCGGGCGGAAACAACGACAATACCAGCGGCGCCGCAGAGGTAATGGTGGTGACGGCGCAATCGAAGAAGCGCTGCGTCGAGAAGCTGGATTACCTGACTTCACCGGGCGACAGGGTCAGTACTCTCATTACAGATATGGGTGTTTTCCGGAAAGGCGCCGACGGGAAATTTGTGCTGACGGGCTGTATAATCGGGCCTGACAGTAATAATACGGCGAGTAAGCAGGATGAAATCCAGGATAACTGCGGCTGGAAGGTAATTAAAGCTTCATCAGTTGCTTCCTTGGCCTATCCCGCCGAACGGGAACTTGCGTTACTCAGGATGTTCGATCCCCACGGCTATGTGTCGGGAGGATAGGTGCGTGTGGAGCAGGACATCGGAGGGTATGACCATTTGAGAGAGAAGGGTACGCGGGAAATCATGCCCGGGGACGATCTGACGCTGGCCAGGCTGATCAGCCTCATCGAAAGGGACAGCCCTCAGGTCCCCGAGATCATGAAATCGCTGTCCTCACAGACCGGAAGGGCATATCGAATCGGCATCACCGGGCCTCCCGGGGCCGGCAAAAGCACGCTGATCAGCGGTCTCACAACACTTTTAAGGGAGAAGGGATTCAGTGTAGCGGTTCTCGCCGTGGATCCGACCAGTCCTTTCAAGGGAGGGGCGATACTGGGTGACCGCGTGCGCATGCAGAAACATTACACCGATGCAGGGGTGTTCATACGCAGCCTGGCCACCAGGGGTGTGAAAGGCGGATTAACCGGCGCGATCGGTGAGATCATCGACCTGGTCGACTCCGCCGGCAAGGACTATATACTGCTTGAGACAGTCGGCGTGGGGCAGGGCGAGATGGATATCATCGGCCATGTAGATACAATTGCCGTAGTCCTGGTGCCCGGCGCGGGGGACAGTATTCAGGCTATGAAGGCCGGCATAATGGAGATCGCCGATATCTTCGTGGTCAACAAGTCTGACCTTGCCGCTGCCGATGAACTGGTCAACAATCTGAATATAACGCTTGATTTGAATAAAAAGCGGGAGCAATGGCAGATTCCGGTTTTAAAGTGCCGGGCGGATCAGGGCGAGGGGATAGAAGAGCTTCTGGATAAAATCCTGCAGCACAGGCATATGCTTGAGAGCAGCGGATTGCTGGAGGAGAGGCGCGGACGGCAGCGCCTGCAGCAATTCCAGTCTATGCTGGAACAGAAAGTCCTGGAGGAAATTAAAGCAAAGTTACTGGAGGACGCCGGGATTAAGAAGATCGGGGAAAAAATCGAAAAAGGCGAGATGAGCCCCTACGCAGCACTGAGCAGGATTTTAAAAACGGGCCTCCCCTCGCTTTCCAACAAAAAGATACACGACAGTTCAGAAAGAAGGAGTAAGAAATGACCGGTGAGCTAATAATCGAACGTAAGGATTATATCTGCACTATCACTATCAACAGGCCTGATAAAAGAAATGCCCTTAATTACGAGGTCCTGAGCGGAATCACCAGCGGTCTGAGTGAGCTTGTGAAAGAAGGCAAGACGAGGGCCATCATTCTGACGGGCGCCGGCGATATGGCCTTCAGTGCCGGTATGGATCTGACGTTTGTTAACAGCCGGAGGGAGGTCGCCGATAAAGCGCTGGCGGATGCGTTGAACAGCCTGCTCAATTGTCCCATACCCATTATAGCCAGGATACATGCGGACGCACTGGGCGCGGGCTGCGACATTACGACAACCTGCGATTTCAGAATTGCCTCGGACAATGCCAGGATGGGCATTCCACCCGTAAAATTCGGCTGGGTATATTACCCCCAATCCATTCAGCGCCTGATCAACCTGATCGGAGTGCCCTATACCAAGGAGCTGTTTTTAACCGCTCGTTTCGTGCCGGCTGCCAGGGCCAAAGAGATCGGCCTGCTTCACGCGCTGGTTTCACGTGCCGAGCTGGACCTGACGGTAAACGCGCTGGCGCAGGAGATCGCCGAAAAGGCGCCGCTGGCCGTACAGGGTACGAAATACGTAATCAACCAGCTTTTCGATTACCAGAAGCTGGACAGGGATGTCGAACAGGAGATAGACCGGCTGATCAAGAAATGCTATCAGTCGGAGGACGCGGCAGAGGGCAACCGGGCGTTTAAAGAGAAAAGGAAGCCCGATTTCAAGGGTAGATAGCTGGAGAGGCCGGCTATCTGCCGTATCCGTGCCACCCGCCGTCGCTGGTCACGCCGGCATCAGCGGCTATGATAGCGCCTGTGATGTAGCGGGACTTGTCGGAGACCAGGAAATAGGCAAGCTCAGCTATATCCTCAACCATCAAGGGTACGTGCATGGGGATGTTTTTGAGGAATAGCTCGATGTTTCGATCGCCCTGGTCGGAAGCCATCTGTGTCTGAACATAGCCCGGCGCGATGCAGTTCACCCTGATCATATAGCCGGCCAGCTCGCGGGCAAGTATGTGCGTGAACATGTTAACAGCCGCTTTCATCGGTCCGTATACTATGCAGGGCAACGATACAAGTCCGTGTACGGAAGAGATATTGATAATGCAGCCGCTCTTGCGCGGCTTCATTTCCATGGCAGCCCTGCGGCTGCAGTAGTAAACCCCTTTGAAATCCGTGTTGATTATGTTGTCAAGGTAGGCCAGGTCCAGCTCGGTGATGGGGTTGGTCGGCTGCGCTACGCCCGCGTTATTGACCAGTATATCGATCTTCCCGAACCTCTCGATCACTTTATCGAAGGCCGATTCTACATCTTGCAGTAATCCGACGTCCGCCTTGATGGCAAGCCCGTTGCCGCCGAGCGCTTTTATCTCACCCACAGTCTGCTCAAGCTTGTCATATCCGCGCCCCAGCACCGCGACATCTATGCCATTTTTTGCGAAATGCAGGGCGATGCCTTTCCCGATGCCCCTCCCTCCACCTGTAATGATCGCGACCCTGTTTGAATTTTCCATTGCTCCCGCCTCCTGTGATTAAGGTAATAATAATATAACAATATTATAAATTTTGAGGCTGGATGTCAACTGTACCGTGCGCCCGCACCTGAAGGTATGCTACCGGGGATAATGTAGGGGCGGGTTTTCAAACCCGCCCGCTTTTAAAGCCAGATACAGTTTCTGCAACTGCTCGCCAATAAACTCGATTTTGCCGACTTCGCGTGGTTTTTTAGCCAGGGCCGTAACGCTGCCCGCCCAGTTCATGCCGCAGACGGCCGCATAGGTTTTAAGGTTATCGATGGCCGTGCCGATACCCTCTTCCGCAACGGCTACACCGGCAAAGCGCTTTTCTTCCAGCCTGGGCCAGATGGGGCAGGTCCTGTCCATAAAGTTCTTGAGCAGCCCTGAGACCATCTCGAAATAGACAGGCGTGCCGAATACGATGGCGTCGGCCTGCATCAGCTTCGGATATATGTCCTGCATGTCGTCCTTGATAGCGCAGAGCCCCTTTCTGTTTTTACCGCCGGCTTCGCAGGACAGGCAGCCGTTGCACATTTTTATATCGAGCTTGCGCAGCAGCAGGAGTTCCGATTCCGCGCCTTCCGCCAAGGCCAGGCCGTGAAGCTGTTTCAGCATCCACTCGGTGTTGCCGTTCCTGGGAGAGCCGCACACGCTGAGTAATTTCATTGTAAGCCGCATTTTCCCCCGTCATTGCGAGCCCGCAGGGCGCGGCAATCCTGTGTACCCGTAATCACGCACAAGATTACTTCACTCCTCTACTCTACTCCAGGTCCTCTTTGCTGAATCCTGTGAAGAAACAGCTGCGCTCACCTGTGTGGCAGGTGGGACCGGCCGGCTCGGCCCTGACCAGCAGGGTATCCGAGTCGCAGTCCCTGGAGATTGATTTCACTTTCAACACGTTGCCCGAGGTGCCGCCCTTGTGCCAGATCTCCTTCCGGCTGCGGCTATAGAAGACCATCTCGCCCTTTCGCAGGGTCAGTTTGAGTGATTCTTTGCTGGCGTAGCCCAGCATGAGCACCGTGCCGTCCTTAACGTCCTGCACGATAACAGGTATAAGTCCCTTTTCGTCGAATTTCAACATAGAAAATGCTCCTCTTGTAAAAGCTGCTGCCTGATATATCGGATCAGGATACGGCCAGGGCTTCCTTGAGATCGATATCGCCCGTATAGAGCGCCTTGCCGATAATGACGCCCTCTGCGCCCAGCGCCGCCAGCTTCCTGATATGTTCGATGGACGAGATGCCGCCCGAGGCTACGACCGGTATCTTCAGTTTGCTCACCAGCTCGGCCGTTGCTTCGTAATTAGGCTCGGTGAGCGTGCCGTCACGTTTTACATCAGTATAGATGATACGTCTGGCGCCGATGGCGGCCATAGCCTGGCTGAGGTCCAGTACAGTCATGGTGGAGATCTTCATCCAGCCGTGGGTGGTCACATACGAATCGCGGGCGTCGATACCGACCACGATTGCTTCACCGAACCTCTTAATAATGCGTTTGGTAAGTTCGATCTGTTCGACGGCCACCGTACCCAGAATAACGCGTTTTACGCCCAGCTTGATGAGCTGTTCCACCACGTCCACCCGTCTGATCCCGCCGCCCAGCTCCACCTCGAGGCTGGTATTTTTCACGATGTCCTCAATGGCCTTAGTATTGCGGACCTCACCGGCTGCTGCGCCGTCCAGGTCAACCAGGTGCAGCCTGCCGGCGCCCTGTTCCTGCCATCTGAGGGCCGTGGCTACCGGATCGACCGAGAATACCGTCTCCTTGCTGTAATCGCCCTGGTAGAGACGCACGCATTTCCCACCTTTGAGGTCGATTGCAGGTATGATATCCATGATATTAGTTCTTTAAGATTACCCCCTTCTGCTCAAGTGCGTCAATCCCGGCCCTGTCATATCCGAGCTCCTCGAGTATCTCAACGGTATGTTCCCCCAGCAGCGGAGCTCTGACAGCCTCTATTCGCTCAATATCCGAAGGCCAGGCCGGCAGATTGGCAAGCTTTACTTTGCCAACGCCCGGGTAATCCATGTCGAAAAAAATGTGCCTGGCAGCCACCTGCGGATCGTCAAGCACTTCCGGTATCTCGCGCAAGGTCGCGCAGGGAACGCCGGCCGCCTCCAGCTTCCGGATTATTTCACTGGAGGGCAATTTACGTAAGGACAGGGCAATTTGGTTCGCCAATTCCTCGCGGTGCGCCAGCCTGCTGTTCGCGCTTGAATATTCAGGACGTTGTGCCAGGTCATCCAGGTCCAGCGCCTGGCAGAAGGCCTGCCAGAATTTATCGTTGGTAACGCCTACGAAAACATATCTGTCCGCCGACTGAAAACACTGATAGGGAGCGAAGGCGGGATTGGCCGAGCCCATCCTGGGCATAACAAATCCCGTCAATGCGTAGCCGGAGATGAAAGAAGACATGAAATAGACGGCGGTGTCGAAAAAGGATGCGTCTATCAATTGTCCCCTGCCCGTTTTCTCCCTCGCTATGACTGCCAGCAGCACACCGTGGGCGGCCAGGAACGCCGTGGGGAGCCCGATAATATTGGATGGTATACGCACCGGAGGGCCGTCCGCTTCGCCTGTAATCGACATCAGGCCGGACATGGCGTGGATGACAGGGTCGTAGGCCGGCTTCTGCCGGTAGGGCCCGGTCTGGCCGAATCCGGAGACCGAGCAGTAGATGACGCGGGGATTAATCTTATTTATTTCGCTGTAGCCGATGCCCAGCTTCTCCGCCGTGCCCGGTGTGAAGCTCTCGATTATTATATCTGCTTTAGAGGCGAGCTTGAGGGCGATCTCCCTGCCCTCGGGTGTTTGCAGGTTGAGCGCAAGGCTGCGCTTGTTGCGGTTAATGTTATAAAAGGCTATGACAGTCGGGCCCTGTCGGAAAGGATCACCCTGGTGGGATTCTATCTTTATCACATCGGCGCCTGCCTGCGCCAGCATCAAGCCGCAGGTCGGGCCGTCACCCGAATGTGAAAAGTCGAGTACCTTCAATCCCTGTAGCGGATACATACAAACCTCCTTGCCCGGCGAGAAATCGAAAGTATTTATACCACTATATATCGTTGTTTACAATGTCTGGAACACAGTATATATTATTTTTACCATTGACTTAGAAAAATGGGAAATGTATACTGAGGTCAAATTGATTACGGGGGGAATTCTATGAAGCTGTCGTGTCTGCAGGAAAATCTGAATAAAGGCCTCGGCATCATAGGCAGGGCGGTAGCATCAAGGACGACTCTGCCCATTACCCAGAATGTACTTATATCCACCGATGAAAAGCAGCTCAAGCTGGCTGCCACCAACCTTGAGATAGCCATCAGCTGCTGGATTGGTGCAAAGATAGAGAACGAGGGTTCCATCACCATTCCTGCGCGCGTATTGACCGAATTCGTAGCTTCTCTGCCCAGCGATGTAATCAATCTTAACCTCAAGCACCATACGCTTGAGCTCAAGAGCGGCCGTTACGAGGCCAGGATCAACGGGCTGGATGCAGCCGATTTCCCACCGATCCCCCAGGTGGGCGACGGCTTCAGCACGAAGGTCAAGGCCGAGGATCTCAAGCAGGCCATCAGCCAGGTTGCTTTCGCCGCCGCTACGGAGGAGTCGCGTCCCGTACTTACCGGTGTGCAGACGGAGTTCGAGGGCAGCAAGCTGACCATGGCCGCCGCCGACGGATTCAGGCTGGCTGTCCACCGCACCGCGCTGTCCGAGCCGGTGAAAGAGAAGGTGGCCATGATCATACCGGCCAAGGCCTATCACGAGCTTAACCGCCTGATGGGCGCCGATGACCAGGAGATAGAAATTACGCTCAATGCGCAGAAAAGCCAGGTGCTCTTCAAGCTCAAGGGCATTGAGATGGTCTCGCAGTTGATCCAGGGCACCTTCCCCAATTATTCCCAGCTCATACCCCAGACATATGGCACCAAGGCGCGCATCGATGTGGCCGAGTTCCTGCGCGCCATCAAGATGGCCGCCATCTTCGCCCGAGACGGCAGCGGTATCGCCAGGGTCATCGTTACTCCCGGCGCCACGGTGGAGGCGGGCAAGATAACCATCTCCGCGCGCGCCGATGAAATCGGCGACAATGTGGGCGAGATAGACGCGCTGGTGGACGGGGAGGCGGCTAAAATAGCCTTCAATGCCCGCTACCTTGCGGACGTGCTGTCGGTGGTCAAGCAGGCGCAGGTATCTCTGGAGGTCACCACTCCCTCCAATCCAGGCGTGATTAGACCCGTTGGCGTGGACAACTACGACCACGTAGTCATGCCGATGTTTGTTCAATGGTAGTACATTCCAAAGACACTGAAATACGGATTAGTCGATAGCTGGGTATTTAACCGAGAAATACCGTTGCCTCAAATACTCAAAGTAAGATGGATCTACATCTGGTAAGCACCTAATACTATCGAATAAATCCTGGTATGTCATTGTCTGGAAGTCGATTTCACCCATAATACTAACCGAGAATCTTTTCAGCTCTTCTTCATGCCGCTTGGTCTCATTTGAGTTTATCTTGTACCAAAGATACAAAAGAGAAAACCGGTCGGGATAATTACTCTTCAATCCCAATATATGTTTAATGAGTTGTGGAACATCGAGGTATTCGAAATCAGTTCTAGCCCCTGATCGTCGACAGATGCTCTCAGCTAAAGCTTTTACTTTTGTTAGCTTATACCATATAGCATGATGATCAAGGTAGATATCGAGGTGGGTATCCTCATTATCTCTTCGAGTTTTCTTATGATAAGTCTCGGTGAATTTTGACTCAATAGCCAGTGGAAGTGGGCCAATAAATTCAATATCCAAATGGGGCGGTGTTCTTTCCATTCCTTTTATAGGTTGAGTTTTTTCGAATTCCATACTAGTAACAACACCTTCTGCACCACAGCAACTCGCGATATCCTGAATCCTATTTTGACGTCGCCAATAATCGAATACATTTACTACGAGGGCAGAAGACGAGTGAAGAGCTTTCATGTGTGCTTGTTTACCATCGAGTTCATGCCCTTTTCCTCTTTGGTACTCCTTCCTGGTTTCGGGATGAAGTTCATGGTTAAAAAGATTATCATCCACCCTCTTTGTGTAGCCTTCCAGAGTAATTTTCTCCTTAGCCGCCCATTGCAACTGACTATCAATAATATAATTGGCAGTGTGCATTTTCATTTAGATAATTCCTCCACCCTTCTTCTCTATATGGGATTAACAACATTTGTTAGATGGCAAACTTCCTATAAATCAGTATTACACCCAACACAAAAGCCAATAAAAGACAGGCTATGCTGAAATACAGAATTATCGAATTATCCGATACTGTAAAACTGCCAGCAGATATATTATTTACGGTCACATTATAGATTCCTGGCTGGCTTTTCTGAATAGTAAAGGCAACTGGTACGGTATTACCACTGGCAACGGTAAGGCTCTGCCTGCTCTCTTCCTCCCCATTTACCACAAGTTTAATGACAACATTCCTGCTAACGCCGCCCTTGTTCACAACATATGCAGTTACGTATACAGGGTTTTCGGGAGTAACTTCAGATGCTGATATCGCTGCCTGTGATACATAGACATTGGGCAATTGCATTGCAGGTGAGAGCGGTATAGCAGTTGGCATTGATCCGCCGTGTGGTGTAGTTGATATCATTGTTGGAGTATCGATTTGCTGTGCTGGTGCAGGAGAAGTCTGTTGAACTGGAAATCCTATTCCACCAGGGTCACGAATTCTGCCATTAACCAATCCATCCGCATCTTCAAATCCACCGTCAGTTAACGTCAAGGTAATTACATTATCACCATCATTATCCCCTACAAGAGAAGTGACATTGACCCACCCGTTATTATATTTCCAGTACTGGCAATTGGTTGGAATATTGTCAGGGAATGTGATTGTTATTGTTACTGAGCCACCAGGGTCTACACCAAGCACATTGAAATCAAAGAAACCATACGTAAAATTCAAAGGGGGTTTGCCGTTAACAGGTAGGGTAATTTCTGCAATTTGAGTCAAACCGATAATGAGTGCTCCTTCAACAACATCAAAGGTAACCATTCCCTTTCCAGTGCTTGAAGGCACAGGAATAGGTGGCTGCTTAGTAGCCAATCCAACGAGGGTAACCATTGCAGGATTATCAGTGGGGGAGCTCGATGGTATAGACAAGATAGCCGTTTTTTCTCCCATTTTATCTGGGCTAAACACAACGCCTAGACTTTTTGATTCCCCAGGGGCAATTGTTTGGTTTGAGGCATTATCACTGACAATACTAAATTGATTGGCATTTATTCCCGATAGCGTGATAGTTCTCACTATTAGGTCAGCCTTACCAGTATTGGAAACTGTAGTAGCCTGCTGACTGCTTACGGTGCCTACCTGTACTGGGTTATAGATTATCAAGGATGGACTCACAACAATATTTGAACAACCGCTCCCATAATGAAGAATAGTGCCATTCTGCCCCACTGCGAAAACATCGTTATCACAACTTCCCCAAACGCCATTAAGATGATTTGCAGTGCCACTAGCCATTGGACTCCAAGTATTGCCATTTTTATGAATAATAGTGCCAGTATGCCCCACAGTAAAGATATCGTTACTGGAACTACCCCAAATATCGTTAAGAGTAGTTGTTGCACCGCAGTCCATTAAGTTCCAGTTGGTGCCATCAAAATGGACTAACGTTCCACCACTTGAGCCAACTGCATAAATATCGTTACTTGAACTGCCCCAAATAGCGTTAAGAGCAGCTGTTGCTGTACCACTGGGCATTTGGCTCCAAGATGTACCATTATAGTGCAGGATAATACTGCTTGGCCCCACTGCAAAAACATTATTGGGAGAGTCACCCCATATGCCATGAAGGCCTGCCGTAGTTCCGCTGTTCATAGTGCTCCAAGATATGCCATTGTAATGTAAGATTGTGCCGCTATTACCCACTACGAAAACATCGCTAGGTGAACTCCCCCAGATGCCGAAGAGATGTTCTGTATTCATTCTGGGTATATAAGTCCAGACACTACCATCATAATGGAACATGTGTCCGCTATTAGCCACTATATAGACGTCATTTGCAGAACTGCCCCAAATATCATAAAAAGTGAGTGTAAATCCGTGGAAAGTGAGACCTGATATTGAACTCCAGTTCTCACCGTTATAGTGAAGAACCGTGCTATTATAACTTCCCACTACATAAATATCGTTTGCTGCACTGCCCCATATGCTGTTTAATGGGTCTGAAGTCCCACTTATCATTGTACGCCATATAGAGGCGGTTCCTGTTAAATTCACCTGAATAATAGGCTCATCTGGATCATTTGATTGTATCGAGAGCATTGCAGACTTAATACCAGTGGAAGTTGGATTAAATTTCAGGGCCACCATTCTTGAGTTACCTGGGATTATTGTCTCATTAGAAGCATTATCACTAACTATCGTGAATTGATCAGAGTTTGTCCCTGATAAAGTAATTTCACCAATTAATAAATCTGCTGTACTGTTATCAGTAATTGTTATTATTTGCGGATCGCTTGATGAACCTACTACTAAGGGATCGAAGTTTATGATAGTTGGACTAACCTGTATTTGGGGTAACCCGAGATAACCAAATACCTGTATCCGGCAGTTATTCTCGTCACTCACGTATATATTTCCGGATGGAGAGATTTTTACATCAACAGGATATTCAAACTGACCATCGGCACTACCCTCAGTTCCCCATTTTGAAAGTAATAGCCCAGAGGTGTTGAATTTTTGGATGCGATGATTAGCATAATCGGCAATATAAATTTTGTCGTCTGCATCTACAGTTATCCCACACGGTTCTTTAAACTGACTATCACCATTTCCAAATATTCCCCACTTCCTAAGGAATACCCCTTCACTAGTAAACTTCTGAACACGATGATTAATTAACTCATCAACAACGTATACGTTATTTGATGAATCAATTGCTACACCATACGGATGGTTAAAATCACCGTCGCCACTGCCATCAGTTCCCCATTTGGTGAGGAATTGGCCTGAACTGTTAAACTTCTGGATTCGATGATTTTCAGCATCCGCCACGTAAATAGCCCCTGTTGAGTCAACTGCTATACCTGTAGGGTGATTGAATTGGCCATTGGCATCACCCGTACCTCCCCACTGAGATATATATTCACCAGAGTTATTGAACTTCTGCACACGATCGTTACCGCAGTCAACAACATATATATAGTTATTAGAATCAGTGACAATGCCAACCGGGTGATAAAATTGCCCATCTCCAATTCCGTACGAACCCCATTTTGTCTGAAATTGTCCCGAGCTATTGAACTTTTGAATCCGGTTGTTATCAAAATCAGCAACGTAAATATTCCCTGTAGTATCAATGGCAAGGCATTGCTGTTGATTGAACTGGCTATCATTATTCCCATAAGAGCCCCATTTAAAAAGGAATGGAGGTGGCAATTCGTATGTTCTAAAGCTCTTTTCTTCACCGTAGCTAGTATCATCTCCAACTGCCCTAGCTCTGAAATAATATGTCGTATTGGGGGTTAGGTTTGACAGATCTGCAGAGAAAGTACCAGTTGAGGTTTTAGTTTGATTATCTGTTTCTGCCGTGTAAGAACCCGGATTTGTTCCCCATTGGAATGTGACGTTGCAGCTTGAAGCTGTGCCAAGCGAACTTAGATTGCCGTTCAAAGTACACGTGGTTGATGTTATATTGCTTGGATTGTTAGTAGTAACACAAGGCATTAATAAGCTGAGTTTAAGGATTGTACCATACTGACCTACAGCAAAAATTTCTCCTGATGAACTTCCCCAAACTCCATGTAAATGTTTATCAGTTAATCTTGTAACAAAATCCCAATTGTTTCCGTTATAGTACAGCACAGTTCCGGTATTCCCTACAGCAAGCATATCAGTACTTGAACTACCTATGACACTGTATAAAGCCTCTGAATGGCTTGAAGTAACTTCAATCCAACTACTCCCGTTGTAATTAAGGATGGGGGTGTAAACACCTACGGCAATAACATTATTACTAGAACTGCCCCAAACTCCCTGCAATGCCTCGCTAATACCACTAGACATCGTATTCCAGGCACTCCCATTATAATGGAGTATGGTGCCTACATTGCCTACAGCAAAAACATCATTACCTGAAGTACCCCATATACCATATAGATGGTTTGTAGTACCACTGGTCATGGGTGTCCAAGTGCTACCGTTAAAATGTAGAATAACCCCCCCATCTCCTCCGGCAAATATATCGGTTCCAGAGCTTCCCCATATACTTCTTAAATGGTTTGAAACTCCGCTTGTCATTGAATTCCATGTACTTCCATTATAGTGAAGAATAATGCCATCGCTTCCCACAGCGAAAACATCATTACCTGAACTACCCCAAACACCGTTGAGCCAATTCAATGTGCCGCTATTCATCAAACTCCAGCTTGTCCCATTATAATGGAGTATAGTGCCCACATTACCAACCGTGAAAACATCGTTTGATGAGCTGCCCCAGATGCTATTAAGATGATTGTAAGTGAGGCTACTTGTCATTGCACCCCAATTAGTGCCGTTATAGCGGAGTATTGCGTCGTGGTCTCCAACCACAAAAATATCATTGGATGAGCTTCCCCACACATGAAACAGATTAAATACGGTGCCACTTGTTTCTTGATGCCAAGAAATGCCGTCATAATGAAGAATGAAACCACTTTCAGCCACTGCGAAGACATTTGTTCCCGAACTGCCCCATATGCAAGTGATGTTTTGTCCTATGCCACTGGTCATAGAGCTCCAGGTACTTCCATTATAATGGAGGATGACACCATTCCATCCTACGGCAAATACATCACTACTGGAATTGCCCCAAACACTCAAGAGAGATACTGCAAATCCGCTGCCAATAGGACTCCAGCTTGTACCATCATAATGAAGGATAGTGTCATTATTGCCTACGGCAAAGACATCGTTACTAGAGCTTCCCCAAACACTCAATAGGTGTTGTGCAGTACCACTGGTCATGGAACTCCAGGTACTGCCATCAAAGTGTAAGATGACGCCATTGTTACCCACGGCAAAAACATCGGTACCTGAACTACCCCAAATACCATAGAGCCACTGAGATGTGCCACTGGTCATGGAACTCCAACTGATGCCATTCCAATGAAGTACCGTCCCCCAATTGCCCACTACGAATATATTGTTCTCTGAATTTCCCCATACTTCATTTAGATGATTTTGAGTTTCACTGGTTATAGAACTCCAATGACTTCCATCGTAATGGAGGATAGTGCCACTTTGACCGACAGCATATATGTTGCTTCCTGAGCTACCCCAGACGCCATTGAGTGAATTTCCTTGAGGTAAAGGATTTTGCCAAACCCACGTACCTGAAGCAGCATTAACAGGTTGTTGGAAAAACAGTGGAGACAAAAATGAGGGAATAACAATCAGTACTAAACAAAACCAAATTGTAAGGTATCTATAGTTACACAACATCCCTAATTTGAATCTAAACACCCTACCACCTGCAAAAACAACGAGCCCAATATATATCGATTATGAATAACTTGTCAAACCATAACACGGAAGGTGTCGTAATTCTCATCATTAAGGCGAATCGCAAATTGAGGTAGCAAAATAGCTGAAGGAAAGAATATGAAACACGGCTATGTAATTGATAATTCAGTTATAGCTTTGCGCCTATGATTTTTATTCATGGATGAACATACATACCGATGTTCGTCCAGTGGTGATAAATTCTAAGGGGACAGCGATCCTAATTTCAGCCATTTTATGCGTAGCTGTCAGTTGAACTTCAAGGGCATCCAAAGCCTGTCTTTTCTCCTGGTACGTATAATTATTCAGATTATATCTGAGCCTGCTGCAATATTGCTGTATCCTTTCCCTGGCTAATTTCAGATCTATCTTGTGCCCCAGTAGGATAGGGATAATCCATAGTTATTGAAACTTTATGGAAACAGAGATTTAATAAGCAAGAGAATAACGCCAGCAATAACTGATGCCAGTATTGTGATTAGTATTTTTACTAGTGGGTTGCTCATGCGCAGCCAGTTCCCTTTCTTCTGCTCTGTTTTAGGCTCGGGTGGATTGCTTAATGACTCTGTCTTGCCTGCATTATCAGCAGATTTATCTGGGACAGGATCACCCAGAAACTGAAATGTATTTCTCAGACCGGTTTCCACATCACCAAGGAAGCTGTAATGTTCGTTACCTTCCAACGGGACAAAGCGCGCATTCGGTATCAGAGATGCTAGCTCCAGGCCAGCCTTGAATAAAATAAACTTGTCTCCCTTGCGGTGCATAACGAGTGTGGGAGTCTTAACGCTCGAGCAAAGGTTGGTTACATCAAGCTCAAACTGCATTTCAATAAGCCGGGCATTGACTTCAGGTGTAACGCTTTCCCTTTGTAGGTTGACGAATAACTCGAGCTCATTAATGTTGATTTGTGGTGTCATAATGCTGGCAACTGTTCGTGTACCGACCCAATTATGAGGTTGACGGATCAATGATATTAAGGATGTCTTGATTTCCTCAGACAAAAATTTTCCGTAGTTTGCATAAGTCCCGTAAAGAACAAGGTGGGTAACGCGCTCGGGGTACTTGGCAGCATACGCAATGGCTATAGGCCCAGCCTGGGAGGCAGCCGACAATATCACCTTATCCAGCTTCAGATGGTTAATGACAGTTTCAAGATCTGCAAGCTCTGATTCCAGGGTAAAGACGGCCCGGTTTCGATCGGATAACCCGGCTCCTCGCTGGTCATAGATCACCACGGTATGATAAAGTGCAAGTCTATTCAGATAATGACGGACTTCTGGTACCGACTTATAAGCGTTGAGTACAATGAAATAACTTGGTGGTATTACCAGTGCTGACCCGTGTCCAAGGGTGGTGTACGCAATGCGGGCGCCATCTGGCGTGGTGCAAAATCCTATTTGTGGCTCCACTGCCTGTGCCTCTTCCCCGATGATTATTCCTGCAAAACTATGTTATGTAAATGCAACTCGGTTGTCAATGTATGGTTAGTTGGAATCTATCTTACTGACACCGCTTTTATAACTTTAGTCCTATGATTTTTATTATGGATGAACATACATACCGATGCCCACTTCATTTGGCAGGGGTGATTAACGATGAAAGTGTTACATGTATTTGGGATAGTTCATTATATCTGAGGGTAATGAGTCATAAATTCACGCAACATCGATTCATCCACTTTTCCAATTTTCGCCAGGCTGGAAAGGCTGGGAAACATCCACTTGCTTTGACTCTCTGCCAAGAGCTTACCGTTTAACGAATGGACAGTAGCGCGCATGACAGCATTTCTGTCATCATGACTGACAATCTGCCCTTCCACAACGATTTCGGTATTAACTTCTGCCGGGCTCAAGTAGCGAACTGTCATCTCAAGGGTTACTCCAAACCGCCCAAGATGAGAGATAATTGTCCATTCACACACTTCGTCCATAAGAAGGTAAATCATCCCCCCGTGAACCAGGCCTCCAATTCCACACAGGTAATCAGGAATCACGCACTTGGTAACGCAACCTTGCTGGGAGAACCAGAAGCGAAGTTTCAAGCCATGTTCATTCGTTGTTGAACAGCCAAAACAGCGTCCCTTCCAATAGTTTATAACTTCCCGCTCAGTCATATCAGCCTCCTACCCCAAGAAGTTGGCTAAATTATGACATGCCATAGCGAATCAGTCCAGTATTAATATTAGACCTATATTTTTGTCATGGATGAACATAAATACCGATGTTTGTGCAGTGTTAGTACATTCCAAAGTCACCGCACTACAGATTTTCATCGTTTCCAGTATTACCGCTGAGCATCGAGAGCATCTAAAGCCTGTCTCTTTCCCCGGTACGTATTCCCATTTAGATTATCCCTGACCCTGTTGAATATCCCTGTCTCCTCTATCCGGCTGATTTCAGGTCGATCTTTTGCTATACTGACCTGGGGAGCTTGTTAACATTAGCTTCCAGTTCCTCTTCTTCCCTTTTAAGTTGCGCGCTGATCAATAGATGTGTGAGGATAGACTAAGATGTATCAGAACTTCAATGACTGGAAAAGCGCACGTTTCGGCATATTTGTACACTGGTCGCATATATCGCAGCAGGGTGTTGAGATATCATGGCCTTTAACTGGCAAAGTGCCGATGTTCCCATTGGCCCAGGACATCCCCGTAGAGCAATACCACTCCAGCGCAGCCACTTTCAATCCCCAAAAATGGAACGCACGAGCCCTGGCGCGAACCCTGCGGAAAGCCGGGGCGCAATATGCTGTTATCACGGCCAAGCACCACGACGGCTATGCCATGTATGACACCAGACTGTCGGATTTCTCCATCATGCATTCGCCTTACGGGAAAGATATCCTGCGCCAGTTCACCGATGCTGTGAGGGCGGAAGGGATGGGCGTGGGGATTTATTTTACGCTTCCGGACTGGCACCACCCCGACTACCCTGCTTTCACCGATGCCGACAAACCTTACCATTATTTCGGCGGCGGCCCGCAGCCGGAGCCGCAGCAATGGCAGCGATTCCTTGATTTACTGTTCGGGCAGGTGAGGGAAGTGCTCAGCAACTATGGCAAGGTCGACCTGATCTGGTTCGACGGGTATTGGGAGCACACAGCTGAACAATGGAAATCGGTCGAACTGGGAAATATGATTCGCTCACTGCAACCCGGCATTGTCATTAATGACCGCCTGCCTGTGAACAACGATTTCGACACACCCGAACAGTTCATACCTCCCAAACCGGCTGACCGGCCGTGGGAAACCTGTATGACGATGAACACGAGTTGGGGCTACAACAAGGACGATAAGGAATACAAGTCGGCCATACAGCTAATACACACTCTTTGCGAGGTGGCCGGGCGTGGTGGACATTTTCTGTTGAACGTAAGCCCGATGGGCGACGGCACGCTGCCGCCTGAGCAGACTGAACGGCTATCCGCTATCGGGAGATGGATGTCCCGTAACGGCGAAAGCATCAGGTGCACGAGTGCAGGGCTGGAGCCCTACCAGTTTTACGGCCCGACCACCCAGAAAGGAGACACTATTTACTTGCACCTGTTGATGAAACCGTATGAGACCGTTACCCTGCGAAACGTGCATGTGAATAAAGTGGAATCGGTGCGCACACTGGGAAAAGGCACGAACCTGAATTACTCGAAACACCTGGGTGCAAACGACCAGATTATGGAAGGATTAGGATTAACAGATCCGCTGGGCGACCTGATAATCGAGATACCGTATTCATCCTTAGACAATTATGCGACGGTTATTGCGGTCAGTTTCAAACAATGATTAAAATATTAACCTTTGTGAAATATATGATTTAGGAAGGCAACATGGAAAACAAGAAGAATACTCAGAAGGTTGTCGGGGAGATCATTTCACAGGTATTGAATGTTCCGGTGTTAGCCGGTGCTCTGGTGACTTATTTATTCTTCCAGCTTCCCGAATCGGAACCCAACCGCTTTTCCGGATATTCCTGGGCCATGCTTTTCCTGTGTGTAATTCCTCTCTGCAGCCTTTTCTTTTATATTCCGGCCAAGGACGAAGACAAGCATGCAACTGCGCGACGGCAAAGGATAGCAAGTTTTGTCATTATGCTGATCAGCTACCCGGTCGGTTGGTTGGTCCTGGCGTCGACCGGCGTCCCGCTTATCTTCACGGCATTGGCCGCTATATATACATTTGTAACTCTCGGCCTATTGGTCTTCAATTTGCTGCTCCGCTATAAAGCCAGCGGCCATGCCGCCGGCGTCTGCGGGCCGATAGCTGCAGTGATTTATATTTTCGGCGTTGCCGCTATACCATTGCTGCTTTTGTTGCCGCTGATAATCTGGGCGCGGCTGGCCGCTGAGGGGCACAACTTCTGGCAAACTGTAGTCGGTGCAACCATGTCCGCATTGATCGCGATAGCAGTATTATGGGCGTTTGGCTTTCCGCCGTTTCAGGGAGTGGTTTGACGGATCGTTTTTTAGCAGGCTACTCCCTGTGCCCCGCCAGCCTGTTGGCTTCGTTGGCCCTGGCAACGTCAGCCGGATAATAATTGGCGCCGATGAAATAGGCGGTGAACGTTAAAAAGCCGAAGGCGCCTGCGCACAGTAGCGCAATTTTTAATCCAGTTGTCCCGGCCCCCAGTGAATCCGATAACGCCCCGACGGCAAGCGGCGCCCAGGCGGTAATAAAGCCGAGAAAATTATTCACACCCCACGCCTGTCCCCTCTTGTCCAGAGTGGAACAATCCTGCGTCACGGCGGCATTAGGCGCCTGAAGCATAAGCCAGCCGAATGCCCACACGCAGGCAAGAGCGTATCCAATCCCCTGCATGTCCAGCAGCACCGCGCCAAGCAGGGCCAGTGTACCTATTGAGGTGGATATGGCACATACATGCATCCGTGCCTTGGGATTTCTCCTCTGCCATTTGTCGGATATAATTCCGCCCAGAATTGCGCCTATCAGGCCGATAAACCCTATGATCCCTACCAGCATTCCGGCCTGGCCGGCGTTTATTCCCTGAGACCTCATTAAAAACGTTGGTGTCCAGGCCATCAGCGCCGCCGCCACGATGTTATAAGCTACATATCCTATATAGGAACTCAACAGGGTGCGGGTCTTAAACAGTGTCCATACGGATGTGAAAAGGCTTTCCCCTGTCACACCGTCTGACTTGGCCGGCGCCGGAGCATTTTCATAATCCCTGAGGAAAAAAGCCACAATGCCGAACAGTATCCCCGGTATGGCGAAGAAGAGGAAGGGTGAGCTCCAACTATTGAACTTGACAATCAGCATTCCGCCCAAGGCCATGCCCAGTGGTTGCCCAAGCTGTGATACGACCAGGAATACGGCAAGGATCGTCCCGCGTAATCTCTCAGGCCAGGCCCTGACGATCAGAGCCTGTCCACCCGAGGTGAACCCTGATTCCCCCACACCCACAAGCATGCGCGGTATGAATATTCCGATAAAACTCCTGCCCAGGCCGGTCAGGAAAGTAAATGTGCTGAAGGAGATCGCCAGGATTCCCAGCATTTTCCTTCTGGACCACCTGTCGCAAATAAATGCGACGGGGAGGGTCATGAGCGACAGCCCAAGCCAAAAAACCGTCTGGAACCAGCCTACCTGGGTGTCGTTCAGTCCCAGTGCAATTCTCATCGGCTCCTGGGCAACGGCAAAGACAGACCGGTCCATCATGTTGATCATATTGAGTATTGCGATAACGACGAGAATAAAAACGGCCTGGCCTTTGCCAAACAGGTAACCGTTGCTGCCGTCCGGCGTAGATTTATCCATGACCTGCCCCTCCTTTCACGTTAAGGTCCGATCGGGACCGTGACTGCCGGATGAATATCCTACCAGGGCTAAACGCTCATATGCTGCTTTAAGTAGCTGAACGGCTCCGACTTATTAATCTCGGCGCATGTCAGCTTGCCGTTGGCAACAGCGAGCGTAAAATCAAAAATCTCTCTACCTGCATCGGGAATGGATTTGCCTTCGTCGATGACGGTACCGGCGTTGATGTCGATATCCCCTTTCATTTCCAGGAAGGTACTGGTGTTGGTGGAAACCTTGATAACCGGGACGGCGGGGGTGCCTGCGGGAGTTCCCCTGCCCGTTGTAAAGATGATTATCTGAGCGCCGCTTGCCGCCAGTCCTACCATGGATTCAATGTCGTACCCCGGACCATCCATGATCATCATTCCTTTTTTCGCAGCCTTATGGCCATAGCCGACGCAGTCCACTATAGGGGTGGAACCGGCCTTGGTTATGCAACCGAGCGATTTCTCCACGATGGAGGAAAGCCCGCCATCCATATTCCCCGGCGAAATGACCATCCCTGCCAGCGGGCCAAGCAGTTCTTTGATCTTCTTTTCATGTTCGATGATCAGATTCTCGATTTTTTCACCCAGCTCCGGGGTTACGCAGCGCCTCTTCAAAATGTGGGCGGTGCCGATCATTTCCGTCACTTCGGTTATCATCGCCCCGGCGCCTTCAGCAACAAACAGGTCGGCTGCCGCCCCAACGGCCGGGTTGGCAGTCACCCCGGACAGCGCATCCGAGCCGCCGCACTTAAGACCTATCAGCAATTCGCTGAAGGGAGCCGGGACCCTTTTCTGCGCTCGTAACTCCTTCTGGAATTTTTTAATGATCTCGGCGCCTTTTTGGGTGGTTGCCTCGCTGCCCATCCCCTGGATCTTCAACACCTCTACCGGCTTGCTTTTAACGGCGTCGGCGAAAAGCTGGGCCTGAATGATCTCGCATCCCAGCCCTATGATGAGCGCCGCGCCTACATTCGGATTGTTCATGAGGCCGGCGATAACCAGCCATCCGGTGGACGCATCGTCCAGCCCCGTGCCGCAGCCGTAGGCGTTTTGCACCGCGATAACGTCCGGGAACTGCCTTCCAAGCGCCGCCACGACTCCGTTGGCGCATGAGACGGACGATATCACAAGGATATGGTTACGCACGCCGAACTCACCGTTCTGCCGCTTATAGCATTTAAATTCCATTGGTATCTCCTTAATATTCAGTCGTATCCTGATGTATCTGACTAGTGCGCCGGGTCCAGTTACGCGCTGGTATTATGCACATGCACACTCATGCCCGGTTGAATGTCGCAACTCGCTTTGATAATAGTCTCACCATACCGTATAACAGGCATGCCGGCTTCGATAGTACCGAGCGCAATTTTATAACCCATTTTTATGTTCTCCGCCGCTTTGCAAAGCTGCTTCCCGTCCAACATAAGCTGTTCCCCCTGCTCAATATCGCGGATTGCCACTACGACATTATCCAGAGGATTCACTTTCAAGACATTATCTTTCATTTCAGATCTCCATCAAGGCAGCTTAACTTTATTTCGTTCATGTTGCTGAAGCAGATTGGCCTTCGGTCAGCGCCAGATAATCCTGGGTTCTTTTCGGCAGGGTATTCTGTGGTACTTGAATTTATTATATCCCAGCATCATACAGCCGTAAGCCGCATGGTCTTCAGGCAGCGCCAGTGCCTCCTTAACCGGAGGGAAGGTGTTGGCCATAATGTATACGTATCCCGCCCAGCAGGTGGACAGTCCCAGGCTGTTGGCCGCCAGGTCCAGGTAACTCAGGGCGTTGGCGCTATCGATGCCTGCCAGAGAGGCCAGGCTATTTTTGTTGGCATGGGCAATAATCAATACCGGGGCGCCGCGTAAAAATGCGTCGTGTTTCAGCTTCTGTCTCTCCAGCTTTTCCTGCATGTTGGAATCCGCCGCCACCTGCGGCAGATTCTTGATAACCCACTCCAGCCACTCGATGCCGAGCTCTTCAATACGCTCCAGCTCCTTCCTATCATCGATTACCAGCCATTCCACCTCTTGAAGGTTATGCCCTGTCGGCGCGTAGCGGGCATCCTCTATCAGCCGGGTGATTATTTCGCGTGATACCGGCCTGTCCTTGAAGACCCTTGCCGACCGGCGGCCCTTCAAAAGCTGCTCGACCTGTTCAGGAGTGACAATAAGGCCCTTTTCCATCCTGGGAGACGATTCCAGCGGCGAGTCACGATGGGACAGGCTTCCCTTGGGGCAGACCGCAACGCAATGCCCGCAGACATTGCAGGTGGCTTCGGCTGTTGCCAGTGTTTGTGGGAAGTCTCCTTCCGGCATGATAATGATGCGGCGGGGGCATTCAGCCGCGCAGATGCCGCATTTGTTACACGTTTTTTGATCGATTGCAATAATGGACATTTCGAAAAAACAGAACCTTACAAACCACAGTACACTCGTCAGGCTATGTTGTCAAACCCGTTTGTCGAGTTGGAAATCTCGGCCTTTAAGCCACTGGTTGCGCCAGTATCAACATCGCGCTCTTGACAGCAAAACAGCATTACCTGGAAACATGGCAGCGATTTTACGCTGTTCAATAATATGTTTGATAATTACGATATAATATTACACTTATTTGGCGTTGTCTCCAGCCGTAACCCTGAAGATATCTCCAACCGTGCCGACCAATTCGACAAAACCACCCTGTGGAATATACATATCTCCTTTATCAACTGCACTGTCATAGATCGCAGTGCCATCTGGTGAGAAAGCTATTATCCTGCCGTTGTCGGGCTTTACGAAGCTCAAGATCAGACCCTCATCAGCTTTGAGCCACTCATTATAGCCGCTATCACCGATCTTAACACTGTTATCGCCGGGTTTGATGGTACCGGCTAATTCGGCAGGACTGAACAAAAAGTCCGATAAATATGCCCATGTCCGCCCTTCCTTATCGAACAATGTCAGTTCAGTTAGATCGCGGAGGTTATTGACAGGCATGCCGGCAAAATCGGGTGATTTAACTATCTTCGGCCCATAAAAGTCGACGTATCCAGGTAATTCTTCAATAGTACCGGATTTGACCACATGCGCTATGTTCAGCATCGCCGCCTCGAATGGTTTGACATTTCGTCTCAGCCACTGCTTGCCGTCGATATCTATTCTCAGCTTCTGCGGGTTCTCCTGTTCAGCCAACTTTTGCACCGCTACCATATCCAGGCCGTATTTAGATTGGTTCCCTACCAGGTAGTCTTTACCATCGATGGTGATGAAATAACTGCGGCTGCCCGATGGATTGACGTAGTATCCGTTGTTATAGAACAGGGAAAGCGTAGGTGTTTCCACACCATACTTCAGGGTATTTCCGGTAACTGTGTTATTCTCTGTATTAAATGAGATTCTCACGATGTTATCACCGGTTGAATAGTACCCACTATAACGTGTATCTTCAGGCGGCATTGCCTGATGTTCCAGAGGTTTGGTAACAGCCGCTTTTTCCTCCTGAATCAGCCCCTTTTCTACCAGCACTGCGTCCAGAATGTCCAGTGCCATCGTCATGGCACTGCTTCCGGACCCGGTGCAAATTACAGCTACCGAGAGCCGCTGCGCCGGAACGGTATAAACCATCGAGGTATAATTTCCGGTGCCCCCACTTTTCCCCAATACCTGGATGCCGCGGGCCTGGTATCTGGGAAGGTCTGTCATATCCCATCCCAGTCCATAAGGCATATCAGGGCTTCTCAGTTTTCCTGCAAACAAGGCCGGTTGCCCTTTTTTCATCTCCTCCAGAGATGATTTGGAGAATATCTGCTTTCCTTCACCCGAAAAAGTGTCCATGAAGCGACATAGGTCCTCAGCGGTTGCTGCCAGCCCACCCGCTCCCAGGACCGACACCACTTCCAGCGGCTCCCGTTGTGCAGTGCTGACCCTGTAATAGGCTGCGCACGTTTTATCTGATTCCTCTCCCACGCTCAGACCAGTATTATTCAGAGACAGCGGTTCGAATACTCGTTCGGAGAGAAAATCAATGTATTTCTTGCCGCTTACCCTCTCGACGATCATTTCAGCCAGGGTAAAACCTTCATTACAGTATGGCGACATCGCACCCGGAGCATGTTTAAGATAGGAGCGTGACAGGTTTTTCAGCGTATCGCTGAACGTGTCCGCGTTATTATCATATCCAAATGAATTGGCCATCGTACCGCCAGGAAAGCCCCCTGTATGGTTCAGCAGCATCCTCACGGTTATATCTTTATACCTGGGGTCCAACATGGTGAAATCCGGCAGATATTGGGTGACCGGGGCGTCCAGTTTCACCTTGCCATCATCGACAAGCAGCATGATGGCGGTGGCGACGTACACTTTGCTTATCGAGCCGATATTAAGCAGGGTCTTATGATCAACCGATATGCTCTTCTCCCTATCCGCCATGCCGAAGCCTTCGGAATAGACGATTTTGCCGTTTTCCATGATGGCTACGGTGGCGCTTCCGGCCTTGCCGGAATTGATATCCTTCCAGATTTCTGTGCGTGCGGTAATCCTTGCCTTCTCATAGGTGTTCTGAGCAACGGTATCAGCAGCACAACCGGATAACACTACTTGCAAAGCCATTGCTACTGCAAGAACAGACGTCATAACCTTGCTAAGCTTAATCATAATGCCTGTACACCCCCGATAAAATGTATGCGTATGTAGTGAATAAACACTTAATATCGCAGTCAAGTTAGCTTAGCATATGTTTCTCATGATAAAAAGTAACTGGCTATCCTTTGTAATCACAAATAGCACTTAAGTCCCAGGACTTAAGTGCTATACCTTTGTATGGCCCCTTTGAAATACTATTAAGTATAAAGGAGTAAGGTTTTGAAGAGCGTATTATTAGTAATCTTACTTGTTTTCATTTTTATCGGTGCTGCTTGCACCTCATCCGCAGGGACCATAGGTAGCGACAAAGACCTAAAATTCATTGCTGAATTTGAAGGCGGAAAACTGTACAAAGCCGGGGAGGTCAGCGTACTGGAGTTAAAGGGCAACTACCGCCAGATGGGCAGGCAATACGGACAGCTGTTAAAAAGTGAATTAAATGAATTATACGATATCTCAGCCAATAAAGAGTATATCCGGAAGCAGGGATTTACATATGAAAGGATGAAGTATATCGGGGAATTTCTCTTCGCCTTCTATCCGCAGAAATACAAGGAGATCCTCTATGGAATGGCAGAGACATCCGGGCTGGGCCTTGACAAACAGTTGATCCTGAATGCCATTGAGTGGCACCCCAAGCTGGGTACCGGCGCCCATAAATGCTCAGGCATAGGGGTTTGGGGCAGTTACACCAAGGACGGCAGTCTGATATTCGGCAGGAATAATGACGATACTGCTTTCTTCAAGGAATTCGGGAAGTATATGGTGGTGGCGATTTTTAAGGCAAATGATTCATCTATCAATACTGCTCTGATCAATTATGCAGGCGTCATATATGCAGCCAATGGGATAAACAGCGAAGGCATTTTCCTGGAGCTTAACAGCGGCAACGGGATGGGATTTCATGCCGAGAGGACATCTATCTTCGTGACCTTATTTTCATTTCTGCAGGACTATCCTTCTATAAAAGAGATGAGCGCGGCTTTTCAATCCGTCCGGGTCAATCTATCGTCTATTGTAAACGTAGCCGATAAAGATATTGCATACAGCTTTGAATTGCCGACGGATAACGCTACGCGCAGGGAACCGGATAAGGCCGGGCTGATAGCTGCCACCAATCATTTTGTCGATCCCTGCTGGAACCTTGCAGAATTACCTGATAATGCAAGTACTGCGTATACGGTAACGAGGCGAAACAATCTGCTGACACTGGCGGATAAGTATAAAGGTCAGTTCGATGTAGAGAAGATGCAACAGGTGCTGGACACGACCATCGAGAAAGGCGGCGCTACCGACTCAATAGGCACCATCTACCAGATTATTGCAGTGCCCAAAGATCTCACACTCTGGCTGAAAGCACCCGGCAATTTCGACTGGCAGAAAGTTAATATCAGCAGTCTATTACAATAATTTGGTCTCTCCCGGCGCTTTTATTGCTTGAATCATGGCTTCTCTCTTCCCTCAGCAGCAGGGTAGTTTATTCCCAAGCGCCGGGGGCAAATCTATTAGCTACCAAGGAGAGGATCACAGGGAGAATCATGTTACCTGTGGCCGCTGTATACTGGGAGAATGTAACACCACTTATTCACCCTCATTGACAGGATAAGTATGGTGCGTTAGTATTGAAAACCAACTATCATCCTATCAGCTTTCTTTTAATGGGATTTCAGGATTCGGGAACAGAGGCGTCGATAGTGAATGTGCAGTTGCGAGGAAGTTGTAACAAGCGGGGGCCAGATTTATTAAGGAGGTAGCAGGAGTGAAATACAGTGACAGGCCGTGGACCAAAGAATACAACGATTGGGTGGTGAAGGATCCGGTTATTCCAGATAAGACCTATAAAGATTTTCTGGAGGAAAGCTTCAAGAATAATCCGGACCGTCCGGCGATGTACTTTATGGGGAAGACAATTACATTTAAAGAACTGGATGATTTATCAAGCCGCTTCGCTAATTTTTTGTCCCGGCTGGGTTATGGACCCGGGGATGTTGTTTCCATCCTGACTCCCAACATCCCTCAGAATCAGATTGCCAATGTCGGGACTGCTCTCGCCGGCTGCATCGCTCAGGGAATTTCAATTCTTCTTACTCCCAAGGAGATGGCATACCAGTTAAATCAGTCCGGCGCCAGAGTACTGGTCATCTGGGATGTGATATTCGAGCAGAAATTCCTGCAAATTGCCGAGCAGGTACCCGATCTTAAACATATTGTCGTCTGTTCTCTCGATGATTATCTTCCCCCGGTTAAACGAGTACTGGGTAACCTGCTTAAAAAGCTACCCAAAGGGAAGGTTGTTCCCGTTCCCTCCAAAACAGTGCAGGGCTTCAAGGAAATGCTCGCTAACCACCTGCCCCGGAGACCCCGGGTTGAAGTTAAACCCGAAGACACCTGCCTGATTCAATATACTGGCGGCACCACGGGAGTGCCAAAAGGAGCAGAGATAACTCACCGCAACCTCGTCTGTTGCCTTGTTGTTATGAAAAACTGGCTGGACCTCAAGGAGAGGGATGAAGTTTACTGCTCTGCTTTCCCCTTCTTTCATATAGCCGGCTTATTTGTCGGTATGATTAATTTAATAATGGGAAATCCTCAGATCCTCATCCCGGACCCCAGGAATCCCAAGCATTTTTGCTCGGAGTACAGCAAATACCATCCTACAGGCAGTGCCAATGTCCCAACTATTTACATGACCCTCTTGAATACACCCGCATTCAGGAACGCCGACCATTCAAGATGTAAGGCCTTTATATCCGCCGCGTCTCCTCTTCCCGAACAGCTTCTGTATGACCTTGAAGCGGTTGTGGGTAAAGGCAAGGTGCTGGAATTGTTTGGCATGACTGAGACCATGGTAACCGCCATGGACCAGCCTAAAAAGAAAAAGAAGATCGGCTCTGTCGGTTTACCCTGGCCGCAATACCGGATCAAGGTGGTAGATCTTGAAACCGGAGAGAATGAGGTGGATATCGGTAAAGAGGGTGAGTTGATCGTACAGGGCGCCGGTGTGATGAAAGGTTACTGGAATAGGCCCGATGAAACTGCACAAACACTCAGGACCCTTCAGGACGGGCAATGGTTATTCACCGGAGATATAGTGCGGATGGATGAGGAGGGTTATTTGTACGTTGTCGACCGTGTCAAAGATATGATAGACGTACGCGGTTTCAACGTCTTTTCCAGGGAAGTGGAAGACGTCCTTTACCAACATCCGGCGGTCGAGGTATGCGCTGTGGTAGGCGCACCCGATCCCAAGCGTGAAGGTACCAATTTAGTCAGGGCAGTCATTCAACTACGGCCGGAATATCTTACCCGGGATTCAAACGAACTGGCCGGCGAGATCACGGAACACTGTAAGAGTAACCTGGCTCACTATAAAGTGCCGGCTACGGTTGAGTTTATCCAGCAGATGCCTCTGACATCGCTGATGAAGATTAATAAAAAAGCATTACGTGTTAAACAATAACGGGCTGCCAATATATATGATATTAGCCGGCAAAGCATGAAATCATAGGTGTGTACAGTATGAAAAACCTGAAAATTATTGCTGTTGTACGGATTCTATTGTGCCTGCTGTTCGTTGTGCTGACCGGCTGCAGTGCCCCCGCCCCTGCTGATACGGGTAAGACGGTCGCCTCCAGCGTGATGGACAATCCTGAGCCTCCCAGGTCCCTTATGCAGCAAATCTGGGAGGAGAATGATCCTTTATATCAAAAAATCCTGGCCCTTCCATATAATCAGGAGCTACTCAGCGGCAAACTCGATGAAGCGGTATTCCGTGAATACATCATCCAGGATTATCATTTCTGCCAAAACTATAAAAAGGTTCACGCAATTCTGCTTGCCAAAGCTCCTGACGAGAAGGCAGCGAAATTAATGCTCAATTATATTAAGCTGATAGATTTCGAGATTGAATCGCTTCACGCAACCTACTTTAAGACATACGGGATAACCGAAAAGGAGCTTACAGATCCGACGGAACTTCCCAGCACGGAGCTCTACAACGCATACCTGGTCAAGACTGCAACACTTGAGCCGTTTGAGGTGGGTTTAATGGCAACTTTACCCTGCCATTGGGTCTACTACCAGGTCGGCATCGACATGAAGAAGGCGGAACAGGTGACGGGAAACAAATATCAGGCATGGATTGACCAGTATGGGACAACGCCCTGGGAGAAGAGCGAGGTAAAAAAAGTCGTGGACCTGGCCGAGGAATACGTGCAGGCCGCCAATGATGAAACCAGGCTTAAAATGGTGAATGCCTTTGTGATTGCTATGAAGCTGGAATACATGTTCTGGGATGGAGTTTACAACAGGGTGACGTGGATAAAGTAACGAACCCCTACCTATCTCTTTAGCTTCACAAGTATACACTGCAGCTGTACGTGGCAGAGCATTATTCTGCTATAATTAAGATAGAAAATACGATAGGCTATAATAGTTGTTTTTCGATTTGGGAGAGGATCGAAGTAAATAAGACGGGGGAGGGTTATTAAATGGCCAATCCATCAAGTCCAATCGATCTGGGTAAACTGTTTCAAACAGTCACGGGCGCTCTTGCCCAGAACAAAGACAGCCTGAATAGCGCCGATACAAACAATCACGATCATGGCAATAACATGGTTAATGCCTTCGAGCTCATCACCAAGGCCATGCAGGAAAAGAAGGGCGCAAATCCGGCCGACCAGCTGGCACACGCCGCACAGCTACTAAGCCAGCAGAAAAGCGGGTCGGCGCAGCTATATGCCAAAGGCCTTTCGCAGGCTTCCCGGCAATTTCAGGGTCAGCAGGTCACTTCCGACAATGCCATGGTGCTGGTCCAGAGTTTATTGGGAGTAGAAGAGACACCGGTACAACAATCCGCTCAGTTAATGGTCTCACCCGCCAACCTCAGCTATGTCAACGGGAACAACATCAAATTCCAGTGGAAAGCTTCGCCCGGTGCAACTAAATACTGGCTGAGCGTCAAGAAGGCCAAAGATAACTCGACCCGCATCAGCAAGGACCTGGGCAATGTGCTCTTCTCCGATGAGCCCGGCTTCCCCGACGACGGCACCGAGTACAGGTGGAGCGTCGGTGCGGACAAGAATCCGGCCTCGGATAAATCGGCTGTCTACTGGACCTTCACCAGCGGCACCGCCGCCGAGCCGCAATCCCAGCCCCAGCAGGCGCAGCAACAAAAACCGCTGCCCCAGACCGAGGGTTTCGGCGATGTCATAGGCCAGGCGATCCGTAAGGGCAAGCCGGCTAAGCCTCAGACCGAGGGTTTCGGCGATGCCATAGGGCAGGTGATCCGTAAGGGCAAGCCGGCCGCGCAGCCGACCGAAGGGATCGGCGATGCCATCGGCTCACTCATCCGCAAAGGACAGCAGCAGGCACAGGGCCAGCAAGCAAAGGGCGGTTTTGACATCGGGGACCTGTTTAACGCCGGCAAGGCTTTTATGGGCGGCAAATCGGGGGGCGAAGGCAATCTGGACTCGATAGTCAAGGGTGTGGTCAATAAAAGTCCCATGAGTGATTCCTACAGGTCACAGTCCGGCGAGGTGGTAGCCAACACCTTGATGACGGCAATTCAGAACATGGTGAATAAAAAATAAGTACTGATCCCATATTAATAATGCAACTGGCTTATTACAATGTAGAGGATTAACTTCAGGAGGTATCTAAAATGTCATTAGGTGTGAGCAAGTGGGTCCTGGGTGTTATCGCCATCGTCGCCGGTCTTCTCTGCCTCTTCTGGTTCTCCGCTCTGCAGTGGATCGTTGGCATCTTCCTGATCGTCTGGGGCATCATCACACTGCTGGAAAAGAAATAGTAATTACCTTCCCCTTACTCTGGTAGGATCGGGTAAGGCTGCCGGGTACGGCAGACCTTTAGGGGTGTTGTGTAAAAATTAGGAGCCGGCATCTGTGACCACAGATGCCGGCTCTTACCTATGTTTGAGCGTTACGCTTTGAAAGTGAGTGAAAGGGCGCCACCGAGATCGATAATGTCGTTATTCTTCAACAGGTGGCTACCTTTGCCTGTAATACTGGATCCGTTTAACCTGGTGCCGTTGGTGCTGCCGTGATCTTCAATGTAGTACTCGTTATCTTTACGCTCGATATGCAGGTGCTGCCTGGAGATGAGGTCTGCCTTGGCCGGTTTTAACATGGAGAGGAAATCATTCCTTCCCATGAATCCGGCCTTGCCGGTTACTGAAACGGATTCCCCATCGGTTGTCATGAATTTCGCCCCGGCAGCAGTTTTAGCATGAGATGTACCCGTCTCAATTCCCGTTGCAGCCTGGGTCTGATAGTTTGTGTGAGTTCCTGCATATGCCGGGCGCGGCTTTCTGGAAATGAGCACAATAGCTACAACGGCAGCCGCGGATAAAAGTCCGAACAGCAGGACGTACAGCAGCCATGAACCGCCTATCAATCCGCTTTGGCCGGCGGCGGCCTCCGTGCCGGTGGTAAATGTGGAAGCTGCAACCAGGGGCGCGACGGTCACGGTGGCGTTGGCGCTCACGCTGCCGTCGACATTGGTGGCGGTAAGCGTATAAGTGGTTGTTTCAGCCGGGCTCACGGTATATGAGCCGGAACTGGAAACCGTACCTATGTCAGGCGTAATAGTGACTTCGATCGCTCTCTCCAGGACATCGCTAACGGTCCAGGTCAGGCTGACCGTCTGCCCCGGTTGTATGTAACTCGGATCTGCAGCGAAGGAGTTTATGACCGGCGGAGGGTCATAGTTTACCTGGGGTTGGACCACAGGTTGAACTTGAACCTGGGGCAGGGGCTGTGTAACCACTATAACTTCAGGCACTACGTATCTGGACCACCTGTATTCACAGCAGTATGGATATGTGTTGTAGTAAGGATACGGGTTGTAGTACGCCGGGGCGGGCGCCGGAGGATACATCGGCGGCATAGGCGGATACGGGGGCGGTGGTGCAGGCGGAAGCGGGGGAGCAGGAAGTACAACCGGCGCCGGGGGTGCGGGCGGCGGCGGTGGCGGTGGCGGTGGCAATGGCGGTAGAATATCTGCTGATTGTTCTACGATCACAGTTTGCTCTACGACCACATTAACGGTCACGTTATCGTCAGCCAGCGCCGGCGTGGATTGGAGCAGCATTGCCGAACCGATCAGTAACACTGCTGCCAGGGTAAAGGTCGTCATTTTTAAATTCATTGTTGCCTCCTTTTACTCAAATATATAGGAGCAGAGAGGCAATTGCTTGACTATTGGTTAACAGGTAGGTGATAGGTCGCTGACAGTTTATAACAGGCGGGTTATAACGCTAATATATTTCATATATTAATTTGCGCATGATCAGGCGCTCAGAATGCTGAAGCTCAATATTCCCCGTCAGAACGGTTGTTATGTGTCCAGTACCAGCGTGTGGTTGCGGCCTCGGCCAGGGACTTTATGTAACCGGCATCGCTGAGCTGCTGCAGGGTGTCTCGTACGAGTTTTGGCTGTGCTCCGGTCTGCTGTGTAATCCGTTCGGCCAGGACCTGCACGCTGGAATCGCCATTGTTGAAAACGCCATGTCGCTCGATGAGATCGGTACTCAGCAGTTTGAAGATTAGGTGCATGCGGTTATGGCCGGCCACGCGCAGGCCTTCGTCATCAGTACATATTCCCTTTTCATACCTTTTGACTACATAGTCCCAAAGATCACGGTGCGGGGCTTCATAAGCATCCATGAAATCGGCGGCATAGGTTTCACTCATCCGGGAAGTGCGCACGATGGGGACATTGGCATCATACAGATCCCAGTCGTCTGTGAGGATCTCGATGTCGTATTTTTCCTGCTCCTCCCTGATGGTGGTCCCGGGAAACGGCGCAAGAAGGTGAAAGCCGCAATCGATGCCCAGTCCCTCGGCAAAGGTACGGGTATCAGCCATGGTCTGCGGGCTCTCGCCGGGCAGGCCGATCACGAACGAGGCAAATGCGTTGATACCGCTTTTCTTGCAGGCTTGCACTGCTTTAACAGCCTGTTCCAGGGTGATTCCTTTTTTCACGCGTTTGAGCATCTCGGCGTTGCCGGACTCGATCCCGAAGCTCACGGTATCGCAGCCCGCCTCGCGCATAATGGAGAGTACCTCAACATCCACTGTGTTCACACGAGCGAAGGCGCTCCAGGCAATCTTAATGCCGCGGAGTTTGAGTTCATCGCAGAAGGCCTGCACGCGGACCTTGTTGGAGGTGAATAGGTCATCTGCAATGTTGATGCGTGTGAATCCGTAGGCGATGATGTCCTCGATCTCATCCACGATTAGTCGCGGAGTGCGGTAGCGAACCTTATGGCCGACCATGCGCCGGCCCAAACAGAAGATGCACCGGTTTGGACAGCCTCGCGATGTGATGATGCTGACCGGGAAGCCCAGTGCCAGGTAACGGGATACAGGCAACAGGTGGCGCGCCGGCACCGGCAATGTATCGAGATCCTCGATAAAGCCACGTGCACCGGTGAAATGTGCCCGTCCATCCTTGCGGAAGGCAATACCCTTAACCTTATCCCAGGCTACATGATCCCGGATGACCGGCAGGAGTTCAAGTAAGGTATCTTCGCCTTCGCCCACGACGATTAAATCGATTTCCGGGTAATTTATCAGGGTATTAGCCCAATCGTAGGATATATGCGGTCCGCCCATCATAGTGATAATAGCTGGATTGTGGCGCTTGACGTCCTTGATAATTGCCGCAGCGCCTTTGAAGTTCATCGTTACCGAGGTGGCGCCTACCACATCAGGTGCGAATTCGTCGAGTTCGGCTGCGAGCTTTTCCTTCGTGTAACGACGCACGATATAATCGAATATCCTGACCTCGCAACCGGCCTGCTCACAGGCGGCAGCGACATATGTGACGCCCAGAGGTGGAGACGGGGCTTCCTCGAGGGGATAGGGGGGGGCGATGATGGCGATCTTCATCGTAGTCTCTCATGGTGGGGTCCTGACTTTTCAATATTTACCACAGCCTTCTCATTATCTGCTTATGCCGCCAATTTTTCCACGCAGCCAATTCCATAATGCCATAAAACTACCGGCAGAAAGAAACACAAGGAACATGCATTTAACTGTTGAAAGGGTAACTTGTATTGGAGTATGCTGTAGCAGCTATTACAAACATGCTCAAAAGCGCGCGCTTTGAAGTCATCCCCATGAAAGGCGTGATCGAGGAGGCAGTGACACTACCTGCCGGATCGGTTATTACAGTGACTGCCTCGCCCCGCAAGGGCATTGAAGCCACTATTATGCTTTCTGAGGAACTGGCGGCGCGGGGATTTCGTGTGGTGCCCCACCTCACAGCGCGGCAGGTACGTGATAAGTCTCACTTGCTGGATATTGTGGACAGACTGTCAGCGGGCGGCTTTAAGGATGTCTTCATAATCGGCGGTGACATTACCGAACCGGTGGGGACCTATGATTCGTCAAGCGCGCTGATAGCCGACATGGTTGAGATGGGCAACCGCCCACGACGTATAGGTGTGGCCGCTTATCCGGAGGGACATCCGCTTATTAATCGTGAAGTCTTGATGCGGGCGCTTAAGGACAAACAGCCATTTGTAAATTATATGGTTACGCAGATTTGTTTCGATGCGCAGACCATCGGCAAATGGCTGGCGGACGTTAGGGCAAACGGTATCACACTGCCTGTATACATCGGCATTCCAGGCATATTGAAGCGCTCCAGGCTGCTGGAGATATCGCTGAAGGTGGGTGTTGGTGATTCCACACGGTTTTTAAAAAACCACTGGGGTATGATAGCCAGAATATTGCAGAATGATTTGTACAAGCCGGATGACCTGATGAAGAAAATCACAGGATTAATTAAAGACCGGTCTGTAGCCGGATTTCATATATATACATTCAATCAGTGTCTCTCAATCAGAAAATGGCGACAGAGGGCTTTACAGCGATACAGGACTTAATGGTTTTGGGCATGGATGAACTTATCGATCACTATGCGTTATAATGAATATAAGAAGTTGTAGTCGATTATTCCAACCAGATTCCAGATCAGGCGCGGAAATATAGTTAATATACTTCTGGACATGATTGTTGTCCACGTAACTGATATAGGTTCTTCAGTATGAATATAGGAGGGTAATGGTTATGGGTAGATCGTTCCGATTTGCAGCAACTGTAATTGTCTCACTGGTTATTATCGCTGTCATGGTATCCTGTGCTCCTGCTGCCCCCACTCCCGCAGTATCGGTCGGAGATGTCAAAGCACTTAATGCTGCGTTGGAGAAGAACGGGTGCACCTTGAAACTGGCGCCATTTGTACATGTGGACTTAATCAAGTTATACCAGGCCGGAAAACTTGCCAACGCCGGTGGTAACAACGCGGATGCGCCTTATCGAGCTGTATTTGGGGCAATTCCCGATAATATAGTAATCAAAGATATAGATCAGATTGCCGGTGCCCAGGCGCAGGTAGACAACTGGTTATACAACACTCCCGGGCTGATACAGGGCTGGCAGTTAAATCCGGATGAGGCGCTGGTTATAGTAACTAAAACCCCTCCGCAATGTACCTATTTCAGCTATTGCGGTTTTATTTTCTACAAATACTACGAGAAGGAAAAACAGCGAAAGTGGGTCTGGACAAGCTTCAACGATCCTTTGAATAACTCAACCATTAAAACTTCCGGCACACCAAATGGTGAGAAAGGGGATCCATTTAATAAGGACACCATCATCATCGTAACAGCTGATAAAGCAACCGACCGGCTTATACGTGATGCTGCGCTGTCGGCAGGGTACACGGAAGATATTATAAATACGTATGTTATTCCGAGTTCCATGGTAAAACTGGGCATTGGGCCGGAGTACGATACCATCGTCCTGGGACAGCGAATGGCGCTTTTTAAGGATGAGAAAGCAGGCCAGGAATATGTGAATGCGGTCACCGCAGCTATCAGGGTTATACCCGGCACACAGGACAAACTTGATCCATTCCCCGCGCCGAAGTTGCGGGTCAGGGGTACAGGTGTAACGGAGTGGGATTTACAGCCTGCGCTCGATGATCTGCGCACGGCCATATTTGCTAAGCACAGCAGCCTGGAGGCAAAAGAGCTTGGCACTTGTGTCTGGCTCACAGAGTCTTACGATGCTGTGCAAACTGAGACGTATGTAGCGGGGGAGAGCCGCGATACCGTTTATCTGCGCAGCGACACCTTGACCCTGGGGGATGGCCAGGATGAGTTTGTTATTGCCTACGGTGTTAATCATGCCGCCGCCGGCAAGGCCACCTATGCCAACTGCAACTTCTACGGCGAAGCTGGCTGGAACGGTGTGGCCGGAATCTACAGCACCGAATACGCCGGCAGCGCTGAGCAGTATTTGCCGGATAACCCGCTGGCTAAATATCTATACGTCTGTAATTTCGCGCGCAACTGCGGCAGCGAAAAGAACTGCGTGACAGTGCCAACCGGCCCCGGCGCTTTCGGGGTTGGTCTTGATGAGCCTGCCTTTATCGGGTTCAGGGCATATGTGGAACCCTCTACCAGAGTGGGACCCATCAATACGGAACTTGTTTACGACAGGGTTATAAAATTCAGTGCCCCCTAACCTCGCTGCAGCCGGATTTCAAATACACTTCAACCAGTGTGCCTCCACTAGGCTGTGGCGCGAGAAAACACTGCGGCACTATGGGGCCTGACCTATGGCGCGATGTAGCCCGCCTGATATATAATGTCGGACGCGTTGTCCTGGAGAATTGGATGAGGGGAGGTGCGCCGTGAACCGCTGCTGCAGATACATCCTGGATCTGATCCTCTGCTTTATCGTCGTCTGCCTGATAGCTGTCCCCGCCGGTCTGGCAAAACCCCTGGATGAGCCCGTCTATGCTGATGTATACATGTATGAATTGAAGGACGGCATGCTCACGGATTACGACGACTTTCACCGACTGATAGGCCTGCACTACGCGGTAGGCAATATGGACATAAAGGTCACGACCTTTAATAACACGGTCAAGTGCGATTATTCGGGCACGGACACGAGCACCTGGTCGGAGACGGACAGCCTGGGTCACCGGGAGTATCCGGCCACCATCAAGGTCAAGCTGACCATGTACGGGGATTACACTTCCAAAGGTGGCATGAGCGGACACTATACGTACGACTGCGATTATACGGTAACCGGCCGCAAGGCAGGCACCGAGACCATCTTTATTTCGCTCAAAGGGTCATTCATAGGTCCAGGGGGCCTGGCAACGGGGCCGTACACGATCACTTTCGGTCCGGGCACGGGCATCATGACCGATGAGAAAGGCGATAAAAGCGATTTCTCCGTGAAAAGCTGGGCGGCCGGTTTCCAGGTATACGAGAGTCTGCGCGATTCGGGGACGAGGTTCTCCGGCATCACGGGCGTGGTGGAAATTCTGTTGCCGCAGGATGCGCCCCGCGGCTGGAAGGCGGCAAAACTGGACATGGTGCTTCCCGTCGGGACGCATATCAGGACTGAAGATGACAGCGCCTGTGTAATGTCATTTGCCGACCTGTCAACATTCGTGCTGGAATCGAATGGTGAAATCGTCCTTAAGTCGCCTCCGGACAAGGATTCAGACGTGCAACTAATCCAGGGAAGTATGTGGACCAATCTAAAAAAGATGTTCAAAGAAGGCAGCATGGAGATAGAGATGAACCAGGCGGTGGCCGGCATCAAGGGCACAACGCTGGTCTGCGAGGAAACGGGCAGTAAATCCACCGTTAAAGTCCTGGCCGGGGATGTCACCGTGACCTCCAAAACCACCGGCAAGCAGGTTAACTTGGCAGCCGGCAAAATGGTCTCAGCCACCTCTGCAGGCCTGGGCCATGTGGCCGGTTTTAATGTCAATCAGGAGCAGGCCAAATGGCAGGCACTGGCTCCGGCATCGGCTAAAGGCCTGGTTACACTGGGCAGCGCCACGACACAGAGCCATACCCCTTCAAATTCCGATAGTCAGGCCGGTGGTACTAAAAAGAAGATCAGGATCGGGCCTTTGAGCTGCTTTATCGCCACCGCCGCCTACGGCAGCGAGACCGCTGCCGAACTTGACACGCTACGGGCTTTCAGAGACAGGGTTCTGCTTACAAATATGCCCGGCGAGCTGCTGGTGGATACCTATTACGCCTGCAGCCCCCCTCTGTCTGAGATAATCGCTAATAATGGGTTGCTGAGGGCAATGGTGCGGATATACTTGCTGGATCCGGTGGTGGTGCTGCTCAAGAGCACGCAGCCGGCATGGAATAAATAAGCTTGAGTGCATATGCGGGTTTTCACGCACGGTTCCCCTGCCCCAAGTTTGATCAGACGCTTTTGTGATCTGAGCCTATGCTGACGTCGCCGTCGCCGAACAGCTTGAACTGATTGCGGCCATGGCCCTTGGAGTAGTACATGGCGGCATCGGATTTTTTTATCAAGGTCTCCAGTTCCAGCCCGTCATCAGGGTAGATGGCAATACCAATGCTGGTGGATAGATCCACACGATGGCTTTCTATTATCAGCGGCGCTCTAAAAGAATCCAAGATCTTTTGAGCGATAGTGGTGGCGTCTTTTATCCGGTCTGTCTCCTGCATCACCAGTACAAACTCGTCCCCGCCAACGCGCGCTATCGTGTCGCTGGCGCGTATTATTTTTGAGATCCCTGCGCTAACAGCTTTGAGTACCTCATCACCGGCTGCATGGCCGAATGTGTCATTGATCGTTTTAAATTTGTCCAGATCCAGCGACATCACGGCAAGTTTTTCTTTATTTCGCTGGGCCAGGGCTGCGGCCATGGAGAAGCGGTCATCGAGCAGTGCCCTGTTCGGAAGTCCCGTGAGGTAGTCGTGGGTTGCCATCTCCTTAAGCTTCTGCTCCAACTGCTTGCGTTCCATGATATTGCGTGACACTCCCTGTACTCCCGTGAGCAAGCCCTTTTCATCCCTGATGCTGGTTATGGCATTCTCGAACCACAGGGTGGATCCGTCTTTGTGATAGTATTCTGATTCGATGATCAAAACCCTGTTGGGATCGGACTGGCCTGACTGCTCGTACTCAAGCTCCTGCACCAGCGTTTCCTGGGTCAGGGCTAAAGATTCCGGAGTCAGTTGCTGGGTGACATCCTGCTTCATCCTTTCTTCCGGTGTAAATCCGAGTGCCGACTCGATAGACGGGCTGACGTAGGTGGTGTGCAAATTCAGATCCATCGTCCAGAGGATATCATGCGTATTATCGGCCAGAAAGCGGAATTTCAGCTCGCTCTGCCGCAGAGCTTCGGCACTCTGTTTGCGCTCCGTGATGTCGATAAAACTTTCCAGGTAACAGGGCCGTCCCCGGACAAAAATGGTTGATACGCTTTTTAAAACGTTTTTTAGCTGCCCGTCCGCACAGATGATTTGGAACTCAGAATTGTCGATGGTCTGCCCGAGATCTTTAACCGGGCACTTACCCTTCTCCGCAGGGCAGAGAAACGAGTGGCAGACCTGTCCAATCATTGTCTCTTTGTCCCGGCCGATCATAGTTGCAGCGATCTTATTGATATCAAGTATTGTTTGCGTTTCACCATCGATGAGCAGGATACCTGTTCCCACTATATTGAACATTGCCGCGAGTGCAGCCTCGCTTTCGCGTAACTCGATCTTTTTTTGTGTAAGCTCGGTTTTTTTGCTGTTGGTTGCCATGAAATGCCCCGATAGATTATATGTTAACGCATCTTTATTTTTAATTATATAGAATATAATTATATCAGTCCCGGGACGATTACTTTAGCTCCTTAACAGGATGGCATCAAACTCAAGGTGATATTCCAATGAAGATAGAGTATCAGAAATTTATTAAAAGAGAGGACTTGAGGGCAAACCCGGATAAAATATATCTTTTCGGAGATAATACGGTTCATATAGGCTATGGTGGACAGGCGGGGGAAATGAGAGGTGAGCCGAATGCCATCGGTATCCCCACGCTCAAAGAGCCCGGTGTTTTCTTTTCTGATGACGAATATGATATGAACAGGCGGATAATTGATGAGGCGTTCAGACAGATACCGCCGGATAAAACAGTCGTGATACCGTCTGACGGATTGGGTACCGGTATAGCAAGATTGGATAGAGTTGCTCCCAGAACCTTTAACTATCTGGTCAACAAGATAAAGGAACTTGAAAAGGAGTGAGCGGACCGACAATCAATTGCCTTTACCAAATTCCGATTACGAAATTCCAACTACAAATGCTAAAATAGGGAGTTCTTACGAGTTATCCTGCTGATGAACGGCACCGACTTCCTTTCAGTTTTCCTGATAGCCATAGCTCTATCCGCAGACTGCTTTGCTGTGGCTCTCAGCGCCAGCGTCACTGCTAAAAATCCCTCCAGGCTGCAGGTCCTGCGGGTGGCTGCGATGTTCGGGCTCTTTCAGGCGCTGATGCCCGTCCTGGGCTGGCTGGCTGGTCAGACTGTAGTAAAGTTCATAGCCAGCTACGACCATTTCGTGGCCTTTGCCCTGCTTGCGGTCGTTGGCGGCAGGATGATATGGGAATCGTTCCATCATAAAAAGGAACATGATAAACAGACAGATGTTACCAGAGGCTGGATGTTGCTCACCCTGGCGGTTGCTACCAGCATCGATGCACTGGCTGTGGGGCTGTCACTGGCTTTTATCGAGGTGCACATCGCAGTAGCCGGCATCACCATCGGTGTTGTCGCCTTTATAGCTACAATCATAGGTTTCCTTCTTGGTAAAAGGGCAGGAGATCTAATCGGCAGGTGGGCAGAAACTATCGGCGGCATCGTCCTGATCGGCATCGGCCTCAGGATACTGATAAGCCACCTCCTGGGTTTTGCATAGAGCGCTTAAAGCGGCTATTCCCTGGCAATGGTTCCCCCGGCCCTTTCTCTGGCTTCTTTTTCAAAGGATTCCTGAAAACCGGGAGAATAATTCATATAGGTGGGGACGGGATATCTCAAGCCGGCTTTATGGGTGGCCTCCAGTCCTGCGACCAGCATATCCAGTTTATTTGCCGGGCAGGAAAACATGACTTCGGAATCTTGAGCTCCGCCCCAGACGCGGTCGCCGTTACCCAGAAGGACCAACTGCGGCTTGCCGGTTATTAAGGTCTTGGCGATGCCCTCATGGCAGGAACCGACTCTGCCCGCCGCGGAGAACTCGAGTGCCCCTCCTTCGTAATATAAATAGCTCTGTATGAAGCGCATCGCCTGAGCAGGAAGACAGTAGATCAAGACCAGTTCCGGGATCACTTTTGTCCGAGTTAAAGGAGAGATCACAAGACCTTCAAAACGCTTGTCCAGGCGATACATATACGGCGCCATTTTTCTGGAGGCCTCGATGTCGGCAGCATAGAGCCCGACGTTGAAACGGTCAACCCAGCCGGCATATTCCTCAGTCATCTCGTCCCACCCATATATGACACGGGCCGCCTTACAGTTGATATCTTCCTTTGTAATGGCTACCGTCCAACCGTATGAGCGGGCGATTTTAAAATTCTGGCATACAAAGCTCTGTAAATTCTGCTTTCTGAGGGGCCTTCTGTATTCAGGCTTAATCTCATCTTCAGACTGAATCGTTTTCACGGCGAGAGGAAAGGTCGATGGACGTATATACTGCTCAATTTTCCTGCCCATTTCATGGTAAATACTTAAATTATCAGCCATTAAAGTTGGCCCTCCTGTGCCTCCGTTTATCAATCCCCTTATTTTACCGTGACCGTTTCCGCAAGCCTGCGCGTGAGTATATCTGCTGCTTCTTCCACCATCTCCTCCAGGACCTGCCTGGCGGGTTTAATTTCCTTGATCAGACCTGATACCTGCCCGGCGAGGCCGCCCACGTAATCGTCCTTCTGCCCCTCGACAAAGCTCGCAAGCAGCGCTGAAGATATCATGGCCTGGATGGGGAAAGGAAGCGGCTCCAGACCCGAGCCGTCCCACAAATCATGGTACCTGTTATAGCTCGCCCGCAGCGTCTTGCCGGTGTATGCTTTACTCACGCGGGTGTCTTCATCGGTCGAGTCCAGGATATGTTTTTTATTGATCGGGTGGGCTCCCCCCTCGGTGGTGGCCAGGAAACGGGTTCCCACCCATACACCGACGCATCCTATCGCCAGAGCCGCAGCCAACGCCCGGCCATCGCCGATTCCCCCGGCAGCAAGTACCGGCACCGGTGCGGCGGCATCGATGGCCTGGGGTAACAGGGCCATGGTGCCGATGCGTCCCGTGTGCCCGCCTCCCTCATGCCCCTGTGCAACGAGGAGGTCGATGCCAGACTGTGCCATGCGGCGGGCATTCTTGGCGTTTCCGGTGATAGCGAGTACTTTCATTCCCACCGCGTGAGCCTGTGCTACCATGAAGCCGGGATTGCCCAAACCGGCGCAGAATAGCGGGACCTTTTCTTCGATGCATACCTCAATAGCCTCCTGGGGGCGAAGGGTCGTCGTATCCATTTTCACCATGATCTCCACGTCGGGGACCTGAAGTTCATGTTTTACCTTTTTTACCCAGTCCTGGTAAGGTTGCGGCAGTAACTTTAATATCTGGCTGATCGGCATCTCTTTGGCGCTCTGCTGTCCCAGGTCGCTGCCGATATCCAGCTTCTGAGGCAGCAGCAGGTCAACGCCGTAGGGTTTACCGGTTTTTGATTTGATCTCCCGTATGGCCGCTCTCAGCTCTTCAACCGTATAACCGCTGCCCCCGAGAACCCCCAGCCCTCCTGCTTCCGAGACGGCCACTACCAGGGCAGGCGGCGCCCCGGTAGTTTCCCCCATCAGCGTGGGCCCCATCCCCGCCGAGAGGATAGGGTATTCGATTCCCAGCATGTCACAGAGCTTTGTTCGCAGTATCCTTTTTCCCATAAAATTTCCCCTTTTAAATCATATTATTTGATTAATAAGCTATCTGCATAGAATAAATGCCGGGAACCCACAACCCGGTTATGGGATCATAGGGATTAAGTCTATTTTGTATTATGCAAACTCTTTTTTAGATATCGCAGTCAGGACGAGGGAAATGATACCGATGACCTGCGAGGTGATCAGCGTGGTAATGGAACCGGCCAGTGCCAGTCCCCAGACCTTCCGCATAAGTGCGCAGATCCCTCCTGCTATATCGATCAGGCCCAGTATGATCAAAGGGATTGAGATTACAGGTATCAACGTGTTCAGCCACAGGGGCATCTGGGTAACGAAACCGACGAGCGCCCCGCCGATCATTAAACCGAAACCCAGGATTAACGCGGCAGCACCCGCGATTATATCCAGTATGCCCGCAGTAACAGGTTTCCATGTCTTGTTCATTCAGTTGCCTCCTTAACCGGGTTTAATGCCGAAATGCTCATCGGCGGCAGCCCCGACAGGTTCGGATACAGTCCGGGCACATTCCAGGTACGTTTGATTATCTTTCCTGCCTTGTCGCCGGTAAGCTCGCTGTTGTCGACTGCCAGCACCCCATTCACGATGACATACGGTATGCCGTAGGAAGCCTGACCCGGCTCGATATAGGTGGATTTATCAATGACAGTTGCAGGATTAAAAAGCACCAGATCGGCATCGCAACCAACCTGAACCCTGCCCTTTTTATCCAGACCGAGCCAGTGGGCGGCCATGCCCGAGGTACGGGCCAGCGCGGTGCGCAGGTCACACACTCCCTGCTGCCTTACCCAATATCCAAGGAAGTGCGCAAATGCGCCGGCATCCTTAGGATGACCGGCGTATTTGCCCGTAACTTTATCCACCGTCATGGTGCAATCGTTTTCTATCATTACATACGGATTGCTCATCCAGAACTTCTGTTTGGCTGGCTTGTAAAGATGCCCCACCAACATGGGGTCGGGGATCTCCTTGTCCTTCACCTTCTTTCTGACATACAGGAACTGCTCGATGCTGGAGAAGCGTTCTCCCGCCTGCATGTATACCTTGCCGTCGATCACCACGGTGGACGGTACCTCAAGGTCGGAGACCTGTGATTCCATCAACTGCATCAGCATCTCGGGGGGATAGTCGAAAATCGCGGCGCCCAGCTCGGTCAGAAAAGCATCGTAACCGTACCAATCAATGCCAAGCCTCAAACCTTCGTCCATGCCCTCGTATATGGCCTCCAGCACCGGTCCCGAGCTGCGCGGTACCACCGTCGGCCCGCCGCCTGTATGTGAGATTATATAAGGTATGTTCGCATCCCTTGCCGTGCTTATAGCTTCATTGACAGCTTTCACGGCTCCTCCCGGCGTGTAGGCGTCTCTGACGTGGCTGGCGGCGCAACCTCCATACTCAGCCGCTACCTTTGCCAGTGCCAACATCTCGCTGTAGGTAGCGCCCGGGCCGTAAAACGGGCCGAACGAGACGCCGACGGCGCCGTCTTTCATTCCCTGCCGCAACATGTCAGCCATTTTTGCCAGCTGCTCGGGCGTGGCCGGCGTCCGGTAATTGGGCACGCCCACCGCCTCACGCATGGAGTTATGGCCGATAAGTACTGCTACATTGGCATACAGCCCCTCCTGCTCCGCCCGTTCCGCGTATTTGGAAAAAGTCACGTCCCTCAGTATTCCGCAATTGCCGGTGACCTCGGTGGTTATGCCGTCCTGAATGTATAGAGGAGCACCGCCGTCACCCAGGTCCGAGATGTGGCTGTGAATATTTATGAATCCCGGCGCCACCACCAGGCCCGCTGCGTCGATCTCCCTCGCGCCGTTCAGCTTCTGGGCAGAGGGAACGATGGCGGTGATTATTCCATCTTTAATACCAACATTTGCCAGCCCGTCAAAACCGGTAAGCGGGTCGATCACCCGGCCATTGTTGATGGCTATATCATAATAGTTCGTTTCTTCCTGTATATCCGAGGCCAGAGTATCTGCGCTAAAGAACGCGGGTGTTACAACTGAAGCCGTAATTACCAGGCATATCAAAAGGATAACTGCAAACCTTTTCACTGTGATTCCAACCTCCATGTCTGAATTTACTTGATTAAGATGAAGCGTGCGAATGAGATTACACTTTTCTTACATAGCCAATAAAAGAACTACCCCCTTCAGTGAGCAATAATTCGGTTTCAAGAATTTTAACCCAACCACACCGGCAACGCCACATTTTTGCCAAATGCATGGATAAAGCCGGTGTGATTATAATATACTGTAGCCGGTCGGCGATCAGGTGATAGAAGATTATGGGTACAAAGAAATAACCTGTGATCTGCTAATAGATGTGTTGCACTCGGTTCTGGATGACCATGCAACGGTTATCGCGGTTGATTTCAAACAGTGATGCATCGGCATGTAGCTGCAAGGAGGAAACATGGGTAACAGGGGTCTGTCGATCATTCTATCGGTGCTTAATCTGGCTGGATTTGCAGGCGTCGTGGCTGTTAATTACCTGGCCAATGCTCTCCCTATAAACAATAAGACTACCGGGCAGCTGTCCGACCAGTACCCGAACCTGTTTGTGCCGGCGGGGTTGACCTTTGCCATCTGGGGGCTTATCTATCTGCTGCTGGCTATCTTTGTGGTATACAGCTTGATAGTCGCTTTTAAAGCCGGCGCAAAGCGCTCTTTTATCAATAGCATAAGCATATTTTTCTTCCTTACCTGTGTGGCCAATGTTGGGTGGATATTCGCCTGGCATTATGAAATACTCCCTCTGTCAATGATACTGATGATATTGCTGCTGGCCTGTCTGATCGCGATTTACATCCGTCTATCGATCGGCAAATCGGATGCATCCACCCGGCAGAAATACCTGGTTCATCTGCCTTTCAGCGTATACCTGGGTTGGATTACCATAGCAACGATTGCCAATGCAACAGCTTTGCTTGCTGCGTCCGGCTGGGACATGTTGGGGCCGGGCGGACAATTCTGGACGATAGCCGTTATTTCAATCGGCATCGCTATCGCGCTGATGGTCGTACTGCGGCAAAGGGATATATATTTCGGGCTGGTTATTGTCTGGGCATTGATCGGAATTCTGATAAAAAGGCTGGCGGACCCGGTGCCGTACCAGAGTATAATAGTCGCTGTAGCAGCAGGTTTAATTCTCGTTTCACTCAGCATACTAATCCAGATTGTCAGGCGAAAAGTGTATTAGTCTTTGAATCCGCTACAAGTGTAAGACCCGCACGCACTGTGCTATATTATCACCGTATAATTCGGCTAAAAAGCTACGCCTGTTAAATCCGTATGCCTAAAAAAAGAGCACACAATCTCGAAGCGCTTGCCAGGACATGGCGTATATTCCTGACCGAGCCTCTGAAACGGACGAGCGGCGAGTTTTCTTCGATCGTGGTTGTGCTCAGTTTCGCCGTTCTGATAGCAGTGGGCACCTTCCTGCTATTATTGCCGTTAGCAAGTAAAGCAGGCAAGGTCACGTCGCCGGTGGACGCATTCTTCACCGCCACATCCGCGGTGTGCGTAACCGGATTGGTTGTGCAGGACACTGCTACTCACTGGTCTCTTTTCGGTCAGATAGTTTTACTGGCTATGATTCAACTGGGCGGTCTGGGTTTCATGGTCAGCGCCACACTGCTGGTTCTGATGCTGGGAAGAAGGATAGGGCTGCGGGAAAAATTGCTGATCGGTGAAAGTCTGGGCGCACCGAAGCTGGGTGGTGTGACCGGTATGGTTAAGAAAATAGCCGTCTTTACCTTGATATCGGAAGGCATAGGTACAATAATTTTCTACATGCATTTCTCATCTCAGCATTCTTACGATATGCCTCTCTGGCAGGCGCTCTTTCAATCTGTTTCTGCATTCAATAATGCCGGGTTTGACCTCTTCGGCAACTTTCAGAGCCTTACGGGCCGTCAGAGCGACATATTGCTGCTTTTAACAACGGCTGCTTTGGTTATCCTCGGCGGCATCAGCTATATGGTGGTGGCCGATATATTTATAAAGCGCCGCTTTTCCAATTTCACGCTTGACACCAAGATAGTCCTGATGGGCAGTTTGACCCTGCTGGTGTTCGGGACAGCGGTCATATTTGTTGCCGAGTATATCAATCCGTCTACACTGGCCCGTCTATCACTGGGAGACAAGCTGCTGGTGGCTTTTTTTCAGTCCACTAATGCCCGCACAGCAGGTTTTACGGCTATAAATATGGCTCAGATAACGCCATACTGTCTTTTCTTCATATTGGTCCTCATGTTTATCGGTGGCGCTGCAGGTTCTACTGCCGGCGGTATAAAAGTAAATACCTTTGGTATCCTGATGGCCACGTTTTTCAGTTCGCTCAGAGGGAAGGAATATGCGGGTATATACGGAAAAGAGTTCATTACACAACAAATATACAGAGCAATCGCAGTTGTGATTCTTTCGCTGACAGTGATCATAATGGTCACATTTATCCTGACTGTCACTGAGACATTTGATTTTCTGGCTATATTCTTCGAAGCCGTATCTGCGTTCTCCAATACGGGGCTGTCAGCCGGAATAACACCGGATTTATCCCTGGGAGGGAAGCTAACAGTGATCGTCACCATGTTTATCGGGAGATTGGGGCCGCTTTTCCTGACTTTATACCTGCTGGAACACCAGAAAATCAGCACGCACCGTTATCCGCAGGAATCGATCAGAATCGTATAGGAGGCGAAATGAAAGGACAGGTCGCTGTTTTAGGCATCGGGCGTTTCGGTTATAGCCTGGCTGAAACGCTGTATGAAATGGGCCATGACGTGATGGTCATGGATATCGACTTGAAACGCGTACAGGCCATATCGTCCCACGTCACTCATGCCGTGCAGGGCGATTCCACAGACGAGTCCGTGCTCAGGGACCTGGACATCAGCGAATTCGAAATAGTCGTTGTGGCGGTGGGGCCCAGCATTGAAAACAGCGTCTTAACTACTATTTTACTCAAACGGCTGGGAGTTAAGTACGTGATATCCAGAGCCATAAACGAACTTCATGGAAGTATACTGCAAAAGATCGGTGCCGATCAGGTTGTGTTTCCCCAACGTGATATGGGGAGAAGAATAGCCCATGGCCTGATGCTTACAGAGGTACTGGATTATATGTCTATTACATCGGACTACGGGATCTCAAAAATCGATCCCCTGCCGCAATTTAACAATAAGTCCCTGGGTGAACTGGGATTCGGCAGAAAAGGAGAAAATGGAATAGCGGTCCTGCTGATACAGCGCGGCAAGGAGATTATTTTGCATCCGGGCGAGAAAGAAATCATCAAGAAAGGGGATGCCCTCATACTGGCCTCGGAAGATCAGAAGCTGGCCAGATTTTTTAAGGCGGCCAATAAACGCGCGTCAAATTAGTTGTTTTATTTTAAGAGACGTTAATAGGGCAAGCCTCCTCACCTGATTGTGAAGCTGACCCTTGATACCGACAATCAGCACCTAAACTTTTTACCAGCCCATGCGTTTTAAATCTTACAAACGAATAAAAGGAGGATGTATTAAATATGCAACATTTCCGTTTGTATTCATTTCTGGCAGTACTCGTTGTCATGTCATTGGCGGTTACATCAGCCTGCAGCACGGCACCTACAACTCCTGCTACACCTGCCGAGCCTGCAGTTCCGTCCACGACGCCGGTTACCACGGCTCCCCTGACGGCGCCCGTCACCGGTACCTCTGACCTGGTTATCACCAAAATCTGGCTCGACGGATTGATGGTCAAGTATTCTATTAAAAACATTGGAACTGCGGACACGCCGCAAACGTACACGTATCTATATGTGAATGACCTCATGCCGACTATGGGCGGCTCCGGCTTTGTCGATGTTTTGAAGCCGGGAGAGGAGAAGGCGCTTGAATTCTCCAACTATCAGTGGCCTTACGATCAAGGTCTAAAAACACCTGAATTTGCGATCAACGTTAATCCCTCAGGCTATATCGATTTACGTCTTCAGAATAGCAAGGTCAAAGTATGCGCCGATGCCAATAATGAAGCCGGGGAAGCGATTGAGACCAACAACTGCAGGGTCATGCTGTTTGGCATGCTGTGGGATTACGACTTGCTTCGCGTGTCCAATCTGGCTACGTGGAGAAACAATGATGGCGACATCACAGATCCGGGAAGCGAGAGGAGCACGACGGGTGCTCATTTCCAGGTGCCCAATGCTGACATGGAGATGACACCACAGCTGGAGATAATACCACCGCAGGTGCCGCAGAGTTGGATGCAGGGAACCTATGGCTATTTTTATTCCGACGGGATAAATAGCTCTGCCAAAACGGCAGCCATTCAAATTCCTGCCAAGTTGCATTTTGTGGCCAGGGTCGGCCTGACGAGCAACGCAACGGGAAGCGACGGTGTGACTATCAAGTTTGGGCTTAAGGACCTCAACGATAACATGACCTGGATAGCCAGCAAGAAAATTACTACACCGGGAGCGCTTGAGAACTGGGACATCAACCTGAGTGATTATGAAGGGCAGAAGGCCTTTATCCTGCTCCGTGTGGAAGCTGGCAATTCCCCTGTTAACGACTTTACTATCTGGAATCAGGCAAGGCTAATTCAGATTAACGATTAGCTGCTCCTGAAGATGCCCTGACGGGCGAATCCTTGAGATGTTTTTGCGGACTCTGAAGCGATAATACGGTCTCACAATATCACGCCGGTCGCTGAGATCGACAGGTCCTTCAGGTCCGCAATGACATATTAATAATATAGAGCATTCGCCGATTTTAAATCAGCTGCCAAATTCTGCGAAGATAACTCGATTGCGGCCCTTATCGCCAGGGAGATAACGGGCTTGCAGCAATAGACCGTGTGTATAGTTCCATTATTTAGCGCACCCGTTCAATAAGCCGGCAGGCTGCAATCGGCCTACAGTCTATGCGTGGTGTCACAGCGGGGGCAGGTGAAGCTGTTGCCGTGAAAATCGGGTGGTATCTTGAATTTCAAGCCGCAGTTACAGGTGAGCTCGCGATATTTATGCAGTTTCCATAATACGTCCGAGGCCTCGCGCGCCCTCTCTTTTTCTGCTGGAGTAACGGCTGCGCCGACCTCGTCGCGTTGGGCTGTAACATCGCCTGAGACCAGCGACGAATTCGGGATGATACTTCCTCCGCCTTTGTGCGCCTGGTTGTAAGCGGCTTCGTAACCGGCCAGTGATACATTGCCGGCCATGGCACGCAGTATGCGTATCCTCTCGGAGATGGGAGGATGTGTGCTTGAGAGATCTTCCGCCACCCGTCCTCTCTTCCGAAAAGGATTGATTATGAACATGGGGGCAGTGGCACTATTAACGGATTTAAGCTGCTCTGTTGAAAGGGCGATCTTCTCCAGTGCCGAGGCCAGTCCTTCCGGATACCTGGTATACAGTGCTGACGACGCGTCAGCCAGGTATTCCCTTTTACGAGAGATTGCCAGGTAGATAAACTGCGCCATGATCGGGGCCAGAATCATAAAGGCGATGGCTGCCAGCAGGATTATTATCTGCGCGCCTCCCCCGCCGGAAGAGCTCCGCCTGGTGCCTCCCGTGAAAAATAGCACGCGTGAGCCGTACCATGCAATTATGACGATGGTGCCCAGCAATACGCTGCACATCGCCATCAGCAGGACGTCCCGGTTCCTGATATGGGCCATCTCATGGCCGACGACTCCCTGCAACTCATCACGGGTCAGCTTTTGCAGCAGGCCGGAGGTCACGGCCAGCGTAGCATGGTTTTTATCCCTCCCGGTGGCGAAGGCATTCATCGCCGGATCATCGACAATATAGATATCGGGCATCTTCTCCAGGCCGGAGGCTATCTTCATCTCCTCCACCACGTTATAAATGCGCGGCATGTCATCGGGACCGATTTTCCTGGCCTTGGTTAAAGAAAGCAGTATGCTGTCCCCCTGGAAATAGCCCACCAGCGTCATAACAATCCAGATCAGGAGGGCGAGAATGAGACCGAAGGACCAATCGCCGAGCAGAGTCTGCCCCAGGAAGCTGCCCAGCAGCAGCAACATGATGCCCATTGCTGTAACGAGAATAACCGACCTTACCTGGTTATCCCTGATCTGTTCCCACATGATATGGCCGGCACCGTTTAACTGAAGCTTACTTTGGGAGCCTCGCGTTCGACCGCATCGGTGACTTCAAAGGACTCGCTTGCTTTGAAGTTTCCCATGGAAGCTATGATATTGGAGGGGAACATCTCTATCTTGTTGTTATATTGCATCACGGAGTCGTTGTAGAACTGCCGCGAGAAGCTGATCTTGTTCTCAGTGGAGGTCAGCTCCTCCTGCAGGGCCAGGAAATTCTGGCTGGCTTTGAGGTCGGGATAATTCTCGGCCACGGCAAACAGCCTGCCCAGAGCCTGGCTCAGCACGCCTTCCGCCCTGGCCTGCGCGGCCACGCCGCTGTCCACTGCCTTGATGGCCATGTTCCTGGCATTGGTCACTGCCTCAAGCGTGCCTCTTTCGTGCTGCATATAGCCCTTTACCGTCTCGGTCAGGTTGGGTATGAGATCATGCCGCCTTTTGAGCTGTACATCGATCTGCGCCCAGGCGTTTTTAACCTGGTTCCGCGCGCCCACCAGCCCGTTGTAAATACCTGCGATTACCAGGACTATGATAATGGCAACGGCGATTATTACGAAGATAGCAATCAGCATTATTTTTACCTCCGATCTTATGATTTGCCCTGAAGAGTATCCCTGATATAGAAAAGAGCCATATACAGCGGATCCGCCGTATCAGGTTGATCAATTTTCAATTGCTCGATCAGGGCGCCCGATTCCCCGCCGTCGAACCACAGCCCGTGGCCGTAATTACATACATCTATGAGTATCTCCCGGCCTGATCCGATATCGATCTTTCTCATCGTTCTCCGGCAGATAGGGCATCTCCTGCTTTTTTCCGATGCATTCAGCGCAGGCCTCTGCATCAGGCTGTCTACCAGGTCCCGCGCAGTTTCCCTGGTCAGCGTATCCAGCAACAGCTCCAGTTCACCTCTATCGAACCATATGCCGCGGCAGGCCGCACAGTAATCGAGCTCGATTTTATCGAACTCGACCGCAGTCGTGGTTATCTTACATACCGGGCATTTCACGATCGTTCATTTCCCGACCATTATTTTACTACATGAAAACGTTATTGAAGGTTACCATGAGCAGGACAACTACGATAGCCAGTACGAGCACACATCCCGCCAGCAGCCCGAATCCGAATGCCGCCCACAGCCCCTGCACCCTGGTGAATTGCTCGACATTCTCCCACCGCCTGTTCTTCCAGGCCCACCTTCCGCCTTTAATGCCCAGGATGACGGCCATAACAATGTTCACTACGGGTAGCAATGCCAGCAGGGCGATGTAAGTGCCGTTGCACAGGCCCCAGATCCAGGTCATGAGGAAGGCGCCCCAGTTCCACCTCCCGGTTGCGACCGGCGCTGCGGTCCCCTTTGCATCGACTTTCATATCTGTCATGATGATATCCTCTTAATTCACTGTTATTTATTTGGCCGGCGGATTTTCCCATTTCTTCCACTGCCAGGAATCAACTTCATCAAGCGGATAAATGGGACGGGTGATCTTTGTATAGTCGATCTGGAAAACGTCGATATTGGTCGTACCGGCGCTGACCACGTTGAAGGTCTTGCGATTGTATTGCAGGAACCTGATGCGGAAGGGGAAAAGGTTCTTGGCCACGACAACGTCCGCTTTCATCAAATCCAGGCCCAGGCTGGTGAAGAAGCTGGGGAAGTAAGTATTGGGGGCCTCCTCGGTTACAATCAGGTGCGTGCCCCGGTTCCTGATTACGACAGCCCTGCCGCTGGATTTGGTGCCGTCCCTGCTTTCTCCCCTGAAGATAAGCTGTCCGCTAAATGTGTAAGGCCTGTTGTACACCTTTTCCAGCTTGCCCCCGACCGAGACCGTGACTTCTTGATTGAGTGGTGTGTCCCGGAGCTGTTGCACTACTTCGGCGTCCCGTACGGTAACATAGGAGACCAGATCAGGGCCCTCTTCCGCCAGCGCTTTGAGTATCCAGGTATTCTCGCCCGGGCTTCCGGTGCCCACCGTGTCGGAAAGATCGCAGAACATGGTAGTCCCCAGCAGCCGCTCCAGCCAGCTGTCGCGCGCGGCCCTGACCGCCTCAGATGGCGATAATATCTTCTGCGTGACTTTATAACCGCGTACGGACCAGTCGAGGTCGGCGATCTCATCCGCCAGCCTGTTTGCCAGCTCCGGGTTGTTGTTTGTGACCGCCACCGTGCTCCATCCCAGTTCCGGCTCATCCAGGAAGGGGTGAACCAGGAAATTGGATACGCAGAGCACGTTTGGAGACTGCTCCATTTGCTTCATACGGCCGAAGATGCGGTCCATGGGGGCCAGGAAATCCATCATGGTGCCGCCGCCTCGCAGCAGCCGTAGTTTGTTCACAACCATGGTGGGGCTTACCTCCCCCAGAACGGTCTGCACAAGGATTTTGCCGCTGGTGTATCCGGTGTTAAAGAAATCCCTGTGCGGGTTGGTCTTGTATCCCACAATGAACGTGGCCAGCGTGGCTTTTTTCTCTGTCATATTGGCATGCTGGTCATATGAGGTACCTACGGGGATTTGATCGCCGAACTCGTCTCTGATGGCCTGCAGAAGATCGCCTTCGGGATCGACCAGCCCCTCCACCTCCATTGAGCCGTGCAGAGAGAGATAGATGCCGTCCAGCTTTCCAGCATCGCGCAGCCGCGACATTATCTCGTTTTTAAAGCCGGCATATACCTCTTTTTCTACGGGCCCGCCGGACGCCGCCTTGGCTTCCATGATAGGTACAATTCTGATATTGCCTTTGCCAAAGTCTTCGACCGCCTGCAGGAACCCCGCCACCTGGTCTCTCTGCTCCAGGCTGGGAGCTATCATGGCATCGCCGTAATAAAGGTCGCGCGCCTGAAAATCTTTAAGCGTAGTTTTGACGGGCGAAAATGCGTTGGTCTCCTGTTCCAGGTCCACCACTGCAATAACCTTCTGCGGCGCGCCCGGCTGTAGTAGCACCGTTTCTACCGTGCCTGCAGGTTGGATACATCCCGTGAGCAATAAAAAGATCGCCAGGCAGACCGGCCCGGCAGTATGCTTAAGCATTCTCAAATACCTCCCTGCCTTAAGGAATTATAGTTGTGGGTTGATATCCGGTCAATTTCCGGCCTGCCCGGGGATTAAAGTGAAACCGATATGAGTTTATGCCCGTGGAACTGAAGCGAGTGCATTCCTTGACAAAGCCTTACCTGCCGTATATATTTCATGCGGCCTCGCAATAGCGAGGCAGATAACACATCCGCTTTAATGTCTATTATCGGATTATGAACGGTAAAGAACGTTTTCTAACGGCTCTATCGGGAGGTCAACCTGACAGGGTTCCCGTATGGGAACTGGCCTTCAATGAGGAGTCCATCATCAAGATCGGGCGGCTCTTTACCGACGACGTTCCTCCTGTGAAACTGGTGCACCAGATGACGCTGGAAGAGAAGCTAAGGCTGCTCAACCTGCTTTACCTGGTTGCCCGCAGGCTGGAGTTGGACGCGCTGACATCCATCCACCTGTACACGCGGGAGCCGATCGACGAGAAGCATATCAAAGACGCCTGGGGAAGGGTACTTTATGTGGACAGGGAGGGTGACGGTATACCCGTCGAAGGACCGGTAGCCGGCCCCGGAGACCTTAAAAAGCTGAAAATCGCCCACCCGCAGGACACCGAATTTCTCATGCTGATGCTGTCGCGGGAGAAGCTGGGACCGGATATCGCCCATGTTTTTCACATGACGGGGCCATTCCGCGAGAGCTGGGCGATGATGGGTGGTATGCAGAAGCTGTTGTATTTTTATGTTGAGGACCCTTCGTTCGTTAAGGACCTGGCGCGTATCTGCACGGATTATATTTTGGAGGCAATAGATCGCGCCATTGGTTTGGGGGCGGATGCCATAGCACTGGTGAGCGACCTGGCGCATAATTATGCCACCATGATGTCCCCCGCGCATTATGAGGAGTATCTCTATCCATACCATAAAGAGATCAATGATTTCGTGCACAAGCGCGGCCTGAAGGTGATCAAGCATTCGGACGGCAAGCTGTGGCGCATCATGGACAGGATGGCTGAAGCCGGCTTCAATGGCATGCACCCCATACAGCCGCAGTGCATGGATATAGCCGAGGCCAAAGCCCGCTACGGCAATCGCTTCTGCCTGCTGGGCAATATCGATTGCGAGATACTGTTGCCTTTCGGAACTGAAGAAGAGGTGGACGAGGCTGTGAAAAAGACTATTGCAGTCGCCGCGCCCGGCGGAGGTTACATCATCAGCTCATCCAACACCATCCATCCGGGCTGCAAGGGGGAGAACTACGTAGCCCTGGTCAGGGCGGCCCGTAAATACGGGAACTATCCTATGCCCGGTACGGCCTGATGAAGTGAAGCTGGCGGTCGCCCTGCTGCTATTTAGAGCTCGTCAGCAGGTAAAGAGACGAAACGTTTGGCGCGTCCCTTTCTAATAGCCTTCGTACATTTTATAGATATTGCGGCCTTTTTCCTTGGCCTGATACATGGCGGTATCGGCATTTTTTGCCAGGGTCTCCAGGTCCTCGCCGTCGGCGGGATATCCGGCGATACCTATACTGGTGGTTACCGACAGTTGTCTGCCGTCGAGGCTGAAGGGCTCATGGAAAGCTTCAATGATCTTCTGCGCGAGCTGGGTGGCGTCCTCTGCTCTTTTTATCTCGGGCAGCAGCACGGCGAACTCGTCCCCGCCTATTCGGGCCACCGTATCGCCTTTACGCAGCAGCGCGGTCAGCCTGCCGGCGACCGCCACCAGCAGCATATCGCCGACGGCATGCCCGAATGAGTCGTTGATATTTTTAAAGCGGTCGAGGTCCAGTATCATAAAGGCCATAGACTCATTCTTACGCCGGGCATTGGCCAGGGCGATGTCGAAGCGGTCGTTGAGTAATGCCCTGTTGGGCAGGCCGGTCAGGTTATCCATGGTCGCCATCTGAGTCAGCTTCTCCTCCAGCCTTTTACGCGCGGTGATGTCTTTGGCAATGTGCACTGTGCCTTCGAGTGTACCGTCCTCACGGATGATAGGCGAACATGAGATCTCGAGGTAGACGCCCAGTCGCGGCTCGAAAATCTCGGTAGTTGCCGACTTACCTGTCTGCAACACCTGCCGGTGGGGGCAGGTAGCGATAGGTTCGGAAGTGCCGTGCACCACCTCGTAGCAATGGCTTCCTATCGGCACGCCCGGTGTTTGCCCGAAGGCTTCCCTGTAGGCCTTATTGACCCGCACCAGGCGGTACTGAGAATCCTGTATTGATACCAGGTCTCTGATTGAATCGAAGGTCGCCTGCCAGATCTCGGCATCCTTTTTAATCTCATTGCGGGCGATTCGCTCTTCATGGCTGGCTTTAAACGAACTCCTCCTGAAGGAGTACAGGCGGGCCGATGCGTAAATACCGATCACATTCGCCATCACCAGTGAAAAAATGGCGGCATATTCGCCCACCGACGATGTCGCATGCCGAAGGATGAAAAATATAAATATATCGCTTAAGGTAAAGATCAATGCGCCCAACGTCCTGAACAGCAGCCGCATGGGCATGGCCAGATAGACCACGAGGATAAGTATGACATCGACCGGAATATTCCCGGAGTATCCGGCCGGACGGCTCAGGTTGATGATGATCACCAGTATCATGCTCAGCATCAGCCACAGGAATATATTCCAGTCGTATTTCACGGCATCCTGGTTCCTCCAAAGGTAAGACACCAGGATGCCGAAATAGATTAAATAGATGCCCCGCAACGCGATGAGGAAATAAAATGTGGAAGTAAATCCGAAGAGCACATAGTCGTTGTAGGCAAAGCCAATGAGAAAGATCGCCAGTAGCAGCATGGATAAAGCGGCCACCTTGACATCGCTTTTGAGATATTGCTGGCGATATGCCTTTTCAAGCTCCGGAGGAAGATAGCCATCCAGGCGGTTAAGATCAGGCCATCTCATTTCTTCGGTTCCACCCCCTCGCGGAACAGGATATCAGTTGCATCGGATAAAGGCAATGACTTGTGTGTATCACTCAAATTGAAAGCGGTGCTCGTTGAATATTCTGAGGCAGGCATCGACTGCGCCGGGATCGTAGAGCTTGCCCCTGTTCTGTTGTATCTCCGCGAGGGCGTTTTCGATGCCCAGAGAGGGCCGGTAGGGGCGGTGCGATGAAATGGCCTCCACCACGTCGGCAACGGCCAGGATTCTGGCCTCAAGCATGATCCCGCTCTCCTTCAGCCCGTGCGGATAGCCCGAGCCGTCCAGCCTCTCGTGATGCTGCAGGGCTATCTGGGCAACCGGACCACCGAAGTCGATGTTCTTCAAGATGTCATAGCTGCCCTGGGCATGGGTCCTGATGATGGAAACCTCGAGTGCGCCCAGCTTGCCGGGCTTGGCCAGTATATCCGAGGGGACATAGATTTTGCCGATGTCGTGTATGGCTGCAGCGGTCCGGATAATATTCACCTGCTCCTCTTGCAGCCCCATCTCCTGCGCGATGGCTGCCGCCAGCCGGGCTACTTGCAGCTGATGGCCGGCCGTATAGGGGTCTTTCATCTCGACTATGGCGCCCATGGTTACTACTGCGTCACCCAGTGTCTTGTGCAGCCTTTCGATGCTCTCCTTGAGGTTTTGCTCCATTTGCTTGCGCTCGGTAATGTCGATCAGCATACCGCGCATGCCGGCATAGACGCCTGCTTTAAGAATGGGGTCCGCATAAACAAGGACCGGGAATGTTCTTCCATCTTTTGTTATGGCCGTGTACTCGTTGGGAGGGAACTTTTCCCCGCCGATCCTCCTCGCTATACTTTCTACTGCCCTTGCGTGGTCCTCGGGAATAATGGTCTGAAGCACGTGCATACCTGCGGCGACGTCCGCCTCGGTATAGCCGAATGTCTGGTATCCCTGGCTGCTGACGAAGGTGAAATTGCCTTTCTCGTCGGTCTCGAAAATCGTCTGGGGCAGCAGGTTGGCCATGTTCCTGAAGCGTTCCCCGCTCTCCTGAAGCGCATCTTCCGCCAGCTTACGCCCGGTGATATCCATCACGACATTGATACTGCCTATCGCATTGTCGTTACTGTCAAGATAGGGCACGATATCAGTATGAGTCCAGATAACCTTCTGTGAAGGCAGTATGGTGCTGCCCACCCTGCCAACCAAGTGTATTTTGGTTTCCATTACCTGGCGACTGAGCGTCAGGAAGCGCTCCGCCTGATCTGGGGGGAAGAAGTCCTTAAACGTTTTGCCCACCACCTCTCTGGGTGGCATTCCCAGAGCATCCGCGCCCGCTTTGTTAATACGGATAATGCGTCCGTTCCTGTCAATATAGGTTATTATCAGCGGCACCGAGTCCAGGATAGTGCGGTATTCCTCCCGCTGCCTGCTCAGCAGTTGCTCCGCCTGTTTGCGACTGGTTATGTCTGAATGCGTCCCTACTATCCTGATGGCCTTTCCTCCCGCATCCTTTTCCACCACCCTGCCGCGTATCAGTATCCAGTGCCACTCACCCGATTTGGCACGCATGCGAACCTCAACCGAATAACCCTCTCCGATCTCTATATGATCGCGGACCTCCCTCTCCCCTTCATCGACGTCGTCAGGGTGGACCAGGTCCTTCCATGCCTGGGGATCCTGGGGGAACTCGTACGGCTCGTAGCCGAGCATGGTATAGTTGCTGGGGCTGTAGACTGCTTTGTTTTCCGGGATGGTCCAGTCAAACACGCCTTCGTTGACCGCCTCCAGCGTTAGTTTGAGGCGCTCATCGCTCTCCCGCAACGCAAATTCGGTCTGCTTATGTTCCGTTATGTCGGTCATCAGAGCATTGATCTCAACTATTTTGCCCTCGTTATAGACAGGACGGCTGGAGGAGCGGACCCAGATAATACGGCCGTCTTTATCCAGGACACGAAATTCCCAGGGCTCAAGCTGGCCCGAGAGCAAACGGTCGAAGCTTCCAAGCAGGCCCGGCAAATCATCCGGGTGAATCAAGGGCATGAACGGCTGCCCGATCAGCTCGGCGACCTTATACTTGGTGAAGCGCTCAACGGCTGGGCTGGCGTAGGTGACATGACCCTCAGCGTCCAGCGTGTACATTAAATCATTGATATTCTCAACCAGCGTGCGGAATTTCTCCTCGCTGGCGCTCAGCGCCTCTAAAGATAGTCGGCTCTCCGTTACATTGCGCGCCACCAGCACGGATCCGTTATACCTGCCGTCGATCATAATAGGAGACATGGTCGCGGCGTAATGCTGTAAGCCGACCGGCATCTGGAGGCTGTATTCCATACGTAAGGTTTCTCCCGCCCTGTTTCGGGCGATGGCATCAGCGGCTAGCTCATTGAAATGAGGAGGCATAATGTCGCTGTATTTTTTGCCCATGAAGGCGTCGGGATCGGCGTAAAGCTCCTGAGATGCGCCGTGGTAGCTCACAAACCTGCCCTCGTCATCAAGGACAAATACCAGCTCAGTCATGGCTGAGAGGATGCTGTTCATCCTGACCTCGGACTGGCGCAGAGCGTGTTCGGCCAGCCTGCGCTCGGTAATGTCGTTATAGATCGAAACGATTTCGCCGCTTTGCATGCGGTATACCCAGTGCTCGCGCCATGAGCCGGGATCGCGACTATCGCGGTATATACTATCGGGTAGATACTGGGATTCGCCCTTGCGCCAGACCTTCTGTAATACTTCCAGCAGACCGAGGTCTTTAACGCCCGGGAAGACCTCGGTAACGCGCTGGCCAAGCACTTCATCGCGGCTTATGCGCTCGATTCTCTCGGCGGCAGGGTTGAAGTCTTTGATGATAAAGTCTTCCCCGTCATCCACCGCCTCGTAAACGGCCACCCCGCTGCTCATGTGGTTGAAGAGTTCGCTGTAGCGTGTCTCGTCTGCCGAGACAAATACGAGCTGATGTGCGGCACTGCCGGCGCCGGCCTTTTTGCGAGTGGTTTTCTTGACAGTCGCCTTCTTGCTCTTTTTGGCACTCTCGCCTTTATCTCTGGCAGACATCAAAGTCTCCGTTACGATACTTAACCGGGGCAGGGCTTCCCAATAGTATTAAAACCATTATACATGGTCAGGTGATAAATGCTATACGACTTTAGTACTGTAACGGAGCACGGTCTGCCGCGCAGGAGGTCGATTATTAGTCCGAACTGAGCAGAGAACCTCTAACCCTGTCCTCATCCGCAATATAGTGTCTTGCTCCTATTACGAAGCAAATGCAGGCCAGCAGTCCCCCCGAGCAGGCGATGACCACAGCCCACATCAGGCCGGCGGCGCCACCCCCCAGGGCATCCGAGATGCTTCCGACCAGCACCGGCGCCCAGGCGCCGCCCAGGGCGTACATGCATAACGCGGCGACTCCGTGGGAAAGTCCCTTGTGCGCCACCGGCACAACGTCCTGTGATATAACGCTTAATGCCGGTATGGCGGTCATGTTTATGATGCCGAAAATGAAGATCAAGATCAGGCCGAGCGCAAAATTGATGCTGAAGGCCAGGAACGAGGCCGCCATGATGAGAGCAGATACTGAGGAAGATAAGGCAGGCAGCCAGAGCCTGCCCTTCCTGTTTCTTTTATACCAGAAGTCGGAGAGTACACCGCCCAGGGGAGCGCCGATGATGGCTACCAGGCTGATGATGCAGGTCAGGTAACCTGCGGTATCGGTGCCCATGTTGAACTGGCGGATCAGGTAGGTGGGCATCCAGTTGATCTGGGCCAGGCTGGTGACCAGCATCATTGCATACCCCAGATAATACCAGCGCAGCGTGGGGATCTTGAGCAACGCTACAATGGATTGCCACAGTCCTCCCAGGCTGACCGTTACCCCTTCTTTAACTGTTTTATAGTCCCTGAGGAAGAATGCGGCCAGCGATAATAAAAGGCCGATCCCGCCCAGCAACAGGAAAGGGGAGCGCCAGCCGAAATGGTGCGCCATTACTCCCCCCACGATGGCGCCGAGCGCAATGCCCAGGGGTATTCCCATGTTGAAAATGCCCATAGCCCTGCCGTGCCTGATCTTGGGATAGGCTGCGGTGACCATGGCGATGCTGCCGGTTACCACACCGCTGGCGCCTGCGCCGCAAAAGATCCTGGGTATTATCACGGACAAAAAATTCCAGGCCAGGCCGGTCAGACCGCTGAAGGCGTTCAGCATGAGCGCCAGCACACCTATGGACTTCTTTCTGCTCCAGCGGTCGACCAGGTAAGCGGTGGGTATAGCCAGTGCGCCGTAGCTCAACATATAGACGGTCTGTATGGCGCCGAGTTGCGTATCGCTCCACCCCATCTCGAGCTTCATAGGCTGCAGCACCACCGTCAGCACCACGCGGTCCATGTAGCTGAGCGTATATAGAAGCAGGCATACTATTAGTATCCAGTGTGCCTTCCAGCCCCCTGTCTGGTAATGGCCTCCTCCGGAGAGCATGGGACATTCTATCATGTTCTATATTAATCATGCGGTGCGGAGCCTTCGATCGGCCTATTGCTTCTCCGGTCTGAATTGCCGCCGCCGCTGTGGGTTGCGTATCCAAGGCCCGCAGTGTAATAATAGCCTCCGCGGCGCCGTTATCTGTGAATTTATATAAGATCCACATTCAATATTTACATCAAATGATTTTTATTAAGGGGGTGCAAGCATGCAGGGTGAAGGCGGCTATGTCTGGTGGAAGCATGGCGTCATGTGTGAAATCTGGCCGCGCAGCTATTACGATACCAACAAAGATGGCTCAGGGGATTTAAAAGGTATAACTGCAAAGCTGGATTACCTGGCCGATCTGGGCATCGACGGCATCTGGCTGGGTCCCATCAATGCCTCCCCCATGGTCGATTCGGGCTACGATGTAGCCGATTACCGCACGATAAATCCTCTCTATGGAAGCATGAAGGATTTCGAGGAACTGCTGTGTGAGGCTCATAACCACCGTATACGCATCATCATGGACCTGGTGGTAAACCACACTTCCGATCAGCACGCCTGGTTCAAAGAGTCCCGCTCGTCAAGGGACAACCCCAGGCGGGACTGGTATATCTGGCATGATAAAAAAGGGGGCGGGCCCCCAACTAACTGGAAGGCGCTGGTGGGCGGCAGCACCTGGGAGTGGGATAAAACCACCGGGCAATATTACCTGCATTCGTTTCTCAAGACGCAGCCCGACCTTAACTGGCGTAACCCGGTGGTTAAAAAAGAGATATACGATACTATGAGGTTCTGGCTGGATAAAGGGGTGGACGGCTTCCGCTACGACATTCTCAATTATTTCCTCAAGGACGACGAGTTGCGTAACAATCCGATCTCACTGGCAGCAGGGCCCTTCAACGGCTTTCAGAAGCACCTTTACACCAGGAACCAGCCCGGCATGTATGACATACTCAAGGAGATGCGTGCCGTACTGGATGAGTACCAGGACCGCATGATGGTGGGAGAGGTCTTCGTTGCCGAGGAAGGCCCGTCCATGGCCGCCGCCTACCTGGGTGATGAAGGTGAGCTCGCCCACCTGTCGTTCGAGTTCTCTATGGTATTCTCGAAATGGGGCGCGCACAGATTCTCGGACGCCCTGACGAACTGGTATTCACTCATCCCGCCAAAGGGCTGGCCCTGCAACGTGCTCTCCAATCATGACCGGCCGCGAGCGGTGACACGCTACGCCGCCGGCGAGGATACTGTTAAACGAGCGAAAGTGCTGGCGGCTATGCTGCTCACCATATGGGGCACGCCTTTTCTATATTACGGTGAGGAGATCGGCATGCCCAACAGCCGGATCACCAGAAAGGATGTAATGGACACCATAGGCAAGATGTACTGGCCTATCGTCAAAGGCAGAGACGGCGAACGAAATCCCATGCAGTGGAACGGGGGTCCTCACGCCGGGTTCTCGGAAGTCAAGCCCTGGTTGCCCCTCAATGACGACTATGCGGAGATCAACGTAGATATTCAGTTGCAGGAGCCCACCTCGGTGCTGAATTTTTACAGGCGATTGACGGCGCTCAGACGGGAAAAGGCTGTATTGCAAATGGGCAGCTTCGAGAAATCGCCCTCGCATAAAGATATAATGTCCTATTGCAGGACCTACCGGAACAATAAGGTTTATGTTATGCTGAATTTCTCGGCAAACAGGCTCTCGCATACCTGTACACCGGCCGGCCAGTGGAGCGTGCTGCTGGGTACGTACCGCAGCGGCGGCACTTCAATCGGCAGCGGGAGTTTTGAAGTATTTCCCTATGAGGCCCTGATACTGGAGAAATCAAAATAAATTTACGCCGGCGGAGGAAAAACAAAGATGAAACAGGTTGTTGCCTTTGGTTCAGACCATGTCGGCTTTGAGATGAAGGGTGAACTTATCAGGCGTCTGCGGGGCAGGTACGATATTATGGATGTCGGTCCGCTGGCCTATGATGCTGCCGACGATTATCCTGATTACGCCGGCGCGACGGCAAAGGCTGTAGCGTCGGGAAAGGTTTGGCGCGGCGTTCTTATATGCGGCAGCGGCGTAGGGGTGTGTATCACCGCCAATAAGGTGGCGGGCGTGCGAGCCTGCGTATGCCATGACACTTTTTCGGCACACCAGGGCGTGGAGCATGTCGATATGAATGTGCTCTGCCTGGGCGCCCGGATAATAGGCATCGAGCTGGCCGCAGAGATAGTTACAGCCTTTCTTAATGCTAAGTTCGGCGGTGAGGATAAACATCAGCGCCGGCTTAACAAGCTCCTGGCTATCGAGAAAAAATCCCTTACAAATAAGGAACCCTGATTATGTGATCAGGACGTACAACCTGATATGCAGGGAGGCAAGAAGCAATAATGATCAGGATAGAAGGCGTCAACTTCAAGGATGAGTTCGACCGGACGGTCATACTGCGCGGCGTTAACCTGGATGCCAAGGTTCCGTTTAAGCCGGACGGCTCCACACATATCAGGGAAGGTTTCTTCGACCATCGCAACGTATCATTCGTGGGACGCCCCTTCCCTCTGGCTGAAGCAGACGAGCATTTCAGTAGACTGAAGCGCTGGGGACTGACCTTCTATCGTTTTCTGGTGCCCTGGGAAGCCCTTGAGCACGCCGGTCCGGGCATTTACGATGAGGAGTATCTCGATTACCTGTATAAAATAGTTGAAAAGGCGGGTGAACATGGTCTGCTGCTGTATATAGAGACGCGCCAGGACATCTGGAGCCGCTTTACAGGGGGCTGCGGGGCGCCGGGATGGACATTCGATGTCGTCGGCCTCGATATAACCAAATTTAAGGAGACCGGCGCTGCCATCACACACCAGGAATACGGCTCGGATTACTCGCCCCAGATCTGGGCCACCAACGGATTCAAAATGGCGGCGGCCACCATGTTCACACTTTTCTTCGGCGGGGACGATTTTGCGCCGTCAACAAAGGTGGACGGCCAGCCTGTGCAGGAATACCTGCAGGGTCATCTGCTGAACGCCTATAAAAAAGTAGCTGAAAGGTTGAAAGGTCTGCCTGCTGTGCTGGGCTATGATACGATGAACGAACCCTATCGCGGCTATATCGCCTGCAGTGACCTGAATTCTACAGACTGGTATCAATATAAGAAAGGCGATACACCCACTGCGTATCAGGGCATGTTACTGGCCGACGGAATCTCGATGGAGGTAGAAATCTGGAAGTCTTTCTTGCCCAAGCTGCTCGGCACTAGAATGCTTAATCCCCGTGGTGTAAGGGCATGGAAAGAGGGCAGGGATTGCATCTGGAAAGCCAACGGGGTCTGGGACATCGATAAATCAGGCAAACCGGTCCTGCTGCAACCTGATTATTTCTCCATCAAAAACGGCAGGAAAGTGAACTTTACCGATGACTACCAGAAGCCTTATTTTGAACGCTTTGCCGACACGATTCACACGGTTGATCCCCGGGCTATGATACTTATAACTCCACCCAACGTGGATTATCGTCCGCCGAATATGGGCGCCGACAACAGCCGGCATATCGTGTATAAACCGCACTGGTATGACGACGTGCACTGGATTACAAAGGCATATCACTTCTTCCCTAATGCGCTGGTGGGCCACGATAAGCTGACCGGCAGAGCCGTGATAGGGACGCCCGGAATGGTGCAAAGGTCATTCAACGATCAGATGCGGCGTATCAAGGAGTTGGGGAACGGATTGTGCGGGGGCGTGCCGACGGTCATCGGAGAGATAGGCATCTGTTACGACATGAATAAGAGGGAAGCCTTTGGGACCGGGGATTACAGTGCGCACATCAAGGAGTGGGACCGGCTGTTTAAGGCGCTGGATGCCAACCTGCTCAGCTACAATCTCTGGACCTATGACGCTTTCAACGACAACAAATACGGCGACCACTGGAACCTGGAAAACTTTTCCATTTACGGGCTGGACCAGCGCAAGGATCCCTCCGATATCAATTCGGGAGGCCGTGCGCTGCAGGCAGTGGTCAGGCCTTATCCACGGGCTACCACCGGCCGGCCGCTGCGAATATCCTTCGATATAAAGAAGCGAATTTTCGAGTTCGAGTTCCGCCACGATCCGACAGTTGTTAAGCCGACGGAGGTCTTTGTCCCCGATTATCAATATCCCGGTGGTTACGATGTCAAACTGTCGGACGGCTCAATCGTGAGAGACGCCGACAACCAGTTGCTTATATATACACATAGCGCAGAGCGCGAGATACATACCATGAGGATAATCCCGCGGCGATGATATATGGTGATAAAAATAAGACTTAAGGTTGACAGCGATGGAAGATAAAGGACAAGTAGTCGAAAATCAGCTCTGGCGTATCTCTTTCGACATGAGAAGCGGCAGGATCAGCGCAGACCGTCGTGATAATACCGCCCTCTCGGTTGCCGGCGCCCTCATCGGACTCAGCTATGCCACTCCGGACGGAAATAAACGTACTGCCGGCTTTGCCGGGGGGAAAACCGAAAGCGCCGGTCAGCCGCTGGAAGACGTCCACGGCAGGGGCAGGCAATACCGTTTCACCAGCTCCGGCCGCATGGATGGGCTGGAGCTGGGTTACCTGATCAATCTGTACGATGACAGGCCTTTTCTTTTAATGCGACTGGAGGTAACCAACAGCAGCCGGTCAGATATCTGCCTGCACGATATGCATCTGCTGCAGGCTGAAACAGCCTGCGGTGGGAGAGTGGATTTCGCAGGCGGCGGGACATTGAATTTCTTTAAAGTGGGATGGCATGACTGGGTGTACTCGGGTTTACGACAGAGTAAGGAACGGGATGTGAATTCGCTGCTGATTATGCGGCCGTTTATCAGCAAGCAGCTGTATAATCCGGCCCTGCCCATAGGCAGGAGGAAGGGTGAATTCTGGGGTGACGGCTGGGGTCTGCTGACCGATCAGAGGTCGGCCTTGCTGGCGGGGTTCGCCTCAACAGCCGATCAGTTCGGTGTTCTGCACGTTAATTGCAGGAGTGGCGCAGCGGAGCTGACATTAACGGCGCAGGCGGATGGCGTTTTATTGGAGCCGGGCGAGACATTCAAGTCCGAATGGGGATATCTGCAATTCATCGATCTGCCCTGTGCGGACCCGGCGGCCGATTACGTTCAGGCTGTGGCGAGGCAGATGAAGGCGCGCGTCCCGGCCGTTCCCCCGCCGGCGCAGTGGACGCACTGGTACCATTTCTTCCAGTCCATCACTGCCGACCTTTTTATCGCTAACCTGAACACTATCGACAGCATCAGGGAGACCATCCCCTTTAAAATTGTGCAACTCGATGACGGCTATCAATCGGCCTGGGGCGACTGGACCACCTGCAACGTCAAATTCCCGCGTGGACTGGCGCATCTGTCCGACAATATCAAGAAGAAAGGGTTCACTTCAGGATTATGGCTGGCGCCGTTCGTGGTTGATCCGCGCTCAAAGACGGCGCAGGAGCATCCTGAATGGCTGGTCAAGGATAAGAAAGGCAAGCCGATCGTAAGCGGATATTTCTATGATTTTTACGGGCATGCCCTGGACCTGACGCAGCCTGATGTGCTGGAGCACGTGCGTTCGCTGCTGGAGACCATCGCCCGAAAGTGGGGCTACGGCTTCGTCAAGACCGATTTCGTTTACTCCGGCGCATTGCCGGGTGTTCGGCAAAATCCCAAGATTACGCGCGCGCAGGCCTTCCGCAAAGGGATGGAGGCCGTAAGGGCCGGCATTGGGGAAGATACCTTTCTGCTGGGCTGCGGGTGCCCCTTCGGGCCGGCGGTGGGCATTGTCGATGCCATGCGCATCGGTCCCGATACCGCTCCCAACTGGACTCCCTACCTGTGGAGCGTCAAATGGGCAACACCCATCATAAAAAGCGAGAAATCCATCGGTTCGCTGTGCAATAATATCCGGCACACGCTCAATTTAAGCACGTTGCACCAGCAATGGTGGTGGAACGATCCCGACTGCCTTATGGTACGCAACTACGATACGACACTGAGCGACGATGAGGTTATCAGCAACCTCAGCCTGGTGGGGCTGTCAGGCGGATTGCTGATAAGCAGCGACGACCTGACCCGCCTGCCCGTGGAGAGACAGAAGCTGGTGGCTCTGCTCACACCGCTGATGGGAGTGAGCGGCCGTCCGCTTGACCTGCTTGAGAGGGAGATGGCAGAGCTGTACTGGTTGCCTCTTAACAAGAACGGCATGAGATGGCAGGACGTTGCGGTCTTCAACTGGAGCAAGAGCGCGGCAGAGCGCAGCCTGGACCTGACCCGTCTGGGATACGAGACCGGACAGAGGCTGCACGTCTTTGATTTCTGGCGGAAGAAGCACAGCCTGGAACAGACCGGCAGGATCGGGCTGGGGGCAATTCCCTCACACGGCTGCCGGATGCTGCGCATCTGTCGCGAGGGGGAAGCTCCCACGCTGGTGGGAGATACACTTCATATCACGCAGGGCTGCGAGATCGAGTCCTGGCAAGTTGCGGGCAAGGCCCTGGAGATAAGCACGATCGACATGGGGCGCAGAGCGCACGGCTCTCTCTGGCTGAGTACGCCGGGCAGGCTCGTTTCTGCAAGCTGCGGGAACACTGCCGCGAACTTCGAAAAGGCAAACGATGATATATACAGGCTTGACCTGGATTTCCGGGGACGCGCCGTGATAAAAATACAGTGGGAATAGGAGGACCGCCTGCATGACCAAGTCTAAATATCCATGGTTCGTATTCGGGACGTTCTTTGCCTTCATGTTGTTCCAACAGGCCGAACGGCTGGTTATCGGCCCGCTGACCACACCTATTATGGAGGAGTTCCAGATAAATCAGGCGCAGATGGGACTGGTCTTCTCCGGCGCACTGCTGGTGGGCGCCATACTTTACCCTGTGTGGGGCTATCTGTATGACCGCTTCGCCCGTACCAGGCTGCTGGCGCTGGCGGCCCTTATCTGGGGCGCAACCACGTGGCTGAGCGCGGCCGTGCGCACTTTCCCGCTCTTCGTGGTAACACGCTCGTCCACGGGTATCGCCGACTCAAGCTATCCCGGCCTCTACAACATAACCAATGATTATTTCGTGCCCAAGGAGCGGGGCAAGATCATGGGGCTGCTGCAGATTGCGCAGCCGATGGGCTACCTCGTTGGCATGGTACTGGCGCTCATCCTGGGCAGCATAATAGGCTGGCGCGGTGTATTCTATGTCACCGGCGCGGTGGGCTTTGTGCTGGCCATCGTAATTTTCTTCGGTGTAAAGGAACCGCAGCGCGGCAGCACCGAACCCGAGTTGCAAGGCATAGACCAGAAGGGCGATTACAAGTTCAACTGGAAGACCGCGATGGGCCTTTTCAAGAAGAAATCACTGCTCTTCATCTTTCTCAACTGTTTCACAGGTGTCTTTCCCTGGCAGGTGCTGACCTTCTGGTTCTTCCGCTATCTTGAGACCGGGCGCGGCTACGATTCCACCACGGTGCTCATTACTATGGTGGTGGCAGTATTGATGCTGGCTGCGGGATACCCCATCGGCGGTATACTGGGAGACTATTTTTTCAAGCGCAACCAGCGCGGACGCCTGTTGGTCAGCGCGGCGGGCATACTGATTGCCCTGGTATTGCTGATATTCGCCATCATGGTTCCCTACAACCAGATTTACCTGTTCGGATTCCTGCTGGCATTCACCTGCATCTTTATGCCCTTCGCTTCGCCCAACGTGGTGACCACAATCTATGATATGACGCTGCCCGAGGTGCGCAGCACGGCCAACGCGCTGCAGAACTTCTTCGAGCAGATAGGCTCATCCATCGCGCCCCTGGCCGCAGGTATCATCGCCGATATGTCATCTTTGCAGAACGCCATACTGATCATCTGTGTTTCTGCGTGGACCCTGTGTTTCATCTTTATTTCCATTGCTGCTTACCTGGTGCCCAAAGACCTTCAGGACTTGCGTAACCAGTTGAAGGAGAGGGCCGAGATCGAAAGGGCGCGGGCTTAAATCACCTGGAGAAGAAATGAAAAAGGATATCAAATTCGCCGCCGCCATCTCTGCGCTGGGCAATCCCGGCGACCGTTTTATGTCCGGCTATAAGGAGGACCGTTCCGCCGCTGAGATGTTTGCCCTGGCCGCCGAAGCAGGTATTAGCGGGCTGGAATTCGTCTACGGGAGGGACGTTACGGACGAGAATGTCGACGAGATAAAAGGCTATATGGAAAAGCATGGGCTTAAGTGCTGCGATGTATTGCCCAACCTTTTCGGCCGCAAGGAGTTTATCAAGGGGTCGATATCCAGCCGTGACCAGTCGACGGCGAAGGCGGCGGCGGCCGAGATTCGCCGGACCATCGACATCACTAAAAAACTGGGCGGGAGCCTGGTCAATATCTGGCCGGGGCAGGACGGCTACGATTACCCTTTCGAGTCCGATTATCTCAAGGCATGGGGGCTGATGATCGAGTTGCTGCAGGAAGCGGCCGATTACGATCCGGCGGTCAGGCTGGGACTGGAGTACAAGTTCAAGGAGCCGCGCGTTCACAGCTACATCTCCACCGTGGCCAAATCACTGCTGCTTTGCCAGGCGGTCGACAGGCCCAATGTGGGAGTGATACTGGATATCGGTCACGCTATACTGGCCTACGAGAATGCCGCCGAGTCGCTGGCGCTGGCCAGGATGTTCGGCGACCGGCTGTTTTTGCTGCATATCAACGATACGCGACCCGACTGGGACTGGGACCTCAACGTGGGCTCGGTGCACTTTCTGGATACACTGGAGTGGCTCTACTGGGCCGACAAAACGAGTTACGACGGGTATTATACCCTGGATATCTGGCCGGCCCGCATGGATACGGTGGAGGCAATACGGGAGAGCATCGAGTGGATACGGACGATGCGCCGCGCGCTTGAGCGTATCGGGGACACATCCATTGAAAACATGATGCGGGAGGGCAACCCGGCCAGAGCGATGAAGATCATACGTGAAGCCGTCTTCCGCTGAACTAAATATACGATTTGTCCTGGGCATACCATGAAAAAGACCGTCAACTGCGCCGCTGTCGACCTGGGCGCCTCGGGAGGCAAGGTCATGCTGGGGCGCTTCGACGGCTCCCGGATCACACTGGAGGAGATTTACCGATTTCCCAACGGCCCGATACAGGCGGGTCGGCATATCTACTGGGACGTGCGCCGGCTCTTTGAGGAGGTCAAGTGGGGTTTGGGCATGGCAGCCGGTACCGCCCGGCTGGTTTCGGTCGGCCTGGATGCCTGGGGCAACGACTTCTGCCTGCTGAATTCCACCGGCGAACTTGTGGAGGACCCGCACAGCTACCGAGACCCCCGCACCGACGGCGTGATGGAAAAGTGCTTCCAGAAGATGCCGCGCGAGGATATCTATGACCGGACGGGCGTCCAGTTCATGCAGCACAACACCCTGTTTCAGGTCTACTCTATGGTGCTGGAGAGGTCGCCGCTGCTCGAGTCTGCAGCCACCTATCTGATGATCGCCGACCTGTTCAACTATTGGTTATGCGGTGAGAAGTGCTGCGAGTTTACCAACGCCACCACCACGCAGTTTTATGATCCCAACGAGCGCGACTGGTGCCTGCCCATATTGGAGGCCTTCGATATCCCTGCCCGCATTATGCCTCCCATCATACAGCCCGCAACGAAGCTTGGGATGCTGCTGCCGGCCATTTGCAAAGAGCTGAATATGCTGACCCTGCCGTTGATAGCCGTCGGCACACATGATACCGCCTCGGCTGCTGTCGCCGTACCCTATAACAGGGGCGTACCTTCAGGTGCGCCCGAAGATGAGCTGCCCTCCCCTGATAATGCCGCCTTCCTCAGTTCGGGCACCTGGTCGCTGATGGGGGCGGAGGTGGGTGAGCCCCTCATCAACAGTGCCGGGCTGAAACATAATTTCACCTGCTACGGTGGAGTAAGAGGCTCCTGGCTGGTCTGGAAGAATATACAGGCTCTGTGGGTGCTGCAGGAGTGTATACGCAACTGGAAGGAGGCAGGCCGGTACTATACACTCGAAAACCTTATCAGTCTGGCGGAGCGGGCTGAGCCGTTTGCCGCCCTGATCGACGTCGACAACAGGCTGTTTCTTACGCCCGGCGACTTCCCTGAACGCATCAGGGAGTACTGCAAGCGCAGCGGTCAGCGGCCGCCTGAGAGCGAAGGCGCGATAGTGCGATGTATCCTGGAATCGCTGGCTCTCAAGTATCGTTATACCTTTGAGCGTCTGCAGGATGTGCTGGGCAGGAAACTGGATCGTATCCACGTGATTGGCGGAGGCTCTCTCAACGCGCTTCTGAACCGCTTCACGGCAGGTGCTGTGGGTGTGCCCGTCGTGGCCGGCCCGGTCGAGGCCACTGCGCTGGGTAACTTTCTGGCACAACTTATAGCCAGGGGCGAGATCGGATCGCTGTCGCAGGCACGGGAGATCGTCGGCCGGTCGTTTGAAACAACTGTTTATGGGCCGGTTCGCGGAGATGGCTGGGATGATGCCTTCGGCAAGTTCCATAAGCTCATCCAAAGGGATGAGTTATAAATGTGAGATAATATAATCCGGTTGGAGAGTTAATTATGGAACAAATAACATTGTCTCGGGCCCGTGGTTTGATCGCCGAGGTAGGCGCTATCATGTTGCAGCGCAACCTGACCGACCTGGCCGGCGGCAATATCAGCATGCGGGTGGAGGATAAAATCGTCATGTCCCCCAGCTACGCAGGCCAACGGAAATTCTGGCGCTTGAAGCCGGAGGACGTGCTGGTGCTGGATCTGGAGGGCAACCTGCTGGAGGGAGAGGGTAAGATATCGCGCGAGGCGCCCGTACATATTAAGCTGCTAAATTCCTTCTACCCGCATTGTCAGGCTGTCATACATGCCCATCCCCGCAATATCATGGTGTTCTGCGCGGCCAGGCAGATCATCCCGCCCGTGCTGGAAAATACCTATAAATTCGGTGAGATTAAACTGGCTGAATACGCGCGCGGCGGTGTACAGAGCGGGCAACTGGCCGAGAATGTATATAACGCGCTCTGCGGTCAGGAGAAAATGATGGGCGGGCAGGCCGCCGCTGTGATGGTGCCCTGGCACGGCCTTTTCGCTGCCGGAAAGGACCTGTACGCGGTGATGGATGCGGTTGAGAGGATCGAGGTCAATGCGCGCTGCATATTGATGGGCAGGGTGCTGCTGGACGACGAAGATATGCTCTATCGCTCGCGCCATGATCTGGCCAAACATATGGAAGGCTTCAGCGGGGAAGGGGAATAGCGCCGGATATGATCCTGACCGTTACACTCAATCCCGCCGTCGACCGCACCTATTTGATCAGGGATTTCGCCTGGAACCGCACCATCCGGGCCGATCAGGTGGTGCCGGGCATGGGTGGAAAGGGCACCGATGCCTCGCTGGTGCTGGGGGAGCTCGGCTACTCCAGCCTGGCGCTGGGCTTCGCAGCGGGCAACAACGGCAGGATGATGGAGAAAATGCTGCACGAGCGTGGCTGCCGCACCGATTTCGTATGGGTTAACGGTGAGACGCGCATCAATATCGTTATCATCGGCAGCGCCGGCCAGGGACAGACCACGCTGACCGAGCCGGGACTCAAGATAGATCCCGGCGCGCTCGATAAATTTCGCAAGAAATTTAGATCCGCTCTGAAAGGAGTTTCCTGTGTTATCATCGGCGGCACCGTTCCGCCCGGAGTGGATGCATCTATATACACCGAGTTGGTAAGCAGCGCGAGGGAAGCAGGCCTGCCCGTGATCTTCGATGCCAGCGGGCCGGGCCTTAAGGCCGGAATGGAAGGCCGGCCTACCATCGCCAAGCCCAACATCGATGAGATCGCTGAGCTTTGCGGGAGAACTGTAAACAACCTGGAACAAGCTTGTCAGGCGGGCATAGAGATACAGGACAGGTACGGCGCCATGCTGGTCATCACGCTGGGTAAAGAAGGCGCGCTGGCCATACTGGGCGAACGCGCCTATCGCATTCCTGTGCTTAAGATACCGGTCGCCAGCGCTGCCGGCGCGGGTGATAGCATACTGGCCGGACTGGCTGCAGCGCTGTCTGCGGGCAGACCTGTAGAAGACGGCTTGCGCCTCGGATTTGCCGCCGCCGCCGCCGTCTGCCTCACTACAGCCACCGCCGATTGCCGCAGGACTGATGTGGAAAGGCTGCTGCCGCAGGTAGAACTGATAGAATACCGGGAATAGACGCGACCCGATAACCACGGTACCGGTGTCATCTGCAACAGTTAGATTCAGTCAGTTTATATAACGTATAATATACGGCAATAAGTCCATCGCCTCCAGATCACCAAATAGAGATGAATGATCCAAAGACGATCAAAGAACCTGCCAGGCTCTGGAATAAGAACTTCCTGCTGCTCTGGCAGGGACAGCTCATCAGCCAGATAGGGCAGCGCTACTTCAACGTGGGCATGCTCTTCTATATCAAGCAGGCCACGGAGTCGGCCAGCCTGATGGGGGGTATGATGCTCTTCTCCACGCTGCCCGGCGTGCTGCTGGGTCCGATGGGCGGCACCTTCGCCGACCGCTTTTCACGCAAGAAGATCATCGTTTACAGCGATCTCATTCAGGGCATACTGGTGTTCTCCCTGGCGGCGCTCATGTTCTTTCTGCTCTGGACCGCCGGCCTGATTGCCGCAGATCCGCAGAGCGGTTTCGCATTTTTCTCATTTGTCTACCTCACCCCACACGCCAGCGCCATCAACATCACCTGGATGTTTATAGTAGCCACGCTGGGCGCCATCATCTTCGCCTTCTTCACCCCGGCCATGTCCGCTGCCATACCCGACCTCGTTCCCAAGGATAAGCTCAATGTTGCCAACTCGCTCAATCAATTTGCCATCTTCCTGGCTATGTTCCTGGGGCAGGGTCTGGGTGGTCTGATCTTCAGTATCACCGGCGCGCCGCTATTGTTCCTGATCAACAGCGCCACCTATCTATACGCGGCAGGCAGCGAATCGTTCATCAACATACCACAGCCGCTGCCCGAGCCGGAGAAGAAATCGGGCGAGGCCTGGAAGGCCTTCATCAAGGATACCAAAGAGGGGCTGTCTTATGTATGGAACGAAAAGGGCATGCGCATCCTTTTCCTGGCGGCCGCGCTGCTGCACCTGTTGATTGCGCCCATGCTGCTTCTCCTTCCCTTTTATGTGGAGGACTACCTCAAGCAGAACGCCTCATGGTACGGCTATTTACTTGCGGCCGTGGGGCTGGGCTCGGTGGTCGGTTACCTGATCGCAGGCGGAGTGAACGTGCGGGGCAGGGCACAGAGCAACCTGATCATACTCTCACTGCTGGGCGCTTCTATCTCGCTGGGGATCGTGGGTTTCATTACCCAGCCTTTCATCGTGCTGGGTGTTGTTACCATGATAGGGCTGACGGCGGGGATATTCATCGTAAAAACCACCACGGTGATACAGCTTGCTGCCGCATCTGAGATAAGAGGCCGCGTATTCGGACTGCTGGGCACCCTGACCAGCGGCCTGGCGCCGATAGGTATGGGCATTGCCGGCGTGATCGCCGATATGGCCAACAAGAATATACCTGTTATCTACGCCACCTGCGGCCTGCTGGTGCTGGTCATGTCCATCGGGCTGGCGCTTTCCAAGGAAGCTCGTGACTTCCTGACCATTGACGTGGCGCACAGGGCAGAGCCGTGACCTGTATCTTAATTTTTATGATATACTGCCTTAAAATGCCGCGTTTTAGCTATGAACAATGATCTGAGCCTGATCTGTATCCCGATCGCCTTGTTGCTGGGCGCAATCCCTTCTTCTTTCATCGTCGCCATGCTTGCGGCAAAGATAGATATCAGGGACGAGCCGGACGGCAAGATCAGCGCTGCTGCGGTCTACCGCAGGGTGGGGCTGCCGCCATTTATAATCGCGGTCATTATGGATATGGGGAAGGGGGCTCTGTCTGTACTGATCGCCCAGTGGTTGAATGCCGGGCCGCTGCTGGTCATGCTGGCAGGTGTAATCGCGGTTATCAGCCATCAGTGGTCCATCTTCCTGCGCTTCCAGGGCGGGCGAGGCGCCACAGTCATGGGAGGTGTGCTGGCCTGCATATGCACGGTGCCCACGCTGGTCGGGGCTGCCGTTGCAGGGTTGATGGCTCTATGGATTAAAAACAACAGCGCAAGCTTCGGTATTGGCATCGTAGCCCTCTCAATAGTGCTTTTTGCCCTGCAATGGACAGATATCTCGGTTCCTCCCATTTTAATAGTCACACCCTCGCTTCCGCCGCCGTTTACTTCATACCAGGTGCTTATAGGCTATCCGGTGTTGCTGGGCCTACTGATGATGATCAAAGCGCTGCAGGTTAAATACAGGCCGGGAGCCAAATTGAAACCGCATAGGGGAAGCGCTACATGAACTTATTAATTAATCAGACAGTTGACGGGGCGGCGGCCTGGAAGGCCATCTGGGTGCCTCTGGTGGCATGGTTCGTGGCGCAGGCGCTCAAGGTACTTATTAATTTCGTACGCAAGAAAAATTTCAACCTGTCCTTAATGTGGAGCCCGGGCGGTATGCCCAGCGCACACTCGGCGCTGATGTGCGCGCTGGCTACAACCATCGGCCTGATGTACGGATTCGATTCACCGCTCTTCGCCATCTCGCTGGCGGTGGCTTTTATCGTGATGTACGACGCCGCCGGCGTGCGTCGTACAGTGGGCTTCCAGTCTACCATGCTCAATAAGATGCTGGATGAGCTCTTCAAGGGCGACAAAGAGTTCAGCCAGAGGCTGGCCGAGATCATCGGCCATACCAAATGGGAGGTCTTTGCCGGGGCCATGCTGGGCATTGTGATGGGCATCATCTTTACCTGGCCCTGGGCCTGAAGGTTTTGAATATACTTATAGGCATATTGACACCTATATATGATGGGTTTAGACTTTGCGCAGCCATGGCGGCCCGGCAGGCCGCGGAACCAAATAATTATTGAGGAGGTTGAACTTGGCAGAAAATAAACCTGAAGTCTTGCAGAGGAAAGTCGGGCTATTCGAGACTATAGCTATGATAGTCGGCCTAGTTATCGGTGCGGGCATCTTCGGGATGACGGCAACGATCACGGGCATGACCGGCCCCAGCGTTTTCATCGCCTTCATACTCGCCTGTCTACCGTCCCTTTTCGTGGTGCTTTTCGAGATTCAGCTTACAGGCACGCTGCCGGTGACGGGCGCCAACTATGTCACGGTAACGCGGGTCCTTTCGCCGTTCTGGGGCGGTATCATATCTTTTTCAGCCGTATTGGCCTTGCTGGCCGCCAATATACTAGTTGCAGTAATTTTTGCAGACTATTTCATTGCATTCGTCCAGGCATTTAACCCTGCCTTTACCATGGACGGCAGAATATTGACGATCGGCATACTTGTGTTTTTCGCATTAATCAATTATCTCGGCGTCTCGCTGGCAAGCTGGTTACAAATAGTCTTTTTCCTTATATTTGTGATAGGCATGGTAATCTTCGCTATCGTCGGCATGGCTAATTTCGATGCAACCAAACTTACGCCGTTATTCCCCAAGGGCACCATCATGTTTGTGGTGGCGGTGGTGCTGGCTAGCTACGTATGGTCGGGCCTGCTGGCGCTGGCCGATATCGGCGGCGAGATCAAGAATCCACGCAGGAATCTACCGCTGGCTTTGATCATCGCGTTCTTTATCATACTTGCGCTGTATACCATCCAGCCGCTGGCGCTGGCCGCCACCATGGACTGGCAGGAGGTCGCCAAGATCGGCAATCCCGCCATCATGGTGGATGCGGCCAGGTTGATGCCGGGCTGGGGTCTCTACATTATCTTTATCGCTGCCCTGGGCGCGATCGTTACCACCATCAATGCGCTGACCTGGTCGGCCTCGCGTGACCTGGTAGCCTGGGCGCGCGACGGCATGTTCCCCAAAGCCGTTGCCCACCTGAGCAAATTCAAGACACCGGACGTCGCTATATTGATCATTGTCATTATCGAGGTTCTGGGAGCGATGATCGCGGCCACCATTGATAAATACGCGCTGGCCTCGGTACTGGCCTCCAGCCTGATCACCATCATTCTGGCCTGGTGTGTATTCCGCATCCCCAAAAAGATGCCGGACCTGTACAAGAAATCACTGTTTAAATTCAATACCTTCTGGCGCTGGTTTACCTATATCGGCGCACTGATTACCTCCAGTATTATACTGTTATCGGGCATTTTCCTCGATATGATGGATGAGAACGGCGACCCGACCAGGTTTCCCTGGGTAGTGCTGATCTTTGTTGGATCGCTGGTGCTCGGCATGATATGGTATGTTATACGTCGGGCATACCTTAAGGGCAAAGGGGTGGACCTCGACGGCAATATGCGGAACGTGGCCGATGCTACTCTGGCGGAAGCTGAGGAGAAACTGACAGCCTGAGTCCGGTTCATGATACCTGCTTTAGTAGCCTGTAAACGCCCTGCCGTGACTCCACGGCAGGGCGTTTAACATTTCCTTATTCCATGATCCGGGTATACGTAAAATAACCTATTGACAAACATCCCTCCCTGCTTTAAAATTTATCAGTCTATCGAGCGCTTGATAGACTGATCGCAGGTGAGAGAAAGATGGCGAGTAAAGATCTGGATATGCTGGGCAGTTTCAGCGAGGTAGTGGATAAGCTCGGGCAGCAGGCTGGTCATAAGAAATGGGAGATAGTCAAGGCGGCTGCGGGGCTTTTTATCAGGAAGGGCACCCTGAATACCGGCGTGCGGGACATAGCCGAGGCCAGCGGTATAACTGTGGGGACGCTGTATCATTATTTTCGATCCAAGGACGAGATAATCTCGGCCTTTCTCGATTTCGCCGTTCAGAGCACTAATGAATTCGTGCGAATGACCACCGAGATCCTGGCCAAGCTGCCTCCCCGCGAAGTGATGGAGCGGGCAATCAAGCTTTACATGGAATATACCAATGAAGCGCAGAGCATTGTCCTTTTCTGGCACCAGGAAACCAGAAACCTGCCTCCCGACCAGAGAAAGAGGCTGATGGAAAACGATGTCGTGCTTGCCTCACTGTTTGAGAGACTGATCGAGCTGGGACGTCAACAGGGCATATACAAGATAAAGGACGCTGCGCTGGCGGCACATTCAATCATAGTTCTGGGCGATATGTGGGCTTTCCGGCGCTGGTGGCTGGGGCGCCGCTATACATCGGATCAGTACATAGATGAGCAGACCAGATTCATCCTGCACGGATTATATAACGGAAGTTTATAAACAAACTGAATCCTGTAAGGAGGTGAGCAGAGGATAAATCTACTGAATAACCGGTTATTAACGGCATTTAACGAATTTTAATAACGGAGGTCGAAATTGGCAGAACAAAAACCCGAGGTAATGAAACGGACTATGGGGCTGTTCGAGGCGGTGGCCATGATCACCGGCCTGGTGGTGGGTGCTTCCATCTTTGTACTGGTCCCCAGCATGACCGGCATGGCCGGACCCAGCGTTTATCTGGCCTATGCGGCGGCGGCCATACCCGCCATTTTCGTGGTGCTTTATGAAATCCAGTTGACCGGTACTCTGCCCGTGACCGGCGCCAACTTCGTTACAGTCACGCGGGTTCTCAATCCTTTCTGGGGCGCTGTTATTTCGTTTTCAGCCGTGCTGGCTATAATCGCATCAAATATCCTGGTGGCCGTAGGTTTCTCTCAGTATTTAATCGCTTTTATTCAGACTTTTAATCCGGCTTTTAGCCTTCATCCCTGGGTACTGCCCATACTGATCGTAGCCTTCTTCGCTCTGATCAACTATCTGGGCGTGCAGATAGCCAACTGGGTCCAGGCTATCCTGTTTGTTGCTTTCATACTGGGCATGGTCATCTTCAGCATCGTCGGCACCGCCAACATGAACCCGGCTAATCTCACTCCCCTTTTCCCCAACGGGATCATGATGTTCGTGGTGGTGATGGTACTGGCCACCTTCTCATGGGCGGGCCTGGTGGCCCTGGCTGACATCGGCGGCGAGGTAAAGAATCCGCGTCGCAACCTGCCTCTGGCGTTGATCATCGCTTTCATAATCATCGTGGTGCTGTACACCTGGCAGCCGTTCGCACTGGTCGCGTCAATGGGCTGGCAGGAGGTGGCCAAGGCCGGCTCACCCGCTATCATGCTGCAGGCCGGTAAGCTGATGCCGGGCGTGGGCATCTGGATTATCTTCATCGCGGCTATGGGCGCCATTCTCACCACCATCAACGCGCTGACCATGTCATGCGCTCGTGACCTGGTGGCTTGGGCGCGTGACGGCCTAATGCCTAAAGCTGCAGTGCATCTGCATCCTAAATTCAAGACGCCGGATGTGGCTATTCTGATAGTCCTCATACTGGAAGTGGTAGGTATAATGTTTTCCGCCACCATTGATAAGTACGCTCTGGCGGCTGTATTGGCGTTGATGCTGATACAGGTTGTCTCTGCCTACTGCGTGCTGCGCATTCCCAGCAAGCTGCCGGAACTGTACAAGAAGGCCATCTTCAAATTCAACGGGTTCTGGCGCTGGTTCACCTTCCTGGGAACGGTAATCACTTCAGGCTTCATACTGCTGATGGGCATCTTCCTCGATACCATGGATAAGGACGGCAATCCAACCCAGGTGCCATACACCGTCCTGGTGTTTATCCTGGTCCTGGTAGTCGGCATTATCTATTACGTAATACGCAAGGCTTACCTGAAGAGCAAGGGTATTGACCTGAGCGCAAACCTTCAGAAAGTTGCCGATGCCACCCTGGCTGAAGCTGAAGAAAAGCTTTCCATGTGACACCTGACGATCAGAGGTAAAAATTAAACAGTCAAGTTGGATTCCGGGGCTGCGGCAGCACTCGCGCAGGGCTGCCGCGGCGACCGGGTGGTTTATTGTATTGAAAACATATATTCCCGGTAACGTGGTAATTTTCACCGGTGTGAATAGAATACTGTATCAGGAGGTAAATATATGGCATCAGCACTGGATGGAGTAAAAGTTATTGAGCTCTCCACTTGGTTTGCCGGTCCCACCTGCGGCATGTGGCTGGGCGAGCATGGCGCCGACGTTGTCAGGGTGGAGCCGGTCGAGGGCGACCCGTTAAGGGCCATGTTCTCATCGGGCGTACTGCCGGCGGAGTTGGACATAGGATTTAACTGGATGTGGGAGATGGCCAACCGCAGCAAGCGTTGCATCACTCTCGACCTCAAACAGGAAGAGAGCCGCAAGATCATGCATAAGATGGTGGAACAGGCCGACGTCTTCCTGGCCAATCTGCGGCCGTCCACACTCAAGCGGGCCAGGATGGATTACGATACTTTAATCAAGCTGAATCCGCGCCTGGTCTACTGCAATATAACCGGCTACGGCTCGAAGGGTCCGGGCGCAGACTGGCAGGCATTTGATGAGACGGCTTTCTGGACGCGTTCGGGCATAATGTCGACTATGGGCGAGCCGGGCACGCCGGCCGTCCCGCTGCGGGGTGCGATGGGAGACAATACAACCGGCGTTTTTGCGCTGGGCGCCATTTCGCTGGCGCTCTATTCCCGTGAGAAGACCGGCAAGGGGCAGCTGGTCGAGCTGTCTCTTTACGGCAACGGCATGTGGGTCGCCGGCATAGACGTGCAGGGCGCGCTGGTATATAACATGGAACTGGGCAGGCAATCCAGGTTCGCCGTGGGGAATCCTCTGTACAATACCTACGCTGCCAAAGACGACAAGTGGTTTATGTTCCAGATGCTGCAGACCGACCGCTTCTGGCCGGGCGTGTGTAAAAGTGTGGGAAGGGAAGACTGGCTGACCAAGTACCCCACGCACGGAGACAGGTGCAAGGCCAGCGCCGAGCTGATCAAGCTGCTGGACGCCGAGTTTGCCAAGCAGCCACGCGATTACTTCGCCCCCAGGTTCGATGAGAACGGCCTGATCTGGGCGCCGGCGCAGACTCCCACCGAGGTCATCAAAGATCCTGTGGCCCTGGAGAACGGTTACGTCATCGAATATGATCATTTCAACTACGGAAAAGTCAAAGGCATCCGCTGTCCCATCCAGCTCAAGGGCACACCCGAGCGCACTCCTTTCGGTGCGCCCGAGTTCGGCCAGCACACCGAGGAGGTGCTGCTGGAGCTTGGATACAGCTGGGAAGATATCGGCGCCTTTAAAGAGAAAAAGGTCATATTGTAGTGATATTAAACGTAGGGGCGTAGCTTCAGATGCGCCCGCTATCGGGCGGGTCTGAAGACCCGCCCCTACATCGTGACTGCGATAATTTCGGGTTAGCCGCCTGTGCGGCAAGGAGAAATCGATGTCAATTCTCATATACGAGAAGAAGGATCATATCGCATACATCACGCTCAACCGTCCTGATAAATTGAATACCATGAGCGTGGAGCTCAGCCGCCTACTGATTAAAGCGCTGCATGATTTCGATGCCGATGATGATCTCTATGTCGGTATCATTACAGGGGCCGGAGAGAGGTCGTTCTGCGCTGGGGCTGACCTGACCGATACCGAACATATAGACCTGGGTGTCAATTGGGAGGCTGATTACGACTGGCAGCTGGCTAACATCAAGAAGCCGCTGATCGCCGCCGTCAACGGCTACTGCCTGGGCGCGGGATTCACACTGGCTCTTTGCTGCGATATCAGGATTGCATCGGAGAAGGCCTCGCTCGGTACACCGGATCAGAAGCTGAATACGGTGGATGCCTATGCATCGATCATGCTTTCGCGCATGATCCCGGCATCCACTGCCATGGAGGTGTTGATGACGGGTGAGCGGTTAAGCGCACAGGAGGCCTACCGCATCGGCCTTGTCAGCAGGCTGGTGCCCCCTGCGGAGCTGATACCGGCCGCCGCAACCCTGGCGGGGAAGATATGCGGCAACGGGCCGGTTGCACTGTGGGCCTGCAAAGATATCAATAGAAGGGCCCGTTATATGTCACTGGAGGACAGCCTCGCCATATTTAAAGCTGTCACAGGACCCATTCTGAAGATGGATGATACCAGGGAGGGCATCACCGCTTTTTTTGAGAAAAGGCCACCTGTCTGGCAACTGAAGTAATAAGCAAGGAGAGGAAATTATGGCATACGAGACTGTGATCTACGAAAAAATCGACGGTATAGCGGTCATCAAGCTCAATCGTCCCAGGGTACTGAACGCCATCAACGCGCAGCTGGTAAGGGATTTCCACCAGGCGTTGGCCGAGGCGGCGCTGGATACGGAAGTCAAGGGCGTTATCATTAAAGGGGAGGGACGGGCGTTTTGCTCAGGTGATGATCTTTCAGAAAGCCCGCTGGGCATGCAGGTTGGGGACATCCTGCGCCATATCGAAGTGCTGCAGGACACCACGCGCATCATGTTGAATATGGAGAAGCCTGTCATCGCCGCCGTGCATGGTTATGCTTTGGGTGCAGGCTGTGAGTGGGCCATGAGCGCTGATATACGTGTAGCAGCCGAGGGTACCAAGTTCGGCTTCCCCGAGACTAATGTAGGGGCAGGCATCACCAATGGCGGCACAAAGCTGCTGCCGCTGCTTATCGGAATCGGCCGTGCCAAGTGGATGGCCTTCACCAATGAACGAATAGATGCTAAGACAGCCGAACAATGGGGGCTGGTTAACTTCGTAGTACCTGCAGATAAGCTGGATGAGACGGCCACGGCTATGATTAAGAAGATAACCGCCAACTCGGCGTTATCCATCAAGCTGACCAAGAAACAGCTGAACTATGGCGTCTACCAGGATTATGAACAGCAGTTCGATCTGGAAGCGCATGATGTGGTGTTGTGTGTAACGGGCATGGAGGCTGCCATGCGGGCCAAGGCGGCGCTGGATAAGACTAAAAAGAAATAATCAGGCAAGGAGCAGAGAGATGATCATCGATTTCAGGGTTACTGTGCCTATCCGCGAATGGGTTGATGACGTGGAGGAAGCCAAGCGTTTATTCCTGAACAGCTTTATGCGGGGATATGCAGAGTCTGCATATGAAGTCTCCGCTATGTATGAAGTGACTGCCGAGAGCATGGTCAAGGCCATGGATGCCGCAGGCGTTACATATGGTGTGCTGCAGGCCGAGTGGGCGCTGGGAGACTACAGGAAACTTAACGACGCCGCCTATCAAATAGCCAGGAAGTATCCCAAGAAGTTCCCGCGCTATTACCTGACCGTTAACGCGCTGGAAGATGACGATATGGTGAAAGTCGTCGAACGCGAGGTCAAGGAGCGCGGCTTCAGCGGCGTCAACTTCCAGACCTGGGCTCAACGCATGTATCCCAATGATAAACGGCTTTACCCTGTCTATGCCAAATGCCAGGAGCTGGGCATACCGGTGACTATTCATTCCTCTATCAACTTCACCATTGACCGCAGCATCGACTTCAGCCGTCCCGTGTATATCGATCATATAGCGTGTGATTTTCCCGATCTTAAGATCGTTGCCAATCACGGTGGCTGGCCGTGGGTGAACGAGCTGGTGGCAGTGGCCTGGAAACATAAAAATGTCTATATCGAAATCGGAGCGGTGGCACCCAAGTACATCGGTACCACCGGGACAGGTTGGGAGCCACTGATGGTATATGGCAACAGCCTGCTGCAGGACCGCGTGCTCTTCGCTACGGACGACATGGTACCCTGGCAGCGCTGCGTGGACGAACTTAAAGCCCTTCCGCTCAAAGACAAGGTCAAGGAGAAATGGCTGGGTCTTAATGCGGCCGGATTATTGGGCCTGTAAGGCCAAATGATAGATGGAGGATGCAGCAGATGAAAAAGCAGACTAAGCGGGCAATACTCTGGAGCGTTCTGGGCGTGCTGGCGCTGGTGGTCATCCTACTGGCCGCCTATATAGTTGACCTGACAAGCTTCCCGGGAAATATAAGGGAAACGGATTATTCCAAACAGGTCAAGACGGAAGGTGTGAAATCTACTTTCCATCAGGGCGCTATTTACCGTTATCCCGGAATCGTGCCGATGCTGGAAGTCGAGGGTGATTATTATGAGATGGGGCTGCAGTATGGAGCCCTTCTGCAGCCGGAGATCGTGGGTGGCATGGCAGCCATGGAGAAGATACTCAGGTGGAATGCTGAAGAGATGGGGGTTCCCTATCCGGCACTGGTTGGGATCATAAAATACCAGGCCAGGCAGGTGGCCGGCGCACTGCCCCAGAGGTATCAGGACGAGATGAAAGGGGTAGCAGATGGCTCAGGCGTGCCTTATGACACGGTTATATCCTGCTGCCTTTTTTATGACGTCGGAATGGCAATGGACTGCACCGGTGTGCTGATGAGGGGAAAAGACGGCTCAATCATACAGGGGCGTAACAACGATACTGCAGGTTTCGGCGGTGAAGAGCTGGCCAGGATGACTGTTGTGGTCAGGTATAAAGCCCCTGGTAAGCATGTTGTCACGCATATGGACCAGCCTCTGTATATGGGGGTGGAAACCGGTTACAACGATCAAGGCCTCAGTTTCGGGGAGGAAACACTGCGTATTAAGAATCCAAATCCAAACGGTTTCAGCCTGCCTTATTTGATCCGTATGGTCATGGAAGATTGCTCGACTTTAGATGATATTTATCCTTACTTTGATAGATATCCTACTATTGCGGCCTATGGCTGCGTTTGGAGCGACCTGGACGCGGGCAGGGGTGCTGTGGTGGAACTGACACCCACAGCATGGGCTAAAAATGAGCTCAAAGGCTCCCTTTTGTGGAATTTCAACCGCATTTATGACCCAAAATTGGCTGAGCAGCAGAAACCCTCGCGCAGCATAAGTAACATTAACATCGACCGCGAAGCGGTGGCCTCGGAGTTCCCCGTGAGAGACACGTACACGATTGAAGACACCGTCGCTTTCGTCCGCGCGCAGGCCGGTCCCGACGGCACGGACTATTCTTGGAGCGGCACAAAACTCCCAGTATGTAACTGGATGGCTTCGCAGATGATGGTTTTTGATTCCAAAAGCGACGGCTTCTATATGGCTGTCGGTCCCTACTATACAGCGCGCCAGGATATCTATCATTTTTTCAACGATTTCTCGCGCAAGCCGGAGCTTTTCATGCCGGCCCTGCCGATTAAGCCGGTGGTAGAGAAAGCGGCGCAGATAGAGAACCGCCTGACCAGCAAAGCGGAGAAGCTCCAGGCCTTTATCGATCTGGCTGCGGAATTCAAAGACGACGCCAATGTTCAATTCATAGTTGCCTACAAGGCCTTCAGGCTATCCCGCATGGATATTTTTCCTGCATACGCCCGCAAAGCCTATGCCATGGATCCGGGCAACCCGGAATATCAGATGTACGCTGGAATGGCTGAGTATTATGATAAGCATATGGAAAAAGCGGTGGACCTGCTGGACGCGGTGACCGCCAGATATCCCGAGCAGGACCTGATCAGGCTCAGCGTGTTGGAGAGGGCCGGCGTGGCTGTATATCCGCCCAAAACAGCGTCGTATAAATGGCAGAAACAGGCCGTGATCGACAAGTACGGGGCACAGGCCTATTATGATGGGAATGTTCTGCCGTTAATAGATGCGCTTGACCGATCTAAATAGGCCGGCCATCCTTTCAGGTGTTCTTTAAACCTCATATTTCGACCCTGCATAATATCGAATGTTCCGGGGTCCTGCAAGCGCGCCCGCAGCAGGAAACCCCATTTCACTCAATCTGCGTCACCTCCGTGCGTCTCCAGATGCTTAGCTGAAACGGAATTTTAGTATAACGTAGTATCACCTATGATTATATATATCGATAATGTGTATATCGATATTGACAGGTATCTGATTAAAGTGATATTATCCCAGTACATTTCCGTGCCGACCTTGATCGGTCAGGCGATTGTCCAAAATCAATTACAGGGAGGGTAAGATGGCTGAGGCTAAGAAACGGTTCTTCACGGAAGGTGAACTGAAGGGGATGGGAGAAGAGACAGTGAATCTGGTTCTCAAGGCGATAGAAGCCGGGGATATGGAAAAAGCAAAGAAGCTCACTAAGAGAATGCACCGCGAGTTCTTTTTTGTACATGAAACCCTCAGGGATTGGATAACCTCGTTGCTGAGCTATATTTACCATCAACAAGGCGAAGAAGGCGTGTACAAATCCATGCACGATGCATTTCAGACGCCCGTAGAGATAATGGCGGCTGCGTATAGAAGCCAGGATGTCGCAACCCAGACCAGGATGCTGGCAGCGGGATTCAGGGCGCATCTCTGCCCCGTAGTTATTGAAGAAGATGACGAGAAGTTCAGTGTGATGATGGCTCCCTGCGGCAGTGGCGGGAGGGCTATTCTCAATAAAAGCTATGAGCCGACAGGAAAATTCGCCAGGGTGAAAAACCCGCACAAGATGACGTTCGGAAGGACCGATTTCCCCATATACTGCGCTCACTGCGCCCTTCAGGACATTGTACCCATGGAGAAAGATGGATACCCTATCTGGGTTATCGATGTGCCTGAAAAAGTCGGGGAGGTACCCTGTAAATATTACATCTACAAGGATCCGGACGATATACCGGCACGCTTCTACGAGAGATACGGACTGAAAAAGCCGCCGGTAAAATCGAAGAAATGATCCTTGCCGATGGCGTAATAAATGCCTGATTGAAGATAAGGTATAACCCAAGACATTTAATCAGCCGCTACCAGCGTATATTCGATACTCAATTTCTCGAGTGATAATGTGATAATGTTGTGTCATATCAGATTATATATATCGATAATGTGTATATCGATATTGACATGTATTTTATTAAAGTGTTATTATCCTGTGGCATTTTCGAACTGACCTTGTTTGTTCGAGGGGTTATTCGGTATCAATTTTTAATCGGGAGGTAAAGATGGCAGAGGCAAAAAAACGTACGTTTACGGAGAACGAGCTGAAGGAGATGGGGGAGGAGACGGTTAAGCTCGTTCAACAGGCGATCGATGCCGGGGAATTGGAGAGGGCCAAAAAGTTGAATCGCAGAATGTATCGGGAGTTCCAGTCTCAGCATGATAATTACCTCAATTGGGTGACCTCGTTGCTGACATTTATTCAAAATCGCCTTGGTGATGAGGCCGTCTACGAGTCAATTTACAGTGCCTTTGAGGCGCTGGGCGCCCTTGCTGATGCGTACCGGGGCCAGGATCCCGGTAAACAGGCGGCCATGCTGGCGGCGGGGTTCAGGGGGCATCTAACCACGGCGGTTGTCGAGGAGGATGACGAGAAATTCACCGTGATGATGGCTCCCTGCGGCAGCGGAGGGAAGGTCATTGCCAACAATGGTTATACTCCGGTGGGGGAGTTCGCAAAACTGAAAAAGTCACACAAGATGACCTTTGGCAAAACGGATTTCCCCATTTATTGTGCTCACTGCGCGTTGCAGGATATAGTCCCCATGGAAAAAACCGGCTATCCCATCTGGGTCATCGACCCTCCCGATAAGGTTGGCGAATCGCCCTGCAGGTATTACATCTATAAGGATCCGGACAACATACCGGCTCGTTTCTATGAGAGATATGGATTGAAAAAGCCGCCGGTAAAATCGTAAAAATAACGTTTATCAAATTTATCACAAGGTGATTATAGGGAGAGTGGAATATGACTTTTGCGCTTGAAGGTGTCAAGGTACTGGATCTCTGCCGCGGCTATCCGCCGGCTTTCGCAACAATGCACCTGGCTGATTTCGGGGCGGACGTGATCAAGGTAGATCCTGTCGGCTTTACATCCTCCCTGCCGGGAGGAAATGAGGAAGACAAGATCAGCGCGTACACCTTTATTGACCGCAACAAGCGCAGCATCAAACTGAACATGCGCTCCGATGCCGGCCGCGATCTGCTCTTCAAGCTGGCTAAACATGTGGATATTCTGATCGAAAACTCACGTCCGGGGACCATGGAGCGCCTGGGCATCGGCTATGCAACTCTAAAAGAGGTCAATCCGCGGCTGATTTACTGCCAGGTCAGCGGCTACGGGCAGACCGGCCCCTACAAGGATATCGTGGGGCACGATGCCAACTTCATGGCCATAGCGGGCACGCTCAGCATGATCGGTCCTGCGGACGGTCCTCCCTGCTGGCCCAGCAATATCATCGCCGACTTCGCAGGCGCCGGCCTGCATCCTTTGATAGGCGTCCTGATCGCCTATATAGCGCGGGAAAGGACAGGCAAAGGCCAACTGGTGGATATCAGCTACACGGATGCCGTTTTTTCCCTGACCTCATTTGATGTCACGATGCATCTGGTCACGGGAGAGAAGCGGCGCAGAAGCAAAACGGCTCAGACGGGTGGAGAGCCGTGCTGCTCAACATATTTAACCAAAGACAGCGAATACATAACAATTCAGTTCATTGAACCCCAGTTCTGGAAAAATTTCTGCGAGGACATCGGGAAACCGGAGCTTACCGCACGCCAGTGGTCTTTGACTGACGCGGACAGGCAGGAGATGTTCTGCATCATGAAGGAGATTTTCCTGACCAGGACGCGGGATGAATGGTGGGAGTGGGCCAAACAAAGGCAGGTGATGCTGGCGCCGGTCAGATACATAGAAGAGGCCATAAACGACCCGCAGCTGAAAAGCAGGGAAATGATAATGGATAAAGAGCATCCCACGCTGGGAAAAATAAAGCAGCTGGGCAATCCGCTGAAGTTGTCGGATACGCCGCCCTCCTTCCGCATGTATTGTCCCAGGCCCGGCCAGCATACCGATGAAATACTTGCTGAGTTGAAACTTACCAAACAACAGATTGCTGATTTAAAACAACAGGAGGTGGTTCAATAGCTGAGACAGATATATCTTGAAATAATCCGAATATATGACCGGTTAAATTATTCCCATATCGTCAAAGGAGGTTTTAATGGCGGACAAGCAAGAGAACAATAATAATCAGGAAGAGAAGTTACTTCTCCCTCTGCCTAAATGGAAATTCTGGTATGTAATGATAGTCCTTTACGCGCTGTACTTCCTGGATTTTGCAACCAGGGCAGTCGTCAGCCCGATGTTCCCGGTTTTAAAAGCGGAGCTTGGATTATCCGATGCTCAACTGGGATGGCTGAGCACGATTGTGCTGGCTATGGTAGGTTTGCTCTCAATCCCGCTGTCCTTTTTCATTGACCGCTGGCGCCGCGGTAGAATGCTTTCACTCATGTCGATCGTCTGGAGCGTCGCCTCATTCTTCTCAGGATTGAGCGTCAATTTTACACAGCTACTGGTCACCAGGGGTATCCTGGGCGTGGGAGAAGCGAGCTTCAACTCGGGCGGTCAGGCCCTGATTATGGCCATGGTAAAGAAGGCGCGCAGGGCAACCGTTACCGGCATCTGGACCACAGCGACTTCTCTGGGTATGGCTTTCGGCATGATCATCGGCGGCTGGGTGGCGGTCAACATGGGATGGCGCACAGCTTTCATGATCGTAGCGGTACCCGGGATTATCTTCGGCATACTGGCATGGTTCATGCCGGATTATAAGAACAGGACTAAGGATCCGAACGGAGCCGCCGGCTCATCTTCCATGAGTTTCGGCAGCACTATGAAGGCCATACTGACTAACAAAACGGCCGTGACGCTGTTTATATCTTTCGGGCTTCTCTATTATTTTCTAAATACAATCGTTTACTGGCTGCCCACTTACTTTAACAGGTACATGGGTATGGATGTTACTACGGCAGGTTCGCTAACGGCGGTGGTGATGATCAGCGCCCTGATAGCCAGCCCGCTGGGCGGCTGGTTGGGCGACCTGATATCCAGGAAGAACCCGGCCAATAAAATGCTGCTCAGCTGGATCTGTGTATCGCTGTCAATCATATGTTATGCGTGCGCAATCCTCTTCAACGCCTGGCCGCTGTTCTTCGTGGTGACTTTTTTCTCTTTCATGTACATCCCCGCACAGCATACTGCCAGCCAGGAGATCGTGCCCTTCTACCTGAGGGCCAGCACCTACGGCGTCTACATTTTCTGCATGTTCTTCCTGGGCGGCTTATGGGGGCCTGCAGTAACCGGCATGGTATCCGATGCCTCCAACCTGCAGATGGGTTTCTGGGTCAATGGCGCAGTGGCGGTCATCGGATCGATCGGTTACTTTATCACTTACAAGTTTTTCAACAAAGACTATGCCAACGCCAGGAAACTGGAGGAGGGAGTCACATACGAGACTGCCTGATTCTGCGAGTTGAACATATAGTCTTTTAGAACTAATATACCAGCTATCAGGTATGTAACGGAGCCGTTTATCCTGTGATGCTATGATAACAGACGATGGATTTTTAACTGCCGGCATCGATGCAGGCGCCAGCAGGATCAAGGTTGCTCTCCTCAGGGGCCGTACACTACTGGGTAATGTGGTTCTGGATGAAGGCACGGAAAGCATCACGGAGATATCGAAGCGGGCGCTGGCCGATACATGCCGGATAGCTGGTATTACTTTAGATGACATCAGTAAGATCGCCGTTACCGGCATGGCGTACAAGTATGTTCATCTGGAAGGCGAGCATGTTAACGAGAGCACCTGCCTTGCCAGGGGCATCGATTTCTTTATGCCCGAGGCACGGACTGTGATCGATGTGGGCGCACAGAAAAGCCTGGCAATTAAATGTGATGCCGGTGTACCGCTCAAGATCCGTTACAGCGAGAAATGTGCTTCCGGCAGCGGAAGGTTTCTGGATGTGGTTGCTGCAACCATGGCAATAGATAAAACCGAGCTGAGCAAGCTGGGATTATCCACGGATAATTTTGTCGAGGTGCAGAGCACATGCACCATCTTTGCCGAGTCGGAGATCATCACCCTCATTCACTCGGATGAGAAGCCGGCGGAGATCGCACGCGGCGCATACAGGGCCCTGGCCAGACGTTTATACGGTCTGCTGCTCCAGGTCGGGCTGGAAAACGTTGTTTGCGTGGCGGGTGGAGTGTCCACGGACGCGTGTCTGCTGGATGAGATGGGAAAGCTCGGCGGCTGCGAAATAAAAACGGCCGTGCAATCCGATATTGTAATGGCCTGCGGAGCGGCTCTGGCCGTTCAATAAGGAGCGATTTTAGTTGTGCTGCTGGCCGGGATTGATATAGGTTCATCCAGTACCAAAGCGGTCATCATGGATGACCGGAGTATTGTGGCATCCGGGCTGATACCGACCGGCGCCAGCAGTACGGCCGCTGCCTCAGGCGTTATGGAGCTTGTCCTGGCAAAAAGCGGTGCCGGTATGGGCGATATAGCCTGCATCGTTTCCACCGGCTATGGAAGAGTCAATGTCCCTTTTGCGCAAAAAAACGTCACGGAGATATCCTGTCATGCCAGAGGTGTGAACTGGTACTTTCCCGGTGTGCGGACGGTACTGGATATGGGAGGCCAGGATTGCAAGGCGATCAAGTGCGATGAAGGCGGCAGGGTGGTGAAGTTCGCGCTTAACGATAAATGCGCTGCAGGCACCGGCCGCTACCTTGAACGACTATCTAAATACACCGGGGTTCCCCTGGGCGAGATCGGCCCCAGGTCTCTGCAGCCCGTCAACGGTCCCGTTGCAGTGGATAGCTTTTGCGCGGTCTTCGCTGAGAACGACGTGCTCATGCGTATCCGGGAGGGATACCAGATCAATGACATCCTGGCGGGCGCAGTCGATGCCACGGTGGAGAGGATCATAACCATCATTCAGCGTATCGGGGTGGAGGCGGAACTTTCCATCAGCGGCGGGATTGCCAAAAACACGGGCATCGTCTCAAGGGTTGAGAAACGCTTGGGTATGAAGGCATTGATAGCTGATGAACCACAGATAATCGGCGCCATAGGTGCTGCACTTTTTGCCAGGGACCTGGCTGTGAAGTCCGGCAAGTGACTGCTGTCGCCGAACCCTAACCTTTGATTCTTCTCTCCCAGCGCTCGTAAGGTTCCCAGGCATTCAGCGTCTCAGGCGTGCGCACCGGCTTCAATTGCCGTGCTCCATGCGGGCACGAAGCTACACATGCGCCGCAGCCGAAGCACTTTTCCGAATCGGTAACGCTTTTTAATTTGCCCGAGCCATCCTTGACAAGGGTGATGGCCTTGAACTGGCAGCGCTTGCTGCAGACCTTGCAACCCTTGCACAGGTCGGGATTGCTTTCAGCAAGATAGCGGCTTTTGAAGGTGATTGTTGAGAAAGGTATTGAGAAATTGACGCAATTGCTCAGGGCTATGCAGCAACAGGTGCAGCAGTTGCATAAGGTCGCCACCCCGATATCAAGTATATGTATAAGGCCTCTTTTCTCACAATCCTCGATGATTTTAAGCGCTTCCTCAGAACTTATAGCCTTGCCCACACCTCTTTGAATGATGTGTTCGGCGGCGCGGCCGAAATTCAAACAGATGGTATAATCGTCGCTCAGCTTGCACGGTTCACCCCCGGCCGCGTTGCATTTCCGACAGGAGCAATCCGTAACGGCTATGCGGGAGGCCTTGGCATATTCTCTCACATCTTCATGCGGCAAAATATCGCTGTGCGACTTCAGCGCACTGATATGGGGCACCACTCTGGCATACTGAATATCGGTCAGGCCGATCATCTTGGCCAGGTCGGGGTACATCTCTTTTTTAACGAATTCATACCAGCTTTTGTAAGCCGGCGAGGTCTTGGGATCGATTGCCATGTCGGAAAGCGACGTCATGAATGCGAAATAGGGGTCGCGGGCGAAGCGCAGACCACGGCGCGTCTTGGCGTCCTTGTAGTTGACCAGCCCTTTACGGAACAGGCTATTGAGGCAGGCATCGACCTTTTCCTGATCAAGGCCGATCTCACTGGATAATACGGCCGGGGTTACCTCGTCCGTTTTCTCGAGAATCACGACTCCGATCGCAGCCTCATCAGGAGTCAACAAATTTCTGATCAATGTCTTATATAAGGCGGAATCCGGATAACCGTGTTTCTCAGCTATAGTTTCGTAGCTGTCTCGACCTGCCATTTTCTGCCTCCTGTAATTATTATGGTTGTTCCTGCATCGGCTGCCCTATCACAACAACAGACAACCTGTGGTAAAATCGACTGCCTGAATAGCCACTGTTTAATATTACACAGTAGGATATCATACAATAATATTATTATCAATATCGATTTAGTTGACATTGACAAATATTTGATTTGCGTGATAAGATTAGCGCGATTCTTGGAGCGTAACCGCTCTTAATACATTATCGGAGGTAGTTGTTATGTCAGGGCCATTAGCAGGGATCAAAGTACTGGATGCAGGCGCTTTTACGGTTGGGCCTGCTGCGTGCAGCCTTCTGGGATTGATGGGCGCGCAGGCTATTCGTATCGAGCCCCCTACTCTGGACGGTCTTCTCTTTGTGGGGACCATAGCCGGCGGCACGGGCACCAGCTATATCAGCAGTCATTATAACAAGAAGAGCATTATGCTGGATTTAAGGTCTCCTTTGGGAAAAGAGATCGGCACCAAGCTGGTCAAATGGGCCGACGTGCTGGTCAACAACCGACGGCTGGGAGCCCTGGACCGTATAGGATTCGGGTATAAGGACCTGGCCAAAATGAATCCTCGAATAATCTATATTGAAAGCACGTCTTACGGAACTACCGGGCCGTGGTCGAAGTACGCTGCCGCCGACCACTTTGTCCAGGCGGCGTCGGGATTTGCCAGTATAAACGGGAAAGAGGGTGGTGAAGCGGAGATACTGCGTTACGCCACCAATGCTGACTACACGGCGACCCTGATTATTTTAAATGCGGCCATCGCCGGTTTGATCGCGCGTCAAAAGACGGGGAAAGGTCAGAGGATAGACACCTCTCATCTGCAGGGCACTATCGCGGTGCAGACCAGCCGCCTGGCGGAGTTCTTTATATCAGGCAAAAACCCCGCGTTGATGGGTAGCGTGAGCAGCAGGGTAGCGCCCTCCGAGGCGTTCAGGACGCAGGATAACAAGTATATAAACATCAGCGCCGACAGAGAGGAATACTGGCACAAGATCTGCAAGGCGCTGGAGCTGGAGAACATCCAGGATGATCCCAGGTTCAGCACCAATGAGAAACGCTTAAAGAACAGGAAGGAACTGGTCCCGTTGATACAGGAGAAGGTCGGCGATAAGCCTGCCTACTGGTGGATGCTGCATTTCAACAGGTGCGGTGTTCCTTACGGGTTCAATTACGATTACGTTGACTTGATCAGGGATCCGCATATCAACGAAAACAAGTGGCTTTACGATATGGATAGCAGCTACGGAATGTTGAAAGGGTATGCTTCGCCATGGGAGTTCAGCAGGACCCCTTCGGAAGAGATGACTCCGACGGTTAAATACGACTGTAATAGAGATGAAATTCTCGCGATGCTGGAATGAGATTTCCGTGGCGGCCATGAGAATTAGATTAAGGAGAGAATGAAATGACAGAGGTTCTGGGCGGCATAAAAGTGATCGATCTTACCGAGGAGATAAGCGGCCCCCTGTGTTCGATGTACCTGGGTGACATGGGCGCCGAGGTCATCAAAGTTGAGAGTCTGGAGGGCGACTGGGCACGCCATATCGGCCCCAGGATCAAGGGCGAAAGCAATTTATTCATCTGCCACAATCGCAATAAAAAGAGCATAGCTGTTGATCTAACAAAACCGGAGGGCAGGCAAGTAGTCTATGATCTGGTTAAAGGGGCAGGTGTCTTCCTCGAGAGCTTCGATGTGGGTGGAGCAGCCCGGCTCGGGGTCGGATATGAGGATATCAAACGCATCAATCACAATATCGTCTACTGCTCTATCTCCAGTTTCGGAGAGACGGGTTGTTATAAAGACAGGCACGCTTCGGAACTCGAACTGCAGGGTCTGGCCGGGTATATTCAGTTCCTGGGTGAGCCCGGAGAGGAACCCGTACGCGTCGGTTCCGATGTTGTAGAGGCATCTTCCGCATTCCATGCCTTGAGCGGCATCCTGGCGGCGCTGTATTACCGCGGTAAAACCGGCGATGGTCAGAAGGTCGGCATCGCCAAGTTAAGGTCCATGCTACAGATGGGCGCCCACTGGATACAGGCCTTCTGCAATCCTGATACTTACGGCGGCTGGTATCTGACAGGCCCCTATGATCACGCCGAGCACGGTTATAAGACTAAAGACGGATCGATTGTCTTTTCGGTGCTGGCCAGGGCAGGCAAAGGTATCGAAGCGGCCCTTGAAAGCTGGGTTGAGTTTCTCAAGAGGGTCGGCCTGGGAGAGCTGCTGGAGGACCCCTGGTTCAAGTACAAGGGGCTGCGGGCGATCGGGCTGGGCCGCGATGCCCAGGAGATGAAGGGCCTGTTCGAAACATATTTTCTGGATAAAACCAGTAATGAGATGATCACTATGATCGATGAGATAGGCGGAATGGGTTCGGCCATCTATGACTACGAAACACTTTACGGCGGCGCCATGCATGCGCAGATTCAAGCCGTCGACGCTATACAGGAAATGGAACATCCGGTAGCCGGCAAGGTCAAGGTAACGGCATTGCCGTGGACCATGAGCGACACCCCGTCACAGATCAAAACCGCGGCGCCTGCTCTGGGACAGCATACCGACGAGATACTGGCAGGAATTGGCTACAAGGAAGACAGGATCAAGAAACTGAGAAAGAGCAAGATCGTTGCCTGATTCTGCCGGCTGCGGTAGCAAATATAAAGATAGGGAGATCCCATGATCAAAACCAGAATCAGTCAGATGCTGGGCATCGATTATCCTATTATCCAGGCGCCTATGAACTGGATCAGCGGGGCCGATCTGGTGTCCGCCGTATCGGCGGCGGGTGGATTGGGAACGCTTGGCCCCAACGCAGGCCAGAAGACGCCGGCCAATGACGAGAAGGAGGTCGGAGAGAGACTGAGGAGCCAGATAAAAAAAGTCAGGAGCATCACGGACAAGCCCTTCGCCGTCAATATAGCGATCGGTATGGGCGACGCCAAAAAGTTCAGCGACGCATTTGTGCGTGTAATAATTGAAGAGAAGGTACCTGTAGCCGTGGTCTCCATGGGTGCTCCGCAGGTCTATACCAAAGAGCTGAAGGACAAAGGTGTCAAAGTATTTCATACCGTGACCACCATCAAACACGGCAAACGCGCCGAGACGGAAGGCGTCGATGCGGTTATTGCAGAGGGATATGAAGGCGGCGGGCACCTGGGCAACGATGATCACACGACCATGTGTCTTGTGCCTGAGTTGGCCGATGCGGTCAAGATACCGGTCATTGCCGGGGGTGGCATCGTGGACAGCCGCGGATTCGTAGCTGCCCTGGCGCTGGGAGCGGAAGCGGTATTTATTGGGACCAGGTTCCTGGCGACACGCGAAAGCGATGCACACCAGAACGTAAAGGACGTGGTATTAAAGGCGACTGAAGCCGACACAATAGTGCTGGGTAAAAATCTGGGTGTATCCATGGTCAGGGCCGTCAAGAACGAGTTCAGTCAAAAATTTCACGAGATGGAGATCGGGCATGCCTCGCTGGGAGACCTTTACAACCTTCAGGAGAACCATGCCATGACCAAGCCCGGCTATCTGGTCAGCCGCATGTACCCCACCTTTTGCCTGGGAGATACCGTGCAGGGCGTGGTCAGTGTCAACGACGCGGTAGGATTGATCAAGGAGCTTTTGAGCGCCAAACAGGTGGTGGAAGATATCGCTGAGGGTTCCTCCGCTGTCCTGCGCCGGCTCGAGGATACCGGCATAGAACGAAAATAATAAATCGGAAGCATCCGAAATAAGAATGCCCCGCCTGACAAGGCGGGGCATTCTTATTTATAAGGAGTAATTATTTGGACTTTGACTTCTTTTTATTCAGGCACAGGTCGATGAATGCGTTCATCTCTTCTTCCGATGCCTGCTGGCTCTTATAGAATGGATCGAGCTGCCTGCCTTCGAGCATCAGTGTCGGTATGCCCAGTTCGCGCTCGGCTTTCTCTGCCACGAGGCGTGAGACGCCGCCGCTGGCGCTGCAGCCGAGCTGCAGGAAATAAATAATGCCGTCGCATTTGAGGTCCTTGGCCATGTTAACAGTGCTGTCCACCCAGCGGTGGCCCACGCCGGCCCAGGTGTTGCCGTTCAGAAAGCGTGCCAGCTCCTCCAGCGGCTTCAGTTTGCGCCCGTATTCTTTCTCATCTCCGAAAAGGCCGTATTCGGCGCCGAACCAGCGGCTCATCACGCCGAATTGAAGCGCCGGCACAGCCACCCCTCTTTTGGCCAGTAAGTCGAAGGGGTTGAAATAGAAGGGACCGGTCACAGCCCAGAGGAACCTGAGTTTCTCATCTTCCAGCACGCCGTAACCTTTCTCCGCCCGCTCATGCATCTCCTCGGAGAACTGTTTCCAGTACTCGGCGCCCTTCTTGGGGTCCGGGTACATGGAGGGGATCCTGGGCAGGCGGAAGGCATCCTGTCCGGCCAGGGGACAGGGTACCCTTTTCCTCAGCTTATGTATTTCTTTGGCGCAATTATGAGCGATCGTGTCGTATTCAAGGGCATATAAGAGTCTCTCTTCGCTGTATTTGATGCCGGGCACCTTGGCCTCGGCGAACTCGATCATTTCGCCGAGCTGGTCTGTCACATAAGTCAGGCCATCGTCGCTGATCTCGAGAGTGGTATCGATGTGGAAGACGGGCATATTAAAATACTCGCCGATGGCTTTGGGCGATACACACTCCATGGGACAGGCAAATGAGGTGGCGATCACGAAATTGGGGGGTGGGAAGTTCTTACTCACGCAGAGAGCGATGATCACAATGGTTCGGTCACAGGCGTCGTCCGGGAAATTATTTGATCTCAGTATATTGAAGTACTCGGTGGCCAGCATGGTCCTGTCCGCTGCGCCCATGGAGTCTATACCGATGCCTCCCAGCGCGTAAACCAGCGGTGGCAGGTGGTCCGAGTTGATTAAAGGCTTGTTTCCCGTTTTCCAGGCGTCCAGCTGTGCGATCCTCAGGTCGCGCTCCAGCTCATAGAGGAGCTTGTTTGCCTTGATTTTGGTGGCATCGGGATTTGCTGTGATGCGGTCTATCCTTTTTTGATTTCTTGCTATTTCCTGCTCAAGCCAAGTCATATCATTCTCCCTCTAATTATTCTCCAGGCATCGCATTCAGGCTTTAGACTCGATCATCTCGATGAATGCTCCAACCCTGGTCTTTACCTGTCCCACATTGGAGACGACGTACTCCCTGCGATAGGACATCACGGGTATGCCGGCCTCCTCCAGCTTGTTCCTGAAGAAGTTGGCCCGGAATTCGCGGTAGCGCGAGAAGCCCTGCGGGAGCTCGATTACGCCCTGGATATTGTAGTCGCGCACCCAGTGAACAACCTGGTCGACCTGGTCCTGCCAGTTCATCATCCTGGGGCTGGCCGGCTGCATCAGGTATCTCCTTGCCAGGGCCGATACTATCTCCTGGCGCAATATCGGAGAGCTGGCTGAGCCGATCTCAACATGTCTCCAGTAGTGACGGCTGCCGGTATCTAGGTCGTCCATGGCCACGATGCATCCCGCCTCCTCTATGGCCGCCAGGTGCCCGGGATTGTCCAGACGGTCGCTGGATACCAGCAACCGAGGGCGGGACTTTTCCGCGGGTATCTTTCTCTTTTCCAGGTAGGGCAACAGGGCTTCAATCCTGTCATTGAATTCCTCTTTAGGCATCAACATGGCTGCGGTGGTTATGCCCAGCATCTCCGCGCCGGTGAGCGACGGAGCCTCTGTATTCCTGAGCTCATATAGCCTTTTTACCAGGTGCCGCGTTCTTTCAAGGACAGCGATGCTGCGCTTCAAATCCTCATCTGTGATCGGGCGCCCCGCCAGTTTTTCCATCTCGCCGATAAATTTATTGTATTGCTGGGTGAGGAACTTGACAGCGGTGTCGGTGTTTATGATCGGCACGTCTATCACCAGGGTGGTGGGGGTTTTCTCAACATATCGCCATACATCCCACAGACGTACAAGCTCCTGGTCCCAGTCGGTTGCCACCACGGCATCCAGAAATTCCAGGCGGTCTGTAAGCAGCGCTTCCAGCACATGATTGCAGTAAAGGCAGGTGTCGGCAGGCCTCCATTCATTGGCGTGCGGAGTGCCGGCCTGCCAGGTGCCGAATACATGCCAGGGCAAAACGCCGGCCGCATGGACTATCTCCTCGGGAATATAGGAGCATAGCAAACCTGCTACTTTTTTACCGTCCTTCTTCCACTGCAGAGCATATTTGTTCCTGTTGGCCTCAAGGCCAAGCGTGGTAAGTTCCTTCAAGCCTTTTTCAGAACTCAGTGTTGTGTGCATAAAATCCTCCGCTTTACTAATATTGGGTCCAGACTGAAGCCGAAAAATTCAGACTCGAATACATTTAAAGACGACATCACGCCCTTTTATCGATCTCAAGGTAATATTGTATTATACCTGCATAAAAAATGTCAATATAAATTTAATCACTATGGATATACATAACATTGTAATATATCGGTAGGATTTAAATTCTGTTGTATATTTTTGACGTATGCTGTTACATGGTGTTATCATAATTAAAACACTTCTAAAAAGTGGTCAGAGATATGGCAAAATCTAGAAAATCCATTGAAGTCGGGCCCTCGCCGGAGCTGATGTGGATCGTCGTTAATTTCGCCCAGTCCTGGAATATCTGGGCTAAAGCGCTTGAGAGGAGTTTACGCAGCGGTAATATAACGGTCTCTCAGATAACAACATTGCAGGCGCTCTATTTTGCCAAAAGAGCTTTGAGCCCCACGGAGATATCCCATGTGCTTCCTCTGGAAACCCACTCGGTCAGTCCTCTGCTGGACAGGCTGCACAAACGGAAGATCATCACGCGGCGCAGGTCCAAAACCGACAGGCGTGCCGTTGAAGTAGAAATGACGCCAAAGGGAGTGGAATTGCTGAGGGAACTTAGCACCAGTATTAAAGATGCGATGGAAAGAGTTTTTTACACGCTCACGCCGCAGGAGCGTGAGACGTTGGTTAAGCTGACTCAGAAAATCAGCAATGCCGCGGTCGATTATCTGGGAGCGAACAAAGAGCACCTCGCCTCAAACGCCAGGATGATGTCAGGTCTATCGAACGGAGGCGCGATTCTGTCGCCAGCAAAATCAAAAAAAAATACACGAAAGAAAAAATCCTGAAAGTGTACCTCGATTGAACCCCTTAAATTAAGAAGAAACCCATGATATCTATATGTCTAAATATGGAGGCTTGCTGACATGGACAAGACTTATGCCTCACCGGAAGAGGCGATTGCGGACATCCCGGATGGCGCGGTCATAGCTTTCGGCAGTTTCTTTACCGCCGGAAAACCCACCGCACTGACCCGGGCGCTGGCTAAAAAAGGTGTAAAAAACCTGACCGTGGTTGTGCAGCAGGTGGGAACCGGCAATGAAGAGATGCTGGAGCTGGTCACCAACGGCCAGATAAAAAAGGCCATCTGCAATTATCCTTTCCCGCGCTCGGCCACCAAGGGCGCCCAGCACCCATTCGAGCAGGCGGTGCGCAGCGGCAAGATTGAGCTCGAAATATACCCCATCGGCACCTTTGTCGAGAAGCTGCGCTGCGCCGGCGCCGGCATCCCGGGTTTTTACACGCCTACCGGTGTCGGTACGGTGGTGGCGGAAGGAAAAGAAGTAAAGGTCTTCAACGGGGCTGAATATCTGCTGGAACTGGCGCTGCCGGTGGATTTCGCCTTTGTGCATGCCTGGAAAGGCGACCGTGAGGGTAACCTCATCTACCGCTTCACCGCACAGAATTACAATAACGCCATGGCCATGGCCGGGAAAGTGACCATTGCAGAGGTGGAGAAGCTTTTCGATGTTGGGGAACTCGATCCGAATATTATCCACACACCCGGAATATTTGTGAAGCGGGTGATTGAGATAGGCAGGCCGGACTTTAGCTCGGCTTCAGTATAAGATTCTAAATATCCGGAGTTTAATAATGAGCAAGATGAGTAAAGTTGTCGTACCGGAGATGCCTCCGCTGGAGCGCGAGATGATCGCCCTGCGCATTGCCAATATGCTGGAGGACGGTTCGTACGTAAATTTAGGTATAGGCATACCTACGCTGGTCTCCAACTGGATAGAAGGCCGCGATATCATCATTCAGTCCGAGATCGGAATGCTGAAATGCGGTCCGCTGGCGGATGAGGGGGAACAGGATCAGGACCGTATCAACGCCAGCTGCCAGTTTGTGCATGAGATGCCGGGGAGCTGCTATTTTAATGTTGAGACGTCGTTTGCCATGATCCGCGGCGGACGCATGGATGCGGCGGTGCTGGGTGCTCTTCAGGTGTCGGCCAAAGGCGATCTGGCCGGATGGAACAACCCGGCCCGCGGCCTGGGCAAGACCGGCAACATCGGCGGCTCGATGGATCTCGCGGTGGGCGCCGCTAAACTGATCGTGGCTATGGAGCATTTCACGCCGGGCGGCGAGCCTAAAATACTGGAAGTCTGCAATTACCCGCTGACAGCCAAAGAGTGCGTGGATGTGATCGTCACCAACTATGCGCTGATAGAGGTTACGCCCAAAGGATTGGTGCTTAAAGAGACGATACCCGGCATCACGCCTGAGGATGTGCAGAAGATGACGGCGGCAAAATTGATAGTGGCGGATGATTTCCACGAGATGGAGCTGTAGCTCTGTTTTGCATCAAGGCTGAATTGAGACTAAAATAATAGTCCGGAGGGATTTTACAATGGCCAATCAAATCGGCAAGAAATACATCTGCGGCAAGTGCGGCTCCGAGTTCATCGTCACCAAGGGCGGCAACGGGCAGGTAACCTGTTGCGGTCAGCCCATGGAACAGAAGAAGTAAAAAGTATTTAAACCCTTACAGGAGAGATAACATGGCAAACCAGCTTGGCAAGAGATTCAAGTGCGAAGTCTGCGGGACCGAGGTCCTTTGCACCAAGGCCGGGGAAGGCACAATCAGCTGCGACGGAAAAGAGATGGAGCTGCAGAAGCCCAAGGCGCTGCCGTCCTCAGACTAATTCGAAAAACTAAAATAAAAAATTACAGCAACGGCTGAGTTTCAGGCTTTTTATCATATTATAGTCTGGTATTGGGAATTCTCATTACAGGCTGTTTATTAAGCTGATAACTTCGCTTGTATCTACTACGGGCGCCATCATCAATCCCATCCTCTGGCATGCCATATCGGCAGCCTCCATGCTGCCCGCGGCCGACGCATCCTTGACAAGTACGGACAGGTAGCCGCGGTCCCATGCGGTGCGTATCGTAGACTCAACACACTGGTCAAGTACACATCCGCAGACAATGATTGTTTTTATCCCCATGTGAGTTAGATAAGTCTGCAGGTTAGTCCCTTCGAAAGCGCCGAGCGCCTGCTTATGTATGACTATGTCTTTAGGCGCCATGTCGGCCTTAAGCTCATCGATAATTTCCATATCCCAGGTGCCGTCAAGCATCAGGGTCGGCACGGCGGTGCGCAGATAACTGATAAGTGCTTCGAAACAAGTCCCCGGGAAAAGGTCCTTACCTTCTGCCAGGAACGCCTGACGTATCCAGAATACCGGTATTTCTTTTTTACGGCAGGCGGCCACGATATTTTTGATATTCTGCACCACACCCAGGTCTTCTGCCACTTTCCATGTTCCCAGGACATTCATGTTGCCGTCTTTATGCAGCACTTCATTCTGAGCATCCGAAACAATAAATGCCGTAGTCTCTTTATTAACGAATCTTTTCCATTCGATCAGGTCATAGAACGATTTACCCGACAGCAGGTCGCCTATCAACTGATCGAAAGTCGTTTTATACTCTTTTTTGGCCATTTTTTCCTCCCTTCAATGAATAATATCCATATAAGTTTCTGACATAAATTTTCGATCTGTGGTTTCAACCGCCGCCGAGCATCAGGAACAGCTTCACCGAATCGTTTTCCTTTAAAATGGTGATGTTCCATGCGGGCTCGCCGTTCACGTGGACAAGCAGAGATTCCCTGCGCTCTTTGGGCGCCTCCAGCAACGTGATCAGGTCACGTACGTTGCACCTGTCGGGCACCTCTATTTGTGAATCGTTTTTAAATTTCTCGGCGTTGATCGATTTGCCGGTTAACCTGTCATATTGGAGGTTGATCTTCATTAAGATATCTCCTGCAGTTTATTCCAGATACAAAATCACCGCTTCATCTTGCCCAGTGAGACCAGCAGCAATACAGCGAAGAGGTTCAAAAAGCCCGGGTCGCCTGCCAGTCTCAAATTCCAGTTGTTCATGGCGTCCTGCAACCCAGTCTCTCCGCCGAAAGCCATCGTTTTAAATGCCGTTGAGGGGTCCTTCCAGACCAGGGCCATATTGTAGTCCGTAAGCACCTTATCCGATGAAAATTTCCCGTTCTTAAAAATTAAGCGCCTGCCTATTTTTCCGTCTTCGGTCATGATCACGAAGACCAGGTTTCGAATGGCCATCATCTCTTTAATAGCCTTATTATTTTTGGCAGCTCTTCCCATGGAAAAACTGATGATTGAGAGCAATATTGAGAACAGCAATTCACCCATACCTCCGGCTTGCATTATCTCTTCACTCAAGTTCCGCTGCCTCCTCAGATTTTCCCCAGGGCTTTCAGCACCTTATCAGGAGTGATGGGGAAGTCTTCGATCCAGACCCCGATGGCGTTGTAGACTGCTGGCGCCATCAAGCCGGGTATAACGGTTCCGATGTCCTCGCCGATTCCTGTTGATCCATATGGTCCATAGCCCATGCCGGTCTCCACCAGTATTGTCGATATAGGGCCTGTATCAAGCGTGGTGGCTATTTTATAGTCGAGCAAATTACCGTTGAGCATCACGCCGGTCACCGGATCGTGTATTATTTCTTCGAATTTGGCCCTGCCCACTCCCATGACCGTGCCGCCGTACTGCTGCCCCTCGCAACTCATTGGATTTATGGCCCTGCCCACGTCGTTGACGTTGACCACCCTGGTGACGGTGATCTCACCGGTCTCGGTATCTACCTCGATCTCCATGAAGTGGGCCTGGCGGCAGAACCGCGACCTGGGACTGAGGGGGCTGTAGCCGCCCTCCTGAGCGTGGTATCCGACCGCATACAGGGGTTCAGTAAACGCGGTCCTCGCCCCGAGTATCTCTGTTGCTGTTATCGGTCCGGTGGGTCCACCGTGCTTAACATATTCAGAGATGGGCATTCGCCGGGAAGGATCGGACTTCATGAAAATCACGCTGTTTTTTATATCCAGCTCTTCAGTCCTGGTATCGGGGAAGGCGGGAGCAAAGCTGCCGCGCTGGGAGGGCGCCGTCGGGCTGGTGACAGCCTCCAGTATCTTCTGTTTTAGTATCCTGGCCGTATGGCGCACCGCCCAGGCGTTGGCTGACAGGTTGGTGGAGGAGCCCGGAGTCATTCTGACAAAGCCTGGATCGTGATGTGAGTTGTAGTTGACGTCCTGCAGACGGAAACCGAGCTCGTCCGCCGCTACGCGGCAGTATGTATTCTCTGCTTCCACGCCGTGGTCTACGCCCAGCGATTGCAGGGTGGCTGTTCCGTCTCCCCGCTCTATGCGTATGGCGAACTCTCCGCCGCCCAGCGAGTCCGCCCATTCCTGCCCCCAGGTGAACCCGACGCCGTGCATTCTACCGTTCGATAGTCTGCGCGCGCCCGGTTGATGCCAGGACTGGTCCCAATTGAATTCCGCTGTGCCCTTCTCGATGCACTCCCTCAGGCTATCGCGATTCTCAAAACCGCGTTCCATTTTTTCATCAACAAGCGAGGCCATTTCGCGGCCGTCGCAGCCGTCGTTTTTCAGCGCCACTTCAACGGGATCCATACCCAGCGCGGCCGCGACGCGGTCCATTACCATCGTCACGGTCAGGCAGGTGGGCAGCATCTCGCAGCGCACGGGGACCGTGGGCCCCTTATTGATCCAGACCGATTTGGTTTGGCTTCTCACATTGGCTACTTTAGTGTTTTCGCTGAAATGCGCTCCGGCGTGGAAAACCGGCCAGATGGCGTTGACGAGGTAGGCCGTAGCATCGACCGCGGTGATCGTGCCGTCGTTCTTGAATCCCACTTTGATTAAATATGTACCTTCGTCCATGGAGCCGCCGTAGAAATCCTCGCGTCGGTTGAATACATACTTGACGGGCCTTTTGGTCCTCCTGGATACAAGGCCTGCGCAGTACATGCCGCCCAGGCTCCAGTCGACGCAGGACCAGCCGCCGAAGCTCGCGCCCTGGTACGGCATATGGACCTGGATGGTGTTCAAAGGTATGCCACCGTACCAGGTCGATATCTGGCGTTTGGGAAGGTGCCCGCGCTGATTTTTCAACCATACCTCCGGATAGTCGCCGTTCCATTTAAAAACTCCGCAGGGCCTCTCGGGGCCGATCCAGGTATGGGCTGCGCGTGTAAGCTTGAACTCGATAACCCTGTCCGCCTCGGCGAAACCCTTTGACGTATCCCCTTTTGAAATGGTATCGAAGAAACCGCGGTTCCAGTGGTTACCGTCGATATAGCGCTCGGGAAAACTGAGAGGCGCCGACGGGTCGCTGGCCGCCACCGGATCCAGATTGAAGGGCCGTTCCTCCCAGTCGACCTCTATTAGTGAGAGCGCCTCCTCAGCGATGGCCTCTGTCTCAGCCGCCACCGCAGCGCCTATCAACTCTCCCTCAAAGTGGGCTACGCCAGACAGCGGCCTGTCGTTACCGAAAGAACCTGCGATGTTACCGAGGTTTGCTGATTCGGGGATCTCCGGGTCGTCATAGCGCAGCACATATCTCACGCCCGGCAGCTTCTCAGCCTTGCCGGTATCCATTCTTAGTATCTTCGCGTGCGGGTAGGGCGACATGAGAAAACGCATATGCAGCATGCCCGGCAACTGTATATCCATGCAGTAATCTGCCGCTCCCATTGCCTTGGGAGGGCCGTCTATTCTGCGCGGGCCTCTTTCTCCAACATATTTGTACTCTTTGAGCGGATATTTGTCCGACTTGAGGTTGTCGAACATCTCAATCATTCGTTCTGTCTGTATCTCTGATTCTTTTTTCACCTGATCTCCTCCATCGTTTTAACTAATGAGTTGAGATGCCGGCACAGAAACCTAAATTGGTTGCTACAGCCGCCGCTTATCAAGAGAAGGTAGTTTTTGCAGAGTCGTTTTTTACTATTATCTTTTCATTATTCCCATTGAGACTCCGATCATTACTTGGAAGAAGGTGGCGATGTCGACATTTCCTACAAGCTTCAGGTTCCAGTTATTGATCGCTTCCGGTATCCCCGTCGCCCCGCCCAGAGCCAGCGTTTTAAATCCGACATCCGCGTTTTTAAACACGAAGGCCAGGTCATAGTCTGTGAGCACTTTGTCGGACCAGTATTTGCCGTTTCGGAAGTGGAAACGCCGGCCGATCTTCCCATCCCTGGTCATCATTACGTATGCGCAGTTGCGTACCTTAATCAGGTCCTTCATAGACTTGTTGTTTTTCGCAGTTATACTCATTGCAATATTCATGATTGAGAGCAGCATCGAGAACAGCAATTCACTAACACCTCCGGCTTACATTCACGTGAAACGACATCCGGGATAGAGCTTTAATTAACTTATCAGAGATATAAAAGGTCATCATCCCGCGCAGGCCAGCAGCGTTCTTTTAACCAGCGTCCTGGCAACCGCCACCATGTATTTATTATGTTCGAGCGGCTTGGCTGCGGATACAGCGGCCTGGCCCGCTTCTTCAGCCAGCGCTTCATCTATTTTCTTGCCGATAACCACCTGCTCCGCCTGGACCGCCCTGTAGGGTATGACGTGAACGGCGTTGAGGCAGATCC